>CAMEIH010000111.1 GCA_945917985.1 uncultured Clostridium sp. | reverse complement strand
AGTATATCTGTTATTCTTATGTATGTCAAGGACTAATCATTGTTATTTTTCTCTCTTTGAGCTGCTTCATCCAGAAACTGCTCCACAATAAATCTGGGTCTTGCCTTGGTCTCCAGATAGATCTTGCCGATGTATTCTCCCACAACGCCAAGGGAAAGAAGGATCAGTCCGCCGATTCCCCAGACAGAAACCATAAGTGTTGTCCATCCAACAATGGTAGCTCCCATGAAATGGCGCACCAGAGAGTAGATCAAAATTCCAATGCTCACAAGAAAGATGAAAAAGCCCAGGAATGTGATCATTCTGATCGGTTTGGTACTTAAAGAGGTGATTCCCTCAATGGCAAAGGAAAGCATTTTTCCAAGAGGATATTTGCTCTCACCGGCAAAACGTTCTCCTCTCTCATAGTAAACCACATCCGTGGGATAGCCGATCATGGGAACGATACCCCGAAGGAACAAATTGACTTCCTGAAACCGAGAAAGTCCCTCCAGAGCCCGCTTGCTCATCAGCCTGTAATCCGCATGATTGAATACCGTGTTTGCTCCCATGGAATTCATGATCTTGTAAAAGCCTTCCGCCGTTGCTTTCTTAAAAAAGGTATCCTTGGCGCGGCTGCTTCGCACACCGTATACAATATCAATCCCGTCCAGATACTTGTCAATCATTTCATCTATGGCATCCACATCATCCTGCAGGTCTGCATCCATGGAAATAGTCATATCCGCGTAATCCATCACTGTCATAAGGCCTGCCAGCAGTGCATTCTGGTGTCCTCTGTTTCTGGTAAGATTGATACCTGAAAATACGGAATCCTCCTCATGAAGGGTTTTGATGATTTCCCAGGTTCTATCCTTTGAACCGTCATTTACAAACACAATGCGGCTCTCTTTGTCAATCTTTCCCTTTTCGATCAAAGAGTTTATTTTTTCCCTGAGACGCTTGGATGTTTCCGGTAATACCTCCTCTTCATTATAACAAGGGATCACCATATATAGCTTGTTATTCATCCGGGCACAAAGCCTCCTTACCTTAATTACTGGAAATAAGTATACCACATAATGCAAAACAGCTCAAACCGTTTTCACGATTTGAGCCGTTTTTTATCTTTTGCTTATAAAAGATTTTATCTTTTGTATATAAAACTATTATGCGTTAACGATCTGACCGAAATCAGGTTTCAGCGCTGCACCACCGATCAGACCACCATCGATGTCTTCCTTTGAAAGAAGTTCAGCTGCGTTGCCTGCGTTCATGGAACCGCCGTACTGAATACGAACTGCTTCTGCTGTAGGAGCATCGTACATTTCAGCGATCACCTCACGGATCATCTTACATACTTCCTGTGCCTGGTCAGCTGTAGCTGTCTCACCTGTTCCGATAGCCCAGATAGGCTCGTAAGCGATAACAAGCTCCTTCACCTGATCAGCTGTTACATCTGTAAGATCCCACTTAATCTGTCTTGCGATCCACTCTTTGTATGTGCCTGCCTTACGAAGAGCAAGAGACTCACCACAGCAAAGGATGGGCTTAAGTCCTGCAGCAAATGCCTTCTTCACCTTAGCGTTAATAAGGATATCGTTCTCGCCGAAGATATCTCTTCTCTCTGAATGTCCGATGATGATATATTCAACACCGGCTTCCTTAAGCATGGGAGCAGAAATCTCGCCTGTGAAAGCACCCTTATCTTCAATATAGAAGTTTTCAGCACCTAACTTAACGTTTGTACCCTTAATAGCCTCTGCTACAGGTACGATATCGATTGCAGGTACGCAGTATACTACGTCTACTGCATCATTCTTTACTAAATCTTTCAGTGTTGCACAAAGTTCAACTGCCTGGCTGGGAGTCATGTTCATCTTCCAGTTGCCGGCAATAATTCTTCTTCTTGCCATTTTTCTTATCTCCTTATTTGTCATCTGCTGCTGCTACACCGGGAAGTACCTTGCCTTCAAGGAACTCAAGGGAAGCACCGCCACCTGTTGAAATGTGGCTCATCTTATCTGCAAAGCCGAGCTGGTTAACAGCTGCTGCGGAGTCACCGCCACCGATAATGGTTGTTGCATCTGTTTCAGCCAGAGCCTTTGCTACAGCGATTGTTCCCTTTGCAAGAGTGGGATTCTCGAATACGCCCATAGGTCCGTTCCAAACAACTGTCTTAGCGGACTTAACAGCGTCTGCATAAAGCTCTGCTGTCTTTGTTCCGATATCAAGACCTTCCATATCTGCAGGAATCTTGTCAGCATCAACTACAGTTACATCGATAGGTCCGTCGATAGGATCAGGGAAAGAAGCTGCGATTGTGGTATCAATAGGAAGAAGTAACTTCTTGCCAAGCTTTTCAGCCTTTTCCATCATTTCCTTACAATAATCAATCTTCTCGTCATCTACTAAGGATTTACCGATTTCATAGCCCTTAGCCTTTAAGAAGGTAAATGCCATACCGCCACCGATGATCAGTGTGTCAGCCTTCTCAAGAAGGTTGTCGATAACGTTAAGCTTGTCAGCAACCTTAGCACCGCCGAGGATTGCTACGAAAGGTCTTACAGGGTTCTCTACTGCATTGCCGAGGAATTCGATTTCCTTCTGCATCAGATAACCAACTGCATTTACGCCGCCTTTTTCAGAGATATATTTGGTAACTACTGCAACAGAAGCGTGTGCTCTGTGAGCAGAACCGAAAGCGTCACATACATAATCATCAGCAAGATCAGCAAG
>CAMEIH010000110.1 GCA_945917985.1 uncultured Clostridium sp. | reverse complement strand
GAAGAAAAAAATTGAAAGCAAAGTCATTGTGCAGGCAGGCATTGTGGATAACCTGACGGAAATTCAGCAAAGACTGTGAAAACACACATTTCAAAAAACTGGCAGGCATAAAACAGAATTTACCTTTCAGAGCTGAGATTCCGACAAAAGGATGGAAATAAAGTCCCCGATATGATATATTTATAATTAATATTTTCGGATAAATATGCCGATAAAGAGATAAAAAAGTATCGGAGGATTTAGGAATGAAGAAGTTTTTGAAGGAATTTAAAGAGTTTGCCCTGCGCGGCAATGTCATGGATATGGCAGTCGGTATCATCATCGGAGGTGCTTTCTCCGGAATTGTGACCTCTCTTACGGACAATTTTATTAACCCTGTTATCAGTGTGATTATGGGAAATGCATCCTATACAAAGGCAGACATCATCGGATTTGGCTCTGCCTTTTTGGCGTCTATCGTAAATTTCATCATTATGGCATTTATTTTGTTTTGCCTGATCAGGGGAATCAATAAGCTGATGAGTGTAGGAAAAAAGAAGGAAGAACCCAAGGCTCCCACTACCAAAATCTGCCCTTACTGCAAGAGCGAAATTCCGTTAGATGCTGTAAGATGTGCTCACTGTACTTCTGAACTGACAAAATAAAGGAAATAAACCGGCATCGGGAAAATAGAATGTACTATAGTGAAAACAGGGGAGAAAAATATGGGGGACAGAATCAGAAAAGCACTGCAGGGTATGGCATTGCTATTTTTAATTGTTGTTTTGTCATTCGCGGGACTCAAGATAAAGGTGGAGGCCGGTTTTGGGGACTTCAACGATTATGACAGCGGAGATGACTGGGACAGCGATTACGACAGTGACTGGGGCAGTGATTATGATGATGACTACGGTTATTATAATGATCGAAGCTCTCATACCTCATCTGAGGGAGAGGGCATCTTTGTCACGGTATTGGTAATTGTGCTCATTGCTTATACGGTATTACGCAATAAAAACGACAGAACCCGCAGCAGCAGTCAAAGATCACAGACCAGAAAAAATGCACCTGTAAAAACACAACAGAAGACTCTGCCCGACAGAACCTCTGAAATCAGTGCCATCATCAGAAAAGAAGATCCTAACTTTACGGCACCCGATTTTATTTCCTTTGTAAAGCAGGTATATGTGGATATTCAGGATGCTTGGGCGAAGCGTGATCTTGAACCGGTAAGAACTGTGCTTCATCAGAACCTGTATCAGCAGACGGAGCGTCAGATACAGAAAAAGATTGAGGACGGCATTGTAAATCATCTGGAGAGGATCAGTGTCAATACGACATATCTGACCTCCTACAGAAGAGATGCGGAATATGAATATCTGGGCATATATCTGGCAGCCAGCATGATCGATTACCAGGTGAAGGAAGCTACAGGGGAAGTGATTTTCGGTGATAAGACTACCAGATGGAACATGTACTACAAGATGACATTTATGCGCTCAGCAGGTTCAAAGACAAGAAGTGCAAAGGAAAAGGAAGAGGGCTTTGTTTGCCCGAACTGCGGTGCGCCCATAAAAGGTACTTCCTTTGGGGTATGTGAATACTGTGGCAGCACAGTGACCACCGGTATGTATGACTGGGTGCTCTCTGATTTCGGAGTGGTAAAAAACGATACTGTAGATGAAGGGATTCAGACAAAACAAAAATATGTAGAAAAACAGGAGTAAAATGATGCGATTAGGAGCACTGGAAGCAGGCGGAACAAAAATGGTATGCGCCATCGGAGATGAGAGCGGAGAAATTTATGAGCAGGTGTCAATTCCAACTGAAACGCCGGAAATCACAATGCCGAAGCTGATTGCCTACTTTGAGGAGAAAAAAATTGAGGCACTGGGAATCGGCTGTTTCGGCCCCATTGACCCGGATAAAAAGTCAGAGACCTACGGATACATTACCAGTACCCCCAAGCTTGCCTGGGCTGACTATAATATTGTCGGCACCATGGAAAAGTCACTTAAGGTACCCGTGGGGTTTGATACCGATGTAAACGGCTCTGTGCTGGGGGAAGTGACCTTTGGCCAGGCAAAAGGGAAAAACTGTGTGGTCTATGTGACCATCGGAACCGGTGTGGGCGCCGGTATCTATATTGAAGGAAAGCTTCTTCACGGCATGCTTCATCCCGAGGCCGGGCATATTCTTCTGACCCAGAGAGAGGATGATACCTACGAAGGAACTTGCCCTTATCATAAGACCTGTCTGGAAGGTTTGGCAGCAGGTCCGGCCATAGAGGCAAGATGGGGCAGGAAGGCAGTAGAGCTTAAGGACGATGCAAGGGTATGGGATCTGGAGGCGTACTATATTGCTCAGGCTATCGTTAACTATATACTGATTCTTTCCCCACAGATGATTATCTTAGGGGGCGGCGTGATGCATCAGGAGCAGTTGTTCCCGCAGATCCGCAGCTATGTAAAGAAGATGATGAACGGTTATATTAAAACAAAAGAAATGGCAGACCTCGATCACTACATTGTGCCAGCAAGTCTCCATGATGATCAGGGTATTATGGGAGCTCTTGAGCTTGGAAGACGTGCCCTTATGAAAGAAGATTGAGAATGCAATTCATCCGTTAAATGAGCAGGTTATCCTCCCTTGTGTTTCGTACAGAAAGCAATTGTGCTATGGTTGCACTGTTAAATTGCAACAGGTACGAAGAGGGAGGATTTTTCATGAAAAAGAAATTATTGATTTCATTTGGTG
>CAMEIH010000109.1 GCA_945917985.1 uncultured Clostridium sp. | reverse complement strand
ATGATTCCAACAACCTTTCCCCGAAAGACCGTTTCCCTAAAATGAAACCTCCCAAGGGGAAAAAGAAAGGCGATAAGACTCCCTGCGATTCTTCCAGCATAGCTTCCAAACTTCTCCCTTTGCTGGAACGCTTGCACTTAAAACCAGAGAATCCTTTTTCTCTCATTTTCCATCTTTATAAGCAACAATTTCTGGATCTTTCCATCCGCAAGGGGTTGATCGATTCGAAACATCTGGCTCTTGCCGGGGACGGCACTCCTGTCCGTACCGCAGCACAGCAGCGGAAAAAGCGGATCTGCGGTTGCAGGGAGAATGGCTGTTCTTTCTGTAACTGTAAACGTCATTATTCCCAGCCCGACTGTAACTGGGGATGGGACTCTCACCGGGAATCCTATTTCTTCGGTTACCATCTCTACATGTATGTGGCCTCCGATTCACACAGTGACCTTCCCGTTTTTCCTATTTTAGAGCGTGCTTCCCGGCATGACATGCTTTCTTTTCTCCATTCCTTTTTCACCATGAAAGCATATCTTCCGGAGTTCCACATAGAAAAGCTCCTTCTTGATTCTGCTCATGACGCTTACGCTATTTATGAATACTGCAAACGGGAAAATATCACGCCTTTTATCGACTTGAATCCCGGACATACCGGGCATTTCACTTACAAAGACGACTTTACCATTGACGATGACGGTGTCCCAATCTGCAAGATGGGCTTACGTATGCATAAAGATGGATATGAGACTGCCAAACACCGGGCAAAATACCGATGTCCTAAATCGAACCGGCAACGCGGCTGCTTCTGTGAGCATCCCTGTTCACCGGCGAAATACGGCAGAACCGTACATATCTTTACCGATGACAATCCAAGGTTATTTAACATACCGCCAAGGGACAGTAAAGCATGGGAAAAGGAATATGACGGAAGGACTTCCGTGGAACGTTCTAATAAACGTGAGAAAGAAGACTATAAATTAGAAGACGGCAGGCACCGCTCTACGAAGATGTGGTACTGCCGCCTCTACGGCATCATGATGCTACAACATCTTGATGCCTGGGAAATGCCGTCAGTCGAGGCATTTCAAGATTCATTATTAAGATTGGCCTCTTAATAATGTTATCTTAAACGACTCCATAAAATTTTTCAAGGCATAGTATCCTCTATGTCCAATGTTTATGTCCATTTCTCGCAAATTTCTTTTCCTGCACGATATTCAGTTGTCAATTTTCGCTTGGAATCTCATTCATTGAGATTCCGAGAAGTTATTTCATATTATGAGGCCAGATTATTTTGAAACAGCATCCATATTCTTGGTAACGATCACATCACTGTCGAGTCCACAGACATTGGAGATAACGACCTGATTGATCCGTACCGGTGCTGTCAAACGTACTTTTTGGATTTCCTTCATAACATTAAAAATCTCTTTTTTCGGTATTGCTTTCGTCAGGCGCACACTACACAGCGGCAGCTCAGCCCCTGAAATAGAAACAGTTGTGGCGATTGTTCTTCTCGGATCTTTCAATTCCTGATTAACGTACTCTTCTCCTCGCTTACATAGATTACCGGAGACAATAATCTCTTCTCCTTTTTTCTGAGTCTCAATCACACAGCCATTTGGACATATAATACATGTAAAGGTTCTTTTCTCATCTTTCATATACAGACACCTCTATTTTCTCGTCAGCCTTTATTTTTTCTGCCGGAACTACAAACTGAATCATTTCCGCAGGATTTGCCTTTGGAAGTTTTACTGTCTTTAATTCCACATCTCCCTGCTTCACTGTCACACAACATTTTTTCAATGGTTTGCGCACACGCATAGACAAGCCAAAGTCTTGCTGTCCACTGACTTTCTGTGGAATCACATGACCAATGGCAGCATCTGGTTCTACCGTAATATCGCATTTCGGCAATTCCCCATCTTTCAGATATGCAGCAACACCATCTGCCAGACGTTCTGCTTCCTGAGAAACGAAATCTACCAGATCATGAACATGAAGAACATTTCCTGCCGCAAAGATTCCCGGTACACCTGTCTGATAATTTTCATCGACAACTGCACCTTTGGTCCTGTTATCCAGAAGAACTCCGGCTTCTATAGACAATTCATTTTCCGGAATCAGTCCTACCGACAATACCAGCGTATCACAGGAGAAGTCTTTCTCCGTTCCTGGGATTGGGCGCATGTTCTCATCCACCTGTACAACGGTCACTCCCTCAATACGTGTATCGCCTTTAATATTGACTACGGAATGACTCAGATATAACGGAATATCATAATCATTCAGGCACTGCTCAATATTACGCGGAAGACCGCTTGGATATGGCAGTACTTCAAACACAGCTTTTACGTGCGCTCCTTCCAGAGTCATACGTCTTGCCATGATCATTCCGATATCACCGGAACCCATAATAATGACCTCTTTACCAACCATTGTGTTAAACAGATTAATGTAACTCTGGGCAACACCTGCATTATAGATCCCAGATGGACGTGAGCCTGGAATTGCCAGCGCACCTCTTGTACGTTCCCGGCATCCCATCGTTAAGATTACTGCTTTAGCCTGGACTTGAAGCAGACCATCCTGAGTAGCTGCCGTCACGATCTTATCTCCTGACAGATCTATAACTGTAGCATTAGTAATATAAGGGATCTCCAATTCCTCTACCATATCAATAAAACGCTGTGAATATTCCGGTCCGCTCAATGTCTCACCAAAACGTGTCAGACCAAAGCCATCATGAATACACTGACGCAGAATTCCACCTAATTGCTTTTCTCTTTCAATGATCA
>CAMEIH010000108.1 GCA_945917985.1 uncultured Clostridium sp. | reverse complement strand
TGAACTCCAAGGTAAAGCAGGCGCAGAAGGAAGGTGCTTCCGTGTCCGACATCTCTGCGGGACTTGCCTATTCCGTTATCAAAAATGCGCTCTTTAAGGTAATCAAGGTTTCCAGTGCTTCTGAGCTCGGCAAAAATATTGTTGTACAGGGCGGTACTTTCTATAATGATGCTGTTCTTAGAAGCTTTGAAAAGATTGCGGACTGCGTAGCGATCCGGCCCGATATTGCAGGTATCATGGGCGCATTCGGTGCCGCTTTAATCGCAAGGGAGCGCTACAGTGAAGGCTATGAGACAACCATGCTGCCCATTGAAAAGATCAATACCCTGCAATTTGAGACAAGCATGGCCAAATGTAAAGGCTGTACCAATAACTGTCGTCTCACCATCAACAAATTCACCGGAGGACGCCAGTATATATCCGGAAACCGCTGTGAGCGGGGCTTAGGAAAGCAGAAAAACGAAAACGGAGTTCCCAATCTTTTTGATTATAAGCTGAAGCGGATCTTCGACTATGAGCCTCTTCCTGCAGACGAGGCGAAAAGAGGACGCGTCGGTATTCCCCGTGTTCTCAACATGTATGAAAACTATCCCTTCTGGTTTACCTTTTTTACAAAGCTTGGCTATCAGGTTGTATTATCTCCTGTTTCCAACCGTAAGATTTATGAGCTTGGCATCGAATCCATTCCCAGTGAATCGGAATGTTACCCCGCCAAGCTGGCTCACGGCCATGTAAAATGGCTGATCGACCAGAAGGTTGACTTTATTTTCTACCCCGCCCTCTTTTATGAGCGCAATGAGTTCGAGGAAGCCAACAACCACTACAACTGTCCTATTGTAACCTCCTACTCTGAGAACATCAAAAACAATGTAGAAGAGATTACCAGCGGTCAGATGCGCCTGCGCAATCCTTTTATGTCCTTCCGGGATGAAAAGACTATCTGCGACGCACTGACAGCGGAATTTAAAGAAATCAATACAGCGGAAATCATTGCTGCCGTTCATGAGGCCTGGAAAGAGCTGGCAAACGCCAGAAAGGATATGCAAAAGAAAGGGGAAGAGGTTCTTACATATCTGAAAGAAACCGGCGGACGCGGCATTGTTCTTGCCGGACGTCCTTACCATATTGATCCCGAGATCAATCACGGTATTCCGGAGCTGATCAATTCCTACGGTATCGCTGTCCTTACTGAGGATTCCGTTTCCCACCTTGCGAAACCGGAACGTCCTCTTATCGTATCCGACCAGTGGATGTATCACTCCAGACTCTATGCCGCTGCAAGTTATGTCAAGACAGTGGATAACCTGGATCTGATCCAGCTGAACTCCTTCGGCTGCGGTCTGGATGCCGTCACAACAGATCAGGTAAACGATATTCTCTCCGGCTCAGACAAGATTTATACCTGTCTGAAAATTGATGAGGTCAATAACCTCGGTGCTGCCAGGATCCGTATCCGCTCCCTCCTGTCCGCAATACGTGTCAGGGAACAGAAGCACAAGGAGCGCACCATTCGCTCCTCTGCCATCCACAAGGTTGTCTTTACGGAAGAAATGCGTAAGATCTACACTATTTTATGCCCTCAGATGTCTCCGATCCATTTTGATGTCTTAGAGCCTGCTTTCAATGCCTGTGGCTACAACTTCGAGGTTTTGCCAAATGACAACAAGCATGCGGTGGATGTGGGGCTTAAATACGTTAACAATGATGCCTGCTACCCTTCTCTCATGGTAGTCGGCCAGATTATGGATGCCCTTTTATCCGGCAAATATGATCTGAATAAGGTTGCTGTTATCATGACGCAGACAGGCGGCGGATGCCGTGCTACCAACTATGTGGGCTTTATCCGCAGAGCTCTGGAAAAAGCAGGTATGCCGCAGGTTCCCGTTATTTCCTTAAACATGGCAGGAATCGAAAGCAATCCCGGTTTCCACCTGAACGCAGAGCTGTTAATGAGAGCTGCCTACGGTGCCGTATTCGGGGATATCTTCATGCGTTGTGTCTATCGTATGCGCCCTTATGAAAAGGAAAAAGGAAGTGTGGAGGCTGTTCATAAGAAATGGCTGAAACGCTGTCAGGCATTTGTTTCCGCAAAACACATGAGCTTTTTCAAATTCCGCAAAATGTGCCGTCAGATGATTGCCGATTTTGATGCGATTCCGGTTACCGGTGAAGTAAAGCCAAGAGTTGGTATCGTCGGCGAGATTCTTGTCAAGTTCGCACCTGCCGCAAACAACCATCTGGTAGAATTGCTGGAATCGGAAGGCGCTGAAGCTGTGGTTCCCGACTTACTTGATTTCATGCTCTACTGCTTCTACAACCAGATTTACAAGGCTGACCATCTTGGTATGAGCAAAAAGACGGCTCTCATCTCAAAGCTTGGTATCGATGCCCTTGAATTCCTACGTGGCAGTGCCAGAAAAGCATTTGAAAAGAGCAAAAACTTTACGCCACCCGTACGGATCTATCAGACTGTGGAATACGCCAAGACGATTGTTTCCATCGGCAACCAGACCGGTGAAGGATGGTTTCTGACCGGTGAAATGGTGGAGCTGATCCACAGCGGTGTGAATAACATCGTATGTACCCAGCCTTTTGCCTGTCTTCCGAACCATGTGGTAGGCAAGGGTGTTATCAAAGAGCTTCGCAGGCAATACCCGTTAAGCAATATCGTTGCCATCGATTATGATCCGGGTGCCAGCGAGGTTAACCAGCTGAACCGCATCAAGCTGATGCTCTCCACTGCACAGAAAAATCTGAAAGCCCAGCAGGAAAAGGAAGCAACTGCATAAATTTTGATTAAAGCCACCAGATAGTGTCAAATGACCTATGAAAAACTGAGACGAAGAAAAAAGGCTCAGATGA
>CAMEIH010000107.1 GCA_945917985.1 uncultured Clostridium sp. | reverse complement strand
CAGCATTTCAAAAGCGCCGATTACATACTTACGGGTAGCGACGGGTTCAACAATCTGATCTAAATAGCCTCTCTTTGCTGCACTTGATGCGCTTGTCTGAAGAGCAGCATATTCTTTTGCGCATTCCTCAATGGCATCAGCACCCTGTCCGTCGCAGATGATCTTGGCTGCCAGCTTGGCATCCATACTTCCGACCTGCGCATCAGGCCATGCCATGGTGATATCGGCTCCGATAGCCTTGGAGTTCATTGCTACGTATGCGCTTCCGTAAGCCTGTCCAATGATCACATTTACCTTGGGAACGGTAGCATTTGCAAATGCATATGTAAGGCGGGCTGCTGCTTTAGCAATCTTCTTTTCATTGCATTTGTCTGCCTTGAAGCCCTTCACATTGGTAAGAGATAATACAGGAATTTCAAATGCATCACAGAAGTTAATAAAATCAGCTGCTTTGTCACATCCTGCTGCAGATAATACCGCATCAAACTTTTCTGTAACGGTTCCGTCTTCTCCGTAAACTTCCGTTCTGTTTGCAACGGCACCAACGGTAACACCGTTTAATTTAATAAAGCCTGTAACCATATCCTTAGCATACTCACGCTTTACTTCAAAAACAATGCCGTTATCAGCAATCTGGGAAAGTGCAATAGATGTATCTCCCACACAATTAGCGATCTCTGCACATGCTCTGTTCAGATCATCTGTGCACTCTTCAAAGGACATGTCATCCTCGTTGTTTGCGGGAAGCATTGCAACAAGCTCTCTGATCTGTGCAAGAACAGATGCTTCATCAGCAACAACATCCACAATACCAGCCTCTTCGCTTTGGAATTTAGCTGCTGCGGTATCACACTTGGAAACTGAATTTCCATCCAGTGCATTGGGAGAATTTACGAACAACTTCGCCTTGGAACCTTCCATGAAAGTAAAGTCTGTCAAAGTAGGGATAAGAGCAAGTCCGCCGCCACAGCTTCCAAAAACTGCTGTAATCTGAGGAATCACTCCGGAAGCCTTAACCTGCTTTAAATAAATTTCACCAAATCCGTTTAAAGCATCTGTTGCTTCCTGTAATCTAAGTCCGGCAGAATCGATCAACCCGATCACGGGTGCGCCTGTCTTAAGTGCCAGATCATAGAGGTTAGCAATTTTCTTTGCATGCATTTCGCCAACGGAACCGTTCAATACAGATGCGTCCTGGCTGTAAACATACACAAGGTTGCCGCCTATCACTCCATAGCCGGTAATGACACCGTCAGAAGGAGTTTCTGTCTGTTTCAGATTGAAATCTGTGCTTCTGGCTGTAACCAATCCGCCGATCTCAACGAAACTGTTTTCATCGAGTAAAGCTGTAATTCTTTGACTCGCCTGTGAAGTAGTACTCATTTTTCAGCCCTCCATTTTATATTAAAAAAATAATAACTTAATTCGCAGGGGCATAATAACCCCATAAATGCGTCTATGGTAGTATAACACAAAAGCTTTCATTCGCCTAGAAAAAAATTCAAAATTTATACAATTTTTACACATTTCTGCTTTCTATACACTCAAAATAAATATTTTCCTGCAAGAATTCTCTGTCCATCGGCTTTTTACTATTATATATGAGCATCAGCTTCGCATAAGCTGCCTCCGGCGAAATATTGAGAAGAGGAATCACCCCTGCTTTTAGGAGGGCATCACCCGTTGCATACTGTTTTCCGTCCGTTCTTTTATAGGAAGCGGTATATACGTCAATGTTCTGCCTTCTGCAACGCTGCACAAAAGAAAGGAAACTGTATTCCTCCCCCGAAAGACAGACTGTTGCGGAATGATAAAGATAATGAAGAACTGCAGCAGGTTTATTGCTCTCATCAAACTGAAAAACAGAATAGTCCATCCCCGGATAAGGCTTGATCATCATCACTCTGTTTGACAAGGATTCCGGCACCATCAGTTTCTGTATTCTGTCTTTTTTCAATTCCTTTTCAATCATCCGGTTTTCTTCCGTATTCTCTTCCGTCCGGAAAAGAAATCTTCCATTCTCCATTCTTCCGAATGCGCAACCGCTAAAATCCCGGAACTGATCATGAACAGGTTCTGCCTCATGAATCCTTGTTGCAAGATATACCTGATTGATCCCATTCCGGTCCTGATACAGGGTATAGACACCCTTTCTGTTTTGTTCCCGAATAAACTCCACGGCTCTCGCAAAATTATTGAGGCCATTGCTTCCCTCCTGCCCCAGCGGATAGTTACTTGCAATCAGGATCATGGGGACTGGGATATAATGGAACAAAAGCCCGGCAAATGCAGAGGTATAGGACAGCGTATCGGATCCGTGCGCCACAATGATCCCCGCATATTCCTCGTAGGGTATCCGGTCAAGTGCTTTCAAAAGAATCAAAAGAGAATCCGGTGTCATGTTTTCACTTAAGATATTGATAGGCTGTATCACTTCAAACGCTTCCCTGCCATAAGACTCCTCATACAAAGAAAGCAGCCGGTACGGAGAAGTATCGCTCACATCGATCACGTCATTATCCACCCTGCTTCCAATGGTACCTCCCGTTAATACAACCAGAATTTTTTTCATTTTACTTTTCCTTTCTTCCCGTATTTTTTATCAGAAAATACTGTAATGTTTTATCACCTGCAAAAAGCACCACGTAAAATCAATTTTCTTTACATGATCGACCGTGATGACATAATCGATTCCATAAACCTCTCCGTCTACCAGATAAGTGATCTTACCTACCTCTGTTCCTTTTTCTACAGGTGCTTCCAATTCCTTTGCAATTTCTTCCCTTTTTTCAAAAGATTCATCTTCCTTCAGAAGCACTCCTTCTATCCCTGCTTCTTTTGTTACCACAGTAACAGGAACAGCGATGCTTTCTCCGATTTTATCTGTCTGTCCGCCTGCGACCGGTATTGGGGCAAGACTCTCCTCATCAACTTTCACCTCATTCAACGAATGATAGGTAAAATTCTCGAGTCCGTACGCCATAAGCTTTTTGGTATCACTCCACTTATATCCCCTGTTATTCGGCCATCCACAGCCGAGAAGCGCCACAACAAAGGTTCTGTCATCTCTCTTGAGACTTCCCACATAGCAATATCCCGCATTTCCCGTAAACCCTGTTTTCCCGGACAGCGCTCCCTCCATCATGGAAGATCGGAAGAGCACACGTCTGAACTCCAGTCACACTTGAATCTCGTAT
>CAMEIH010000106.1 GCA_945917985.1 uncultured Clostridium sp. | reverse complement strand
TTCATCTGAGCCTTTTTTCTTCGTCTCAGTTTTTCATAGGTCATTTGACACTATCAAATTTGATCTATAAAAAAACTTCGCGGGTTTTCTTCACCTGCGAAGTTCTCTTATCAATGCTATTTATTTTTCCGTTTAGCAGCTAAGCTTGAAATCAACAAACTTCTTTATGATTTCTGCGCACTGCTCATATGTAAAGATTCCGGTATCGAGAGATAAGTCGTAATTCTTGACATCCTCCCACTCTTTTCCGGTATGATATTTATAATATGCACTTCTGTAGGCATCCATTCTGGCGATTTCCGCTTCTGCCTGCTTTCTGGAGATGCTCATCCAGTCCATCTCATGGGCCACGCATTTTTCATAGGGCGCATGGATGAAAACCCTCACCAGATAGGGATAATCCCTGAGCACATAATCCGCTGCCCTTCCTACTACAACAAAAGATTCTCTGTTGGTCAGTTCCTTGAGAACCTTTGCCTGATAATTAAACAGGTTGTCATTGGATGTAAAGTCATTGCTTTCCGGCGGAATCAGTTCTCCGTTATATACCTTTTTAAAGGCCTTGAACAGCGGTTTTTTCCTTGTTGTCTCATCTGCTGCCGCAAAGAGCTTTTCATTGATACCGCTGTCTTCCGATGCCAGTCGAAGGAGCTTTCTGTCATACATATCAATCTGATAATCCTCTGCCAGCATTTTTGCTATGGTAGTTCCTCCGCTTCCACAGGTTCTTGTTATTGCTATTACAAAATTCTTCACTGCAATTCCTCCTTTTGAAGCCAGTCACCGATTATCTGACCAAGTTCTATTCTGCATTCCGCAAAATCATGAGATGCCTGCAGCGTAATCAGCTGCTTTATGGTATCTGAATGATATGCTTTCAATTGATTCCACAAGGGGTATACACATTCCTTCGCCGGAGCCACATCATCAAACTCTCCTTCTATAAAAAGAAGATTTCTGTCCTTCAGATCCTCAAATGCCGTATTAAGGTCTGTCTCCCTGTAATGCTCTCTGGCATTTAAGAACAGTTCCTCCGGGGAACCTGTATGGAGCATGTATCCCATGGGCAGGATAGAATTTTTAAAAAATTCTTCCTCCTTTGCCCGAAACAGATAAGCCATGTTAAAGGATGCCATTGCTACAATTCCTTTAATAAACGGAAGCTTTCTTGCGGCATTTAAAACCGTCTGTCCTCCCATGCTGTGACCTGCCAGATAGATATGTTCCCGGTCAATTCCCAGGCATTCGCCTTCTGTTCCGTAGGCATACTCAGCAACTGCTATCGCATCCTCGATGGCGTTTGTAAAGGAATAAATTCCTTCACTTCCCCAGGCACCCCGGTAATAGGGTCTTAAGACTACAAATCCTCTTCTCATCAATGCCTGTGCAATGTCATCATTGCTGGTGATACCCGGAAATCCGTGGAACAAACATACACACGGATGAATTTCTTTTTCTCCACTGTCCGGCAAATAAATTTCACCGTAAATGTGATCGCCTTTTACTGTAATGTCAAGCGTTTCATAGTGAGCATTTTGTTTTCTCTCCGGTTCCTCACACATATCTTTTCTCCGTCTGTTTTGAAAGTTATTATAATATCGTTCATTTTCATTGTCAATTATCATTAATAATAGTATTTTGTTCTGTGAAATACTAATTCTCGACACGGGTAATACTTAAAAAGTAGTAGTTTATTTCTCCTCAGATGACCCCTGATAAGAACGAAGCCTTTGTGCCGTCTGTGTCACTGCAAGCCCGCCTTCCCCTGTTTCTTTCAGGCATTTTGGCATATCATTTCCTATTCTGCGCATGCTGTCTATCACCTCGTCAGCAGGGATAGCGCTCTTTATTCCTGCAAGGGAAAGCTGGGCACTCGCCACTGCATTGACTGCCCCTGCGGAGTTTCTTTTGATGCAGGGTACCTCTACAAGTCCGCAGACAGGATCACAGGTAAGCCCCAGCATATTTTTGAGGGCAAAGGTCATGGCATTCACAATCATGTCATTGTCGCCACCCCGGAGATAGGCAAGGCCCGCTGCCGCCATGGCACTTGCTGAGCCGATCTCCGCCTGACAGCCTCCGGATGCTCCTGCAATACTGGCATTTTCCGCAATCACTTCGCCGATGCCGGCGCACAGGAAAAGTGCCTCTACCATCTTATCCTCCGCCACACCGAATAATTCCTGATAAGAGAGAAAGACTGCCGGTATAACACCGCAGGAACCGGCTGTGGGAGCCGCCACGATCCGCTTCATACAGGCATTGGATTCTCCCATCTTGATCGCCTTTTCCATCACAAGGGAGGCGTAATCTCCCATCAGGTTTTTCCCTGTAAGGTTGAAGGCATGAATTTTTTCACCGTCTCCTCCTGCCAGCTTACTTGCCGAGACCAGATCCTTGTCATACTCCTGATCTGCCTGCTTCATGGCCAGATACATATGCCGCATGGTCCCGAAAGTCTCCTTCTCTGTGACCTGCCGCTCCTCCATATCCTTTTTCATGATCACCTGCCACATGGGTATCTTAAATTTTTCCGAAAGATTTACAATGTCGCTGATTGAATGATATAACATTTCCATCTCATCTGACTCCTTTCATTTATAAAAGGCTTAAGTATGTGACTTTCTGGATTCCCTCCAGGTGTTCCAGCCACTTGATGGAATCTCTCGGAATCTCCTGGTCACACTCAAGCACCATCACCGCTTCTCCGCCCCGACTGTTGCGGTAGAGCTGCATGGTGGCGATATTCACCGACTTATGGGCAAGCATGGAGGTCACCTCCGTCACATGGCCCGGCTGATCCAGATTGTGGACCACAAGGGTTGGGTAATCCCCTGAAAAGTTGGTGGCAATGCCGTCTATTCTTGCAATGTTGATGCGGGATCCCCCGAGGGATTCTCCCACGATCTCCAGCGTTTTTCCTGACGCTCCCTGAAGGATGAGTTCTACTGAGTTGGGATGTGCCTCCTTCATCTGTGCTTCCCCGAAGGTGATGTCTATCCCCTGCTCCTTGGCAATCGTGAGACTGTCAGGTATTCTCGTGTCGTCCGGCTTCATACCGAGAAGGCCCGCAACCAATGCCTTTCTGGTACCATGTCCCGTTCCTGTTGCCAGGAAAGAACCGTACAGGAGTATCTTTGCCGACTTCACCGGTTCATTCAGAAGCTTTCCGGAAATATAACCGATTCTCACTGCTCCCGCCGTGTGGGAGCTTGAGGGTCCCACCATGACCGGACCTATAATATCATATAAATTCATTTTTTCTTTTTCCTCCTGTCCTTACTGATAGTGTAAACCAAACACTGACACCCTATGCGGGTCAGCCGGTTACAATCAGAACCACCGGCTTAGCCGGTGGTTTGCTCACGCCCTATAAGGGCTTATTA
>CAMEIH010000105.1 GCA_945917985.1 uncultured Clostridium sp. | reverse complement strand
TCTCCTTTATCAGTGATGACATGCTTATCTTAGGATGCGATGTAGGCAGTGAAACACATTATCTGAGAGCTATTGATACCAGAGGCAGAGAACTCAGTAAATCCGCATTTCCATTCAGCAATGATTCTGAGGGATTCCAGAGTGCAAAGGAATGGGCAGTAACAATAGCTGCTGAGAATAACAAGAATCAGATAGTTCTTGGCTTAGAGCCGACCGGTCACTACTGGTTCTGCCTTGCGACATGGATGATTTCAAATGGAATCAGCGTTGTTCAGGTGAATCCTTATGCTGTAAAGCAGACAAAGGAAGTGGAAGATAACAGTCAGCTGAAGGATGATACGAAGGATCCGAAACTTATAGCAAACCTTGTCAAGGATGGCAACTTCGGTATGCCTTACCTTCCGGAAAAACTCTATGCGGAGCTTCGCAGGTTATCCATGTTCAGAGATCAGCTGAATGAGGACAGAATTCGGTCAATCAACCGGATGCACAGGGAGATGAAGATATATTTCCCGGAGTATAAGGATGCGTTGGGAAAAGTCGATGGTACATTTAGCCTGGAACTGCTGAAACAGGCACCATTTCCGGAAGATCTGACAGCACTTGGTGAAGATGGAATAAGACAAATCTGGCATAACGCTAAGCTTAGAGGACGCGGTTATAGCAGAGCCGGAGAAATCTTACGGTATGCGAAAACAAGTGTAGGGATCAAGGATGGAGCCGCTGCAGGCAAGACAGCTGTACAGTGGTTTGTCCAGAAGATCATGGAGCTGGATGCTGAACTTGCTGTTATAGAGGAGCAGATCAATCAGAAATGTCAGGAAATACCGCATGCCGGTAACATTCTGGAGATATCAGGGATCGGAGAAAACACACTTTCTGGAATCCTTGCAGAGATGGGAGACATTTCGAGGTTTGATGATGTTAAGGAAATACAAAAATTAAGCGGATTAAGCCTTGTAGCATACAGCTCAGGGAAGCATAAGGGAGAAACCAAGATCAGTCACAGGGGACGCAAACGACTCAGATATTGGTTATTTCAGGCGGCAAAGTCAGCAGTGGCCCATGCGGAGGAATTCAAAGAACTCCATATGTACTATACGACACGAGCCGATAATCCGCTGAAAAAGATGCAGTCATTGATTGTGATAGCCTGCAAGCTCCTGAGGATCATCTACACGATTCTGAAGAAAGGAACGGTCTATGATCCGAAGAAGATGCTGATGGACATCAGACGGCCAGAGAAGAAGGAAGTGACTGCAGCGTAAGATATTTTTGCAGCATTATTTATTCCAGAGCCCTGCCGGGGTCCGGATGATTCCGAAATCGGGCAGGGTTCTGGAAGGAAACCCGATAACGATGGAGCATTACAGGTACTGCATCATCACGATGACCAGCAAAACGAGGCAGGGTAAGCGTCCACGGAATATCCGAACCCTGTGGAGTAGCCAGGTCAGTAAAATCAAAATACAAACAAGAGCTGTAGCTTGCAGTAGTTCTCTCCGTAGGGCATGACCCTGTTCGAAAGCTTAGCAAGCACTCAGTGTATGAGCAGGTGGGACGAAGGAAGTTGGTACACGATACCATTAGGCACGGAAGGTTCACCATCATAGTTAACAGAGGATTTATAGCCTTTATAAAGCAGAACAATGGGACGCTTTATAAACTGCACCCTCTTTTGGCTGTTCAGTACAAGATACAATGACTGTCATACACTTTTAGCTCTGTTTTATGAGGTAAATATTTAAAGAAAAGCCTGAAAAATCAATGATTTAGGGCTTGACATAATAGGAAGGAGCTGGTTACAAAAGAAGCCAGCTCCTTTTCTTTATGATTTTTTTACACTTCGTTTATCTGGAGTTTCGAACCCCTGAGCTTATTAACTGAGGAACTGAATGCCCCGGTTACAGAGTTTGACGAGCAACTGTGGATCAACATGGTAGACCATATGGTTGTCCACAGCGAGGAAGATATCTGGGTGGTGTACCGGGACGGGATTGAGAAATAACAAAATACGGATGAATAAAACGCCAGTCTGCATCATACAGCGGACTGGTTTTTCTTTGTATCAAAAAAGGAACTCCATATATGCAGAGTTCCTCTTTGTGTTATTTTTTTAGCAGTTCTGCCCAGTTTCTGGGAAACGCCAGATGATATAGATTTATGTCTTCTTTGTACTCTTCAAACAGTGCCTCAATCCTTGGCATGAATTCATTGTTCCATTTTTCCGAAGATGGATATAACGCTTTCACAGAGAGTATTGCACCCCAAAGCCTTCTCTTGGCTGCTTCGGATATCTCAAAACCGGAAGGCATCGCTGTGAATATTCTGAAATAGAGTCTGCCATAGTGCGCACATATATTTCTAAGGTCCGTGCAGCAACGCATCCAACTAATCATGTCCTTATAGTGATTTCGTGCAAACGCTTTCTTATCCGATGTTGTTAAATCATTGTAAAAGTAAGAGAGTGTGCCAAAAGTAAAAAGTTCAGAGATAACCCATAACGGAAACTGGTTGTCATAATTATCTATATGGTGCTTTACAAACAGAACCTTTTTGTTATTCTCGATTTCACGATCAATGTTCTGTTTGAATTTTTCAGCATCATGCTTTTGGTTGAAAGTGGCTGCATCCAGATACCCAAGAGGGCCATATTTTTCTGAGTGAAAATGCGCGAGTCTTGTGCGCAGGCTTACTTCTATTACTTCGATTGCAGAAAAGAGCAGGTTGCGCAGTTTTCTGTCAAATTCGTAAATACGATATACTTTTTCGAAAGAAAGGTTGTCCACATATTTCCCGTCTTTATTTTTAAATGGAAGGAAGTAGGCAGACAGACGGTAATAGCCGATGTTGACTAAAATGCTTTCACAAAAAGAGTCATCAGCTATTATGCATCCTTTTTCACGCAGCTTATTAATTTGTCCTTCATAAGAAAGGTGTGGTTTTACTTCGCTCATAAAATATCTCCGTATAAAAAAATGTCTCCCCTGGGGCACATCGTTGAGAGGTGCGGGGAGTCCTGTTGCCAACATTATATGCACAAAGGGCAAAAAAATCAATACACAAAATGACCAAAGATAATGTATTTCATGAGTGAAAATGATAGTCACACACAGTGGGCTGGTTTTTCTATTGGGTGAAACAGGTAAAATATATTCTAAGCCTTAACTACGCAAGTCGTATTACGGATATGATGATCCGATCGTCTATCGATGAAGCAGCAACTGTTTAAACTATTAACAATTTAATATTCGTTGTACTATGTCGGAAAACGGGAAGAGAGTACTACTGAATGATTAAACCTCATCGTTTTCTACTTCCGCAAAACAGCAGAATGAGTAATGCCAACAGCATAGGTGCTGCCAGAAACGGTGCCGTCTGAATAGGATCCACCTGTGTAGCATCCGCACTTACACGAATTTCTGTCGCTTTCTCATCATTTGCAATCCGATGCCCGCGTACCAGAAGCCGATGTGTATTAATCCCATACGGCGTACAGGTCACAAGCGTACAGAAATCTTTGCCTTCCTCAATCTGTAAATCCGACAGATCCGTCGGCTCCACAATCCGGATCTGATCCACTTCATACGTCAAAGTGGCATCCAGCGTCTGGATGATAAATGTATCTCCCTCCACCAGTTTATCCAGATCTGTAAACAATTT
>CAMEIH010000104.1 GCA_945917985.1 uncultured Clostridium sp. | reverse complement strand
CCAAAAGATTCAAAAAGCTTCACAGACTTCTCTGTCGTAAGCGCCGGGATCGCATCCACCATAGACGGAAGGATCGGAAGTCCCCGGCGCTTCGCTTCTTTTTCCCATTCCGGTGCATAACCGTTGCCGTTAAATACGATTCTCTGATGATCCGTTGCATATTCCTTGATCAGGTCATGCACAGCCATATCAAAATCCGGGGCAGCTTCCAGACGGTCACAGGCTTCTTTGAACGCTTCTGCGGCGATCGTATTCAGCACTACATTGCAGGCAGAGATAGAATCCCTGGAACCTACCATACGAAATTCAAATTTATTGCCTGTAAACGCAAATGGTGATGTTCTGTTGCGGTCTGTGGCATCTTTCATAAAATCAGGAAGTGTTTTAACACCGGTGTCAAGCTTGCTTCCCTTCTTACTGTGGGTAGCTGTACCAGTACTGATCAGCTGCTCCAGAACATCCTCCAGCTGTTCTCCAAGAAATACAGAGATAACTGCAGGAGGTGCTTCATTTCCTCCGAGGCGCTGATCATTTCCCACATCTGCGGCAGATTCCCGCAGAAGATCCGCATGTGTATCCACAGCTTTAAGGATACAGGTCAAAACCAGAAGGAACTGGATATTTTCATGTGGAGTCTTGCCCGGATCCAGCAGATTGATCCCGTCATCTGTGGTCAGAGACCAGTTATTATGCTTACCGGAACCATTCACACCTGCAAATGGCTTCTCATGAAGCAGGCAGCGCATTCCGTGACGGCTTGCTACTTTTTTGAGGATACGCATCATGATCTGGTTGTGGTCAGCAGCGATATTCACCGGTGCATAAATCGGTGCCAGCTCATGCTGTGCAGGGGCTACTTCATTATGCTGTGTCTTGGCAGCCACGCCAAGCTTCCAGCACTCCTCATTGACTTCTTTCATGTATGCGGAAACTCTCTGGCGGATCGTTCCCAGGTAATGGTCATCCATCTCCTGTCCCTTAGGAGGCATTGCACCAAAAAGTGTTCTTCCTGTGTAGATCAGGTCTTTGCGCTGAAGCCACTTCTCCTTATCGATCAGAAAGTATTCCTGTTCTGCACCGACAGACGGAGTCACCTTTTTGGACGTGGTATTTCCAAAAAGACGAAGAAGACGAAGCGACTGTGTATTGATTGCTTCCATGGACCGGAGCAGCGGTGTTTTCTGATCCAGCGCTTCCCCTGTGTAAGAGCAGAATGCAGTTGGAATACAAAGTGTTCCGCCTGCTGCATCATGACGCACAAATGCAGGAGATGTACAGTCCCAGGTTGTATACCCGCGGGCTTCAAATGTAGCGCGGAGACCGCCTGATGGGAAAGAAGAGGCATCCGGTTCTCCTTTGATCAGTTCTTTACCGGAAAAGCTCATCAATACCTTGCCATTGTCCATGGGGGCAGTAATAAACGCATCGTGTTTTTCCGCAGTTACTCCTGTAAGCGGCTGAAACCAGTGACTGTAATGCGTAGCACCTTTCTCAATCGCCCATTCTTTCATCTCATGAGCAACCACATCCGCCACTTCCATGGAAAGTTCCTTGCCCTCTTCAATGGTCTTCTTCAATTCTTTGTAGACTTTTTTGGGGAGGCGTGCCTGCATGACGGAGTCATTAAAGACATCGCATCCAAAAGTTTCTACCACATTGATATAATCTCCCATTCTTGTTCTCCTTTTCCCTGATTATTACTGTAAAAATCCCGGACAGCGAATATATCCGTTTACTACACAATCCCGGGCAGTTACTATTTTGTACTCTTAAGATAGAGATTCAAAGCTTCATGCCGGTTTTCAATCTCAATGGTCTGATGATTCCCGCCAAATTCTCCGTCCAGAGTCCATGGCACTTCCTCATCGGCTTCAAATGTAATCTTCTTTGACTTGAAAGAATAGATCAGATCCGAATCATCTTCTTCCTTGATAAGAGCAGTCAAGATTTCCTGCAGCTCCAGAGGATTCCTGGGTCTGGTAATCAGAGTTACCTCAAACAGGCCGTCATTCATATCCACATTCTTGCCTGTCAGATTCTTAAATCCGCCCACGGAACGGGAATTGGTTACCATTCCGAAAATGAAATCATCTTCCACCACATTTCCTTTGATCTCATCTGACTCAACCTTCATATGGTAGGATTTGATCTCAAACAGGCGCTTCATTCCTTCCAGCAGATATGCCACATGTCCAAGAATATTCTTCAGATCCTGATCTGTCTCATAAGAGACATCGGTAAACAGTCCAAATGCTGCAATGTAAGTAAAAGTCTGTCTGCCAAATCTGCCGATATCGCAGTGATACATTTCTTCTTCCATGATCATGGAAGCAACTTCCACCATATCTTTCGGCATAAACAGACTATTGGCAAAATCATTGGTACTTCCGGCAGGGATATATCCCACAGGAACTGAACTGTTCATTTCCATGATTCCTGTTACCACCTCATCCAGTGTGCCATCTCCACCGCTGCAGACGATGAGATCCACCTGATTCGCATATTCTTTCGCCTTCTCGTAGGCATCACGTGGTTTCTGGCTGGAGTAAATGATCACCTCGTAATCACTCTTGTTAAATACATCCACAACATCCAGAAGGTGTGCTTTAATCTTTCCTTTTCCTGCTTTGGGATTAAAAACAAAAAGCATTTTCTTATCCAAAGACCGGGCCTCCTTTCAGGAAAACTGGTTTTCTTTATCCTTATTACTATAAAAAAAACAGAAAAAAAAGTCAATGGATTGAAGAGCTTTATATTTTTTTAATAAAATGAATATGTGAATAAAAGAAAAAAATTCGTAAGGCAGATGCTTTACGAATTTTAAGTAGCGAGAGGGGGATTTGAACCCTCGACACCACGGGTATGAACCGTGTGCTCTAGCCAACTGAGCTATCTCGCCGTATTCTTTTGATGGTATGGGGCCTATAGGGCTCGAACCTATGACCCTCTGCTTGTAAGGCAGATGCTCTCCCAGCTGAGCTAAGACCCCATATTTACGCGAAACAAATGTCCGCAAGTAGCGAGAGGGGGATTTGAACCCTCGACACCACGGGTATGAACCGTGTGCTCTAGCCAACTGAGCTATCTCGCCGTATTCTTTTGATGGTATGGGGCCTATAGGGCTCGAACCTATGACCCTCTGCTTGTAAGGCAGATGCTCTCCCAGCTGAGCTAAGACCCCATATTGCTTTTGAAATAAAAGTTAGCAGGAATTTCCTGTCTCTCTCTTCAACTCGCTTTGCTATTATACTATTAACAAACACAGCTTGTCAACATATTTTTTTATTTTTTTAAAAAAACTGACACAATTAAGTTGCTGTCCAATCCGTTCATTGTTACACAATAAGTACTGATCCCTTTTTTAAACCGGCACTAAAATACAGAGGGGCGGAAAATATATGTGATTCCGCCCTTCTGTCTCAGTTCAGAAAGAATTTGCTTCCCTGCTGCTTCACATTTATTTAACTTATTTAAAATATGCCACACCGGACTCAAAGATCTTAATATCCTGCTGGCCATAGATGTTTACAGCAACACCATTATCACGGCGCTCGCTGTGAGCCATCTTTCCAAGGACTCTTCCATCCGGGCTGGTGATACCCTCGATTGCCATATGGGAACCGTTTACGTTCCATTCTTCATTATTGACGTCCAGTTCTCCGTCTGCAGTTACATACTGAGTCGCAATCTGTCCGTTCGCCCAGAGTTTTGCGATCCACTGGGCATTTGCCACAAAACGTCCCTCTCCGTGGGATGCCGGATTACAGTAAACACCGCCAGGTTCTGCGCCCTGCAGCCATGGGGATTTGTTGCTTACTACTTTTGTGTAGACCATTTTGGAGATATGCCGTCCGATGGTATTATAAGTCAGTGTCGGTGAATCCGATTTCTGTCCGCAGATTTCTCCGTAAGGAACAAGGCCCAGTTTGATCAGCGCCTGGAAACCGTTGCAGATACCAAGAGCAAGACCGTCACGCTCATTA
>CAMEIH010000103.1 GCA_945917985.1 uncultured Clostridium sp. | reverse complement strand
AATCTTCAGTACTGAATTTACTTTTACAAGAGGAATTTAACTTTTCATTCAACCTAATTTCAAAAAATACAAAAATCATACACTGAAAGTCATGAGGCCGAGTTTGGAGATGATAATTTCACGAATGATCATTCCTGATGCCTTCTTTCTGGCAAGATTACAGTCTGTCAGTTCATTCAGTGTCAGTATCTTCTCTTCGTATTTACAGGTCGTTTTTCCAAAAAATGACTTTTTATCCTCCAGCACATTTACCTTCACCTTGATACGAAGCTGTTTAAAGGTATCGAAGAGAACCGTTCCTTTTTCCAGATAATAGAACTGGCTTTCCAGAGAGGTATCCTCCGTTGTTTCCGGAAGAAAATACCGTCTGATGATGGTTTTTAATTTAAACGGAACCATCTCCTGTTCCAAAAGCTCACCAAAGGTAAAGCGGGCTCCCAGATAAATATTTCCCGTATCCATCATCACATATTTAAAATCGTTATCCTGCAATTGTGCTGTCTTTTCTTCTGACATCTTTTTTCTCCGAATACATCCTGAAATATCAGGAGGGATTTTCAATTTCTTCAATTGTATAACCGCTGAGCTGCATTGCCTCTCTGATGGCGTTTTCCGACATTCCCGTCTCTGCAGATAGCTCTTCCACCGTCACTTTTCTTCTAAGCTCCTCAGAAAGCTCTTTTGCCTTCCTTGCAACCTTTTTTACTTTACTTAGAACCTTCTTGTCCTTGTCTTCCTCTGCCATATTTTCATTGATATAATCTTCCATGGCATCCATGATCATCTTGCCCAGCATGCCCTCGGCTTCCTTTGCATGCTCCAGACATCCAAGCATGGTTACACCTATGGTAAGCGCCACATTGCCTTCCCCGATCAGGTCCTCCAGGAAAACACCCTGCCCGGAATAAAGCTTTGCGATTTCCACTACCTGGGGAAGATAGATATTAATCAGCTTCTTCTGCGCCTGTGCTTCGCCCGCCATGGCAGATAACGTAATGGCTTCCTTCTCTCCTTCACTTACCTTTTCAAGAAGGGCAAGCTCTTTTTTGTATTCTTCCAGATAATTTACTTCTTCTTCCGAAAGATATTCATCCGGATCCACCGGCTCTCCGATACCGATCTTATGCTTTTCCAGATAATCAAAGACAAGATCAAGCTGCTCCTTTGAAAGAGAAAGCGAGGCAAACGCCTGCTCCACCTGCTCCCTTTCAATGCAGTTTCCCTGCTCTTTTGCCTGTTTCCTTACCTGCTCTAAGGTTTTTGCAAATAATACTTCCTGACTTGCTTCCATTTATTTATGATCTCCCTGATATTTTACATGTGCATGAGTAAACAGATGATCCTGACAATACTCGTAATTTCCGTCACACTTGGAGCAGAAACGGAATTCCAGTTCCGGATTGGTTTCCTCTGTTCTGCCACAGATAGCACATTTGTGTCTCGTAATCTTTGCAGACTGCTTCACTTCTCTCTTGAATTCCTGTCTTCTCTTTACCTGCTTAGGCGACATATGGATCATATTCCGGCTGGTAAAGAAAAATACGATAAAATTCAGCAGTGAAGCGCCGATCACAAAACGGTTGGCTGCATTTAAATATTTGTTGCCGACACCTGCAATAAAATCATAAACCAGCAGAACTCCATAAATGATTCCCAGAATTTTTACCTTGATAGGAATAAAGAAGAATAAAAGCACCTGCATATCCGGGAACGTCGCCGCAAATGCCAGGAATATGGACATGTTCACATAATAAGTACTGAACATGGTTGACAAAACCGCAAAATAGTTTTCCGCTCCCATGGCAAACAGAATGTCTCTCTGGAAAAGATAGACAAAGCCCATCATGGCAAACGCACCCACAGCCGTAAAAATAATACCCAGGAAAAGATAAAGGTTATACCTGTAGGTTCCCCAGGTCCGTTCCAGCGTGGTTCCGATGGAATAATAAAAATAAAGCATGATCAGGGTAAAAAAGCTGAAATTTTCCGGTGGAATGATCAGCCATGTGATCAGTCTCCAAACCTGCCCCTTAAAAAGGATTGCATAGGGATTTAAGGTCAGGTAATTAAACATGACGGGATTGATCCAATTGATCAGATATCCGCATGCGTAAAACAGGATCAGCACCAATGATATATTTTTAATGGCGTATTTACCGAATTTTTTTTCAAAATTGCTCATAGGTTTCATAGAAAGCTTCCTCCATTTCAATATTATGATTCTACCATTCCTGTAATAAATTGTAAACTTGCCAAAAAAAATTTAAGAAACACACTATTTTTTCTTAACAGAATGTTTATTTTCGTGCGTTGCAATTTGCATATGAGTGTCGTATAATAACTAAATATGTCGGTTTAACACGACATCATTATTAATAAGAAAGAACTCTTTACAGCGCAACAAAAAGAAAGGCGGTTATTTCATGGATAACAAGCATTATACACTGGGAATTGACATCGGTTCCACTACGGTAAAAATTGCCATTCTGGATGATGCACATCATATTCTCTTTTCCGACTACAAACGTCACTACGCCAATATCAGGGAAACCCTTTCCTCTTTGCTTGAGGATGCCTACAAAAAATTGGGAAATATCACACTGCATCCCATGATTACAGGAAGCGGCGGTCTCACCCTTGCCAATCATCTGGGCGTTCCCTTTGTTCAGGAGGTTATTGCGGTTGCCACCTCCTTAAAGGAGCTGGCTCCCAAGACAGATGTGGCTATCGAGCTTGGCGGTGAGGACGCAAAGATCATCTATTTTGAGGGTGGTAATGTGGAGCAGCGTATGAACGGTATCTGCGCCGGCGGTACAGGCTCCTTTATCGATCAGATGGCCTCTCTTCTCCAGACAGATGCGGCAGGCTTAAACGAATACGCAAAGGATTACCATTCTCTCTATACGATTGCCGCCAGATGCGGTGTTTTCGCAAAATCCGATATTCAGCCCCTGATCAATGAGGGTGCCACCAAGGAGGATCTTTCTGCCTCTATTTTTCAGGCAGTTGTGAATCAGACCATCAGTGGCCTTGCCTGCGGAAAACCGATCCGCGGACATGTTGCCTTCTTAGGCGGTCCCTTACACTTTTTGTCAGAGCTTAAAGTTGCCTTTATCAGAACACTTAAGCTGGATGAGGAGCATACCATTGAGCTTGACAACTCCCATCTGTTTGCAGCCATCGGTTCCGCACTGAACGCCAAGGAAGAGATTTTTTATACCATGGAAGAAATGGTGGGCAAGCTCTCTTCCGATATCAAGATGGAATTTGAAGTGGAACGTATGGAGCCTCTTTTTGCTTCCGAAACAGAATATGAAGAATTCAAGGTGAGACATTCCAGACATCACATTGCCACCGCAGATCTTGCTACCTATAAAGGCAACTGTTATCTTGGCATCGATGCCGGAAGCACGACCACCAAGATTGCCCTGGTTTCCGAGGACGGTTCTCTTCTTTACTCCTTCTACAGCAGCAATGACGGAAGTCCATTAAAAACAGCGATCCGCTCCATCAAGGAAATCTACAGTCTGCTCCCGGAAGGTGCCAGAATCGTCCGCTCCTGTTCCACCGGTTACGGGGAAGCGCTGTTAAAGGCTGCTTTTCTGCTTGACGACGGTGAGGTGGAAACAGTTGCTCACTACTACGCTGCCGCCTTCTTTAACCCGGATGTGGACTGCATTCTGGATATCGGCGGACAGGATATGAAGTGTATCAAGATCAAAAATCAGACTGTCGACAGCGTACAGCTCAACGAGGCATGCTCATCAGGCTGTGGCTCCTTTATCGAAACCTTTGCAAAATCCTTAAACTACAGTGTGGAGGATTTTGCCCATACTGCTCTCTTTGCTGA
The DNA here is from genome assembly GCA_945917985.1 of uncultured Clostridium sp. Lineage (GTDB taxonomy): Bacteria > Bacillota > Clostridia > Lachnospirales > Lachnospiraceae > Suilimivivens. Next base: position 181 of record CAMEIH010000103.1, on the reverse strand, counting down.
ACATCCCATTGACCTGGGAACACGCTGTACCGTATTTATGAACTCCAAGGTAAAGCAGGCGCAGAAGGCCATACACAGGATATCCGCCGTACGGAATTTCCGGCCCATGTACCAGGTTCGCTTTTTATTTTTGCCGAAGCCGCGCAGCTCCATGGCGTTGGAGATCACGTCGATGCGCGCC
>CAMEIH010000102.1 GCA_945917985.1 uncultured Clostridium sp. | reverse complement strand
TCGGACTTACTCATTTAGAATTTTCAGGGTTGCATTGCTGTTTATTTGTCAAGGTGCTTGCTTCGATCTTATCGAAGTTTTCGTCAGGCAATCTTTTGAAGACTACCAACGGAGAAGGAGGGATTTGAACCCTCGCGCCGCTATTAACGACCTACTCCCTTTCCAGGGGAGCCCCTTCAGCCTCTTGGGTACTTCTCCAAACAAAGCTGACTTTTGATGAACAATATGAAATGTTCGCGGAGAAGGTATCTCCAGCGGAGAGGGTGGGATTCGAACCCACGCGCCCTTGCGGACAAACGGTTTTCAAGACCGCCTCGTTATGACCACTTCGATACCTCTCCATGTCGCACGCTCTGAATCAGCGCAAGGATTATTCTAGCAAATACAGAATATAATGTCAACAATTTTTTCAACAAATTTTTTTACAATTTTTTTGCCTCATTTTTACACGGGGCTTCCTCTTTTTATACAAATATTTTCGGCAAATTATTCTTTGTCGAGCAGTGCACAAATACACCGGATTAGCTGACTGAGCGCTTGCTCACATGCAAACGCACTCATTGACTATGCCTCTTGCAATCAGGAAAATTTTTCTTAACTTCAATTACCCTCATTTTTCAGCTGTACAAGCTACTCAAGCATTTATCATATCGCCACGAATATTCACCAAGGATATCATAGACTCCGTGCTCTACATACACCCTCTCTCCAAACGCATCATAACATTATGTGAGGGTACAGCAAGCTTTTTTCTTTTTCCCATACCCTCCGCTCACCGTTTCATGACTTAAATTGCTACTCGCAAATTTCTAACGAGGGTATTTTCAAGCTCTTTTCCGGCGCTCATACCCTCCACGAACCATTTCACAGCTTAAATTGCTACTCGCAAACTTCTAACGAGGGTATTTTCAGGCATTCCCACTTCATATACCCTGCCTGCACATCAAAACTCAAAAGAGTCTGGTCAATTCCGATAAGGAATTAATTTCTCCGGAATTTTATTCGTAAATTTTGCTTTTGAAATTTTCGGCGATCAGTAAATCCTCCGGAGTAGTAATCTTAATATTATCATAGGAACCCTCAACTAATTTTACGGGATGTTTCATCAGTGTTTCCACAACCATGGCATCATCCGTAATATGAATTCCCTGCTCATTCAGATCTTCTTCCTGAGCAAGGAGCCGGCTGTACGCTTCCTTAATAAGGGTCGATTCAAATACCTGAGGAGTCTGGATCATCCAGACCAGATTTCTGTCAGGCGTCTGATGAATAAAGCCGTTTTTGTCTGCAATCTTAATGGTATCCTTTACAGGCATTCCCACCACACAGGCATCATTCTCTTTTGCACACTCATATGCGCGTTCCAAAATTTCCTCCGTGATCATGGGTCTTGCCCCGTCATGAATAAAAATGTAATCGCAGTCTGTCAGGCACGCAAGGCCTGCTGCCACGGAATGGTATCTCTCTTTGCCTCCTGCCTCAATATACTTCACTTTGGAAAAACCATATTGATCCACAATATTTTTTTTGCAGTAATCCCTGTCCTCTTCCGAAACCACCAACACGATCTCATCGATAAAGCTTTGTTGAAAAGCCTGAAGTGAATAATAAATTACGGGCTTGTCCTGAATCAGCAGAAACTGTTTTTTAATATCGCTGTGCATTCTCTTCCCGCTTCCTGCGGCAAGCACCACAGCACCGCAACGGCATTTTTCTTTTTCCATATGACACCCGTCCCTTTCGCAACGAAAAAACTTATCTTTCCCCCAGTTTTAAATTAGGTACCGCGTTCAGATCATAACCGCTGCGTACCCCTTTGACAAATTCATAATATCCCGCAGCTCCAATCATAGCCGCATTGTCCGTACAAAAAATCGGAGAAGGATGATAAAACTGAATTTTGTTTTTTGCACAAGCCTCCTCAAAAGCTGCCCGGAGAGAAGAATTGGAAGCCACTCCCCCTGCTATGGCAAATTTATTGAAGCCGTATCTCTTCACCGCATCCATGGAATGCGCCACCAACACATCGATCACTGCCTTCTGGAAGGAAGCTGCCACATCCGCCCGGTTTACCTCTTCTCCTTTCATCTGACAGGAATTCAGATAATTTAAGACTGCCGATTTTAAACCGCTGAAGCTGAAATCATATTCTGCTTCCGCCACCTTGGCACGAGGAAAGTGAATCGCATCCGGATTCCCCTCCTTCGAAATCTTATCAATTTTAGGTCCTCCTGGATATCCAAGACCGATGGCTCTGGCCACCTTGTCAAAGGCTTCTCCCGCGGCATCATCCCTTGTCCTTCCGAGAATCTCATATTCTCCGTAATCCTTTACCACCACGAGATGAGAATGGCCACCTGAAACCACCAGGCAGATAAACGGCGGTTCAAGATCCTTGTTCTCGATATAGTTTGCACTGATGTGGCCTTCGATATGATGGACGCCCACAAGAGGAATGCCGGAGGCGAAGCTGATGGCTTTTGCTGCTGAGACACCCACAAGTAAAGCCCCTACAAGTCCGGGGCCGTAAGTTACTGCAATTGCATCCATTTCTTCTAATTTCATATGAGCTTCCGACAATGCCTGTTCTATCACCTGATTGATCTTCTCTATATGCTTTCTGGAAGCAATTTCCGGCACCACGCCGCCATATTCCGTGTGAAGCACAATCTGTGAATAAATAATATTGGAGAGAACCTCCCTGCCGTTCTTCACAACAGCAGCTGCCGTTTCATCGCAGGAGCTCTCTATGGCCAGTATACAGATATCCTTTTCCATCATTCCATACCCTTCCACTTTTTTCTTCTATTATTGATAAGCCCTGGTTTCTTCATCATCTGCCAGTTTGAATCCATAAATCTTCCAGTGCCCCGCATCATCCTTACGAAGAAGAAAAACTTCATTGGTAGAATCCACGTAGGTTCCCTTTCTCAAGGTAAAAGAGCAGTACAGCTTCGCCCACTTAAATCCACCTTTCGTATATTCTTCCACATCCGTGCTTGCACTGGTTGCATAGCTGGAAATCACAATCTCCTGATCCCTGAACTGGTTAACATCCCATCGCAGATCCTCTATGTACTGATTTTCCGTCTTGCTTGCAATCAATTCATCATCATAGAGATTTCTGACCTGCAGGGCTAGCTGAACAAATTCTTCTTCCGTATATTCTTCGTTGTAGAAGCACTGAGTCATCTGACAGTAAAGTTTTACCACTTCCTTGGGTGTGGGCGGATATTTGCGTTCAAAATTGTAGGAAAGAGCCTCCTCCACTGCAGTGGCTTTTGCCGGAGTTTCTTCCATTGCTTTCTGCCTTTTATTGGAGAGGTAATAGTAGTATCCCGCAACAAGACAGATCAGTACAAGTCCAATGATCAAAACCTTTATTCCATTCGCATTTTGTCCTTTTTTCTTCTTACTGTCTGCCACAGGATCCCCCTCCTTTCTTCCTACTAAAAACTATAAATCACTCATCAAAAACAAGCTCTATGGTCTTACCGTCTCTGCAGGTTTCCGCTTCCCCGAAAATCTTTCTCACTGCAGGCAAAAATTCATCCGGTCTGTTCAGGGACGGACTGTAATGGGTGAGCCATAACCTGCGTACCTCAGCGCGCTTTGCCAGCTCCGCCGCCTCATAAAAGGTCATATGTTTGTTTTCCCTTGCCTTCGCCAGCTTATCAGGCTCTCCATACATCCCTTCACAGATAAACAGATCCGCGTTTTCCGCATGTCTGACGATACTTTCCGTTGGCCTTGTATCTGTACAGTAGGTTACCTTAAGTCCTTTTCTTGCTTCCCCCAGAACCATTTCCGGCACAAGTGTCATATTTTCTGTTTCTATGGTTTCTCCGCGTTGCAGCCGATTCCAGTATTTCTTTTCAATTCCCAAAGCGACTGCTCTGTCAACCTGAAATTTACCAATCCGGTCAATAGCGATACTGTAGCCGTAGCAGGGGACATTATGGTTCACCTTAAATGCCTCTATTCTGAATCCGTCAAAATGAATGATATGTTCACTCTCCGAAAGCTCAAGACAGTCGATTGCAAAAGGCAGTTCCGGTGCAATGATACGAAGCGATGCCACCACCTTTGCAAGACCTTTCGGCCCCACCAAAAGAAGCGGCTCTGTCCTTTCCGCATTTCCCATGGTGAGAAGCATTCCGGGCAGTCCGCTGATATGGTCTGCGTGAAAATGGGTAAAACAAATAACATCGATGGGTTTGGGACTCCAGCCCTTTTCTTTCATCGCTATCTGCGTTCCTTCTCCACAGTCAATCAGTATACTTTGTCCGTTGTATCTTGCCATCATGGAAGTAAGCCACCTGTAAGGGAGGGGCATCATCCCGCCGG
>CAMEIH010000101.1 GCA_945917985.1 uncultured Clostridium sp. | reverse complement strand
GTCCGCAGTATATAAGTAAATTTATTGCGAAAAATTTTTACCTTTCACTACTGTTCTTCCATGACACGTAGTATAATGATGCAACAATCTGGAAAAGAGGGGGTTATTATGGAAGAAAAGGATTGGATTAAGTTATTTTCCGCACAGAATCAAATTCAAAAGGTGATGGAGATGAACCGTCAGACAGAGAGGTTTGGACTGGCACTTACGCAGGAAGAAGCAAAGCTGCTTGTAGAGAACAGAAATCTCGTGCTTAAGGAGCAGCAAAGAGTGGAATTTGGGGAAGGGATTTTGCCGAAGCTTATCTTTGCGTTCTGCGACTCTGCTTACATTGACCAGGAAAATTATGCGGAGACGATTGCAAGGCTGCAGGAGATCTTCTATACCTTTAAAAATGAAACGCTGGATGAGATTACGGATGATGAACTTCTGGAATTTATGAGAGAGCAGTATGAAGAAAAATGTTGTGGGAATACGGAGTATCTGGAAGGTACCTTCTTAAGTGATTTTGCACAGATGGTCCGGTCAGGAAAATGAGGTGAAGGAGAATGATATATGAGATGGAAGAATTAGTCCCCATTGCTGCAGGTCTTGCAGATCAATACACCTCAAAAGAGAGTACCTCTATATCCTATGAGAGGGCAAATCATTTGATGGAGGCTGTCCTATATTGTATCGATCAGGGCAGCGAAGGAAGACAACTCACAGGCGGCGGAGGATTAACAGCCAAGATGGCTTATGAGTACGGATATGAGCTTGTGATCCAAAAGGTAAAGCGGACGCAGGAACTTTACCATGAGATGATCATGGAATTTTGTGCTTTTGGAAATGAGAATTACCGGGAAACTGTGGAGAAAGCCATACCGGGATTTTTTCGGTATTATGACGCAAAATTTGCACCCCGGGAGACCATCATTACCATGGATTATCCTACAATCTGTCCGATAACGGATGAAACAGGAATCAATGCCGTTGCAAAATATGTAGAATATATTTCTTATGAACAGAAATTTTTGAGAGCACTTCCGCAGGAATATGTGTGTGACATATTATTTCGGTTCCAGCCGGACTACGGAAAGCAGTTTTACAATATCTGTCAGATTATTATAAGACATATTCTGGGGCATATGCTTATAGGAGAGCCACTGGGAAACAGGGCAGGCGAAAAAGAATATGCAACACTTGGCAAGCTGATTCTTGAAACAGATGCAGAACATTTGGAAAAACTCATTGATAGATTATTGCATCAGCTGATTTTCGAAAAATATGAGGGTGATCAGATGCTGGAATGTTATTTGCAGGCGGATATCAGGAATTTTGCGGTTGAAGTGCAGAATGCTGCACGGAATAATGTTGTCAAAAAGGTAGTGGTGTTGTGATGGCATTTTTGTGAAAAATGCCCTTGCCTAAACAAAAGCGATGTGGTAGAATATCCCTCGGTGGCGCACAAGTGTCTTTGCGTTAAAGACTCAAAAAGACAAATGTACGCAAGCGAGGGATTTTTCATAATAAATGATTGTTGATTGTGTATTTATGAGGTAGCTTATGGGAAATCGTTATTATGTAGTAAAGGAGCAGGCGGTGCCTGAGGTGCTTCTTAAAGTAGTGGAAGCCAAGAAGCTTCTTGACACGGGAAAAGTGCATACTGTTAATGAAGCAGCCGATCAGGTGGGAATCAGCCGCAGTTCCTTCTATAAATATAAAGAGGATATCTTTGAATTTCATGAGCATTCCCAGGGAACCACCATTACCCTTACTTTTCAGATGGAAGACGAGCCGGGACTATTGTCTGACGTGCTTAAGATCATTGCAGAGTTTGGGGCAAATATACTGACCATCCACCAGAGTATTCCCATTAACGGGGTGGCATCCTTAAGCTTAAGCATGCAGGTGCTTCCCACTACGGGAAATGTCTCCGAGATGTTAGAGACCATGGAGAAACACAAAGGGGTCAGAAATGTAAAAATACTGGCTAAGGAATAAAGCAAACAGGAGGAAAATGAAAAATGATTCAGGTAGCGGTTTTAGGATACGGCACAGTGGGAAGCGGTGTGGTTGAGGTAATTGAAAAGAATAAAGCGGAGATCAACAAGAAATCGGGAGAAGCGCTGAATATCAAGTATATTCTTGATTTGAGGGATTTCCCCGGTGACCCTTATGAGAATAAAGTGGTACATGATGTCAATGTGATTATGGACGATCCTGAGGTAAAGATTATCTGTGAGACTATGGGTGGCTTAAAGCCGGCTTATGATTTTACAAAGCGGGCACTTATGAGCGGAAAGAGCGTTTGTACCTCCAACAAGGAGCTGGTGGCAGCTCACGGACCGGAGCTTATCAGGATCGCTCATGAGAATAAGTGCAACTACCTGTTTGAGGCAAGCGTGGGCGGAGGTATTCCGATTATCCGTCCTTTAAATTATTCTCTGACAGCGGAGAAGATCGATGCCATCACAGGTATCCTGAACGGAACTACCAACTATATCTTATCCAAGATGGAAAAGGAAGGCGCGGATTTTGCAGAGGTACTGAAGGAGGCACAGGAAAAAGGCTATGCCGAGAGGAATCCGGAAGCCGATGTGGAGGGCTATGATGCCTGCCGCAAGATCGCAATCCTTTCCTCCTTAATGTGTGGTAAAAATGTGAAATACGAAGATATCTATACAGAGGGAATCACGATGATCACAGCTACGGATTTTGTCTATGCCCATGCTATGGGCAAGACCATCAAACTGCTTGCCCAGAGTAAGGAGGTGGATGGCAAATTCTATGCCATGGTGGCACCTTTCCTGATCGGCAGAGATCATCCGCTTTATATGGTGAACGATGTGTTCAATGCGGTATGCGTTCATGGAAATATGCTTGGAGATTCCATGTATTACGGAAAAGGCGCAGGTAAACTTCCGACGGCAAGCGCTGTTGTTTCCGATGTGGTGGACTGTGCAAGACACCTTGGTAAAGTGATTATGTGCTTTTGGGACGATACAGACGTTACGCTTACCGGAATCGAAGAGGCGAAGAGAAGCTTCTTTGTGAGGGTGAGCGATGATAAGGAAAAAGAAGCGATTGCGGCTTTTGAAAGTATCAGAGTCGTTGAGGCAGATGTCCCCGGTGAATTCGCTTTTGTGACGGATGTGATGACGGAAAAGGAATTTAATGAAAAAGCTGAAAAAATCGGTATTATCAGCAGAATCAGAATAGAAGAATAGAGGTAGCATCATGAGTGATAAAAAATTTATTGTGGTTTTAGGGGATGGAATGGCTGACGAGCCCATAGAATCCCTTGGGGGCAAAACACCCCTTCAATATGCGGATACACCTGCACTTGACAGACTGAGCAAGTTTTCCGAGATCGGGCTGGTACATACGATTCCTGAGGGAATGAAACCGGGCTCCGATACCGCCAACCTCTCAGTGCTCGGGTATGATCCGAAGATTTACTATTCGGGACGCTCGCCTCTGGAAGCCCTGAGCATCGGTGTTCCCATGAAGGATACGGATATTGCCTTAAGATGCAATATCGTGACCATTTCCGAAAATGACGTTCCCTTTGAGGAACAGATCATTATCGATCACAGCTCCGGCGAGATCAGCACGGAGGATTGTGCAGTGCTCTTAAATGCAGTAAGGGAAGAGCTGCAGAATGAGACTTACCAGTTTTATGTGGGTACCAGTTATCGCCACTGTCTGATCTGGAACAGGGGACAGGTGCTGGAGTTATCCCAGCCCCACGATGTGTTAGGGCAGGTGATCGGACAGTATCTTCCCTCCGATGAAAATCTGCTTTACATGATGAAAAGAAGCTATGAGATCTTAAAGGATCATCCCCTTAATATCGAGCGCAAAAAGAAGGGCTTAAATCCCGCCAACTGTTGCTGGTTCTGGGGCGCAGGCACGAAGCCGATGCTCTCTTCCTTTGAGGAAAAGAACGGCGTGAAAGGCATGATGGTTTCTGCCGTGGATCTGCTCAAGGGAATCGCCGTTGGGGCAGGCATGGGAGTCGCTCATGTGGAGGGTGCCAACGGAGGATTAAATACCAATTATGAGGGTAAGACGCAGGCAGCCCTTGATGCCTTGAAGAACGGGTATGATTTTGCTTATATTCATGTGGAGGCACCGGATGAGATGGGTCATCAGGGCAGTGTGGAAAAGAAGGTAAAGTCGATCGAGTATCTTGATCAGAGAGTGATAGGACCCTTGACAAAAGCGCTGGATGAGGATAAAACAGAATACAGACTGCTTGTAATGCCGGATCATCCCACACCCATCAGAGTAAGGACCCATACCGCAGACAGTGTGCCCTATCTTCTCTACGACAGTAATATACAGCAGGAGCACACTTGGAATTATAATGAAAAAGAAGCTAAGGAAAGCGGTAATTATGTTGCAAAAGGGCATACAATAATAGATAAACTACTGCAGAAATAATGAGTGAAAAGGGAATAAGATAAACATAGGTAATTGCGAAACTCGCTAAGCTCGTTCGCAATCTTGAACCAAAACAAGGA
>CAMEIH010000100.1 GCA_945917985.1 uncultured Clostridium sp. | reverse complement strand
CACAGGTTTTGCGGCTGTTTTGCCTCGTATTAACTGTCAAAGATGGGATTTTACCATTCCGTCAATGTTAACCGACTGTTATGCGATAAATATTAAACCAATATCTTTCTATCATGACGCTTGCCACTTCCTCTGCGTCTATTTCCTCCGCTCTCCACTTCTCAAGGATCTCCTCTCTGGCATTGCCGCTTCCGAAAAACCACAGAGTCTTTCCTTCCTTCAAAAGCTCTTTGATACGGATGATTCCCTCTTCATCGGAAAAATCCCCCTCCACCAGGGTATGATTATAAGGGAACATTTCCCGAATCAATTCCTCGGTCTTTCCGTACCACAGATAAGTTTCGTTGGAAAGATAATAGGAAGCAACTCCCTGGGTCTGGTCAAAATTGTAAAGAATGATATCCTCGCTCTCTATCCGCGAAAGCTCGGAAAGCGCCTTCTCCATCTGCAGCTTTTTCCACATTTCTTCCCCGTAAAAGGAACGGAAATTCCCGATTCCTATCACCCCTAAAAACATCAGAGCCGGTATCACTGCCGCTTTTTTCTTTTTTTCCAGTCCTACAAGGATTGCAAAGGAAAGCCAGAACGCACCCATGGCAGGCAGCATATAGCGATACACAAATATGGGCTTTATCAGGATAGAAGCCACCATACCAAAAAGAACCACACCGGCAAGCACAAGAATCCCGCCATACGCGAACAGATATTTGCCGTTTTCTTCTTCCTCTCCTGTTCTTTCTCTTTTCCACAGAATAAAAAGACTGTATGTAACTGTCAGCACATAAAGTGCAAAGAAGATGCACGCGACCGCCATACTTACCTTTTCACCTGCAAAGCCCGGCATAAAAATGAATTTCACACAGCCACCCAGCGTCCTTAGGGAGACTGGCTGAATCCAGTAGTTCTCCTTCACCTGCGAAGCCTGCTTTGTCACCACTGCAAGAAGCCAGGGCAGATACCCGAGCACACAGATCATACTGCTGAAAAGATAAGGCTTTATCATCTGCTTTAATTTCTTTCCATAACACATGGATATAAACAGCCAAAGATAGATCATACAGGCTGCCACGCAGGCAAAATAATGGGTGTAGCAGGCACAAAGCGCACAGATTGTCAAAAGGAGCCATCCCGAAGTTCTGTTTTCCTGTAAAAGTTCATAAGCAGTCACCATTCCCACCGTAGTGAACAAAAAGGCATAGCCATACATTCTGATCTCTACGGTATAATCTGCCATCTGGGGCATGGAGATCAGCAAAAAGGAAAAAAGTCCTGCTGTAAGCATTCCGAAATTCTTTCTGATCTTATAAACAGAAAAAAGAATACAGAGGAAAAAAGGAAGACAGGATGCAAGCTTGGCAGCCACTACCTGACTAAGTGGACTGCCACTCCTTACTCCTGTCAGAAATAATTTCACAATCAGATAATACAGCGGAGGATGTACATCCCGCGCTGTCTTTAAAATCAGTTCACCGCAGGACTGATTTGCCAGTCCCATGGTGAACAGTTCATCATACCAGATATCGCTGCTGAAGCAGAAATACACAGAGAAACCAAGCATCCCGATGCTGATCAGGAAAAACAAAAACCCTATAATTTCATCCCACTTAAATCTCTGCTTCATTTACAGCCTCTTTTCTATTTTTTCTCTTCCGAAACCTCTTCCTTGCGGATTGCTTTGGTTCTGATCTCTTCCGTGATCTGGGCAATAAACTCAGAAAGAGGCTTTACACCTTCATCTCCTGCGAATCTGCTTCTGACGGAAACCGTACCGTCTGCCTCCTCCTGCTGTCCTACTACCAGCATATAAGGAAGTCTGTCCATTCTCGCCTCACGGATCTTAAAGCCGATCTTCTCAGAGCGGTTATCCACTGTCACATCCACATCTGCCAGAGCAAGCTCTTTACGTACCTTCTCCGCATAATCCGCATATTTCTCGGAGATAGGAAGGATACGCACCTGTTCCGGACACAGCCAGGTAGGGAACTTACCGGCATATTTCTCGATCAGCCATGCCAGTGTTCTCTCATAGCATCCCATGGAGGTTCTGTGAATGATGTAAGGGCGAACCTTCTCACCGTTCTGATCCACATAATACATATCAAAGTTTTCCGCAATCGCACAGTCAAGCTGGATGGTGATCATAGTATCTTCCTTGCCATACACATTCTTGGCCTGAATATCGATCTTGGGACCGTAGAAGGCTGCCTCTCCGTCTGCCTCCACGAAGGGAACCTGTTTCTCCTGTAAGAGCTTACGAAGCACGCCCTGGGTGGACTCCCAGTAATGCTCATCTCCCAGATATTTCTTCTTGTTGGCCGGATCCCACTTGGAAAGGCGGAAGGTTACATCCTTCTCAAGACCAAGTACACTCAGAACGTAATATGCCAGATTGAAGCAGTTTGATAATTCTTCTTCTGCCTGGTCGGGGCGGATCACATTGTGCGCCTCTGTGATCGTAAACTGACGGACTCTTGTAAGACCGTGCATCTCACCGGAATCCTCAGCTCTGAACAGAGTGGAGGTCTCACTCATTCGATAGGGCAGATCACGGTAGGATTTTTGAGTGTTCTTATATACATAATACTGGAAAGGACAGGTCATGGGACGAAGGGCGAAAACCTCTTTATCTTTCTCTTCATCACCCAGCACAAACATGCCGTCCTTGTAATGATCCCAGTGTCCTGAAATCTTATAGAGGTCACTCTTTGCCATAAGCGGTGTTCTGGTGCGGACATAACCCCATTCCTTGTCTTCCAGATCCTCGATCCAGCGCTGCAGCTTCATGATCATCTTGGTTCCCTTGGGCGGGAATAAGGGAAGACCCTGACCAATCACATCAACCGTGGTAAAGAGTTCCATCTCACGGCCCAGCTTATTGTGGTCACGTCTCTTGGCATCCTCAAGCTGCTCTAAATACTCTGCCAGCTCCTCTTTCTTGTTAAAGGCAGTACCGTAAATTCTCTGTAATCTTGCCTTCTCCGCGTCACCTCTCCAGTACGCCATGGAAGAAGAAGTAAGCTTAAAAGCTTTGATTCCCTTTGTGTTCATGAGATGAGGGCCTGCACACAGATCCGTGAAACCGCCCTGGTCATAGAAAGAAATTTCCGAGCCTTCCGGAAGATCCCGGATCAGCTCTACCTTGTAGGGTTCCCCTTTTTCTTCCATAAATTTGATGGCTTCTTCTCTGGGAAGGGTAAATCTCTTTAGCTCATGGCCTTCCTTGATGATCTTCTTCATCTCGGCCTCGATCTTGTCAAGGTCATCTCTTGAAAAGGGTTCATGATCAAAATCATAATAATAACCCGTATCGATACTGGGTCCGATAGCAAGCTTGGCTTCCGGGAACAGTCTCTTAACCGCCTCTGCCATCACGTGGGAGCAGGTATGTCTGATGGTGCGAAGACCCTCAGGATCATTTGCTGTCAGGATATTTAAGGAACAATCCTTATCAATCACTGTCCTTAAGTCAACTACCTCTCCGTCTACTTCCCCGGCACAGGCTGCTCTTGCAAGTCCCTCGCTTAAATCTGCCGCAATTTCATAAACACTTTTTGCACTGTCATATTCCTTGACAGAACCGTCTTTTAAGGTGATTTTCATTTTAGTTATCCTCCTTGTTTCTTTCCTCTTCATTTTCTTCATCTTCTACACAACCACAGCCATTACCGCAGTTGTTTCCGTTATTGCTTCCGATCACTGTTGACTTTCTCGGGGAACAAAATATCCCAAACACAATACCGCCGAGAATGCACACTGCCAGTGTCAACAGAAATTCTCTTTTGCTCATGCTGGTAGTATCCGATAAGGATACTTTAAATTCTTCCCACTTTTCTTTCATATCTCTTCTCCTTTCAGGAAATACATCTTTGCTTTTGACAGCTGTCTTACAATTAAAAAATCCCATGCACTTAATCAGTGCATGGGACGTAATTTACGCGGTTCCACCCTGCTTGTTTCCTGCGCTCTTATTCGGCTTACGGAAACCACTCAATACCTGTAACGTAGGCAATACGGACCGGATTGGGGCCACTCGGAGTTAGTTTTCAGATGCTTCCTGTAAGAACATTTCCAGCACAGACAGCCTTTCATTTTTCTCTGTCCGATGTTCCTCTCTGATGCATTTCACATCTTACTCTTCTCGTCAACGTGTTAACTATTGTTTATCTGTCACAATAATTTTTATATGCCATTATAATAGGACACTTTTTTTCATCTGTAAAGAGAAAATTTATTTATTCTTTCCACAGCACTTCTTGTATTTTTTGCCGCTTCCGCAAGGACAGGGGTCATTGGGATAAACCTTGGCAGGCTTTACGATGGTTGTGGAAGATTTCTGTTCCTTGTAGAGGGCTTTTCTTGTATCTTCATCAAAAATAGCTTCCCACTCAGGCAGTTCATAGAGCCAGTCCGCACCTGCTGCCACCATGTTCTTATATAAAAGCTCCTTATCAAAACCAAGACTTACTTCCGTATCCTCTTCCATCTCCTCGATAGGATTCGGGGTCTTTAAGCTGTCATTGATACCGTCAAGGAAACCGGTCATCGTCATGATATCCACTTCATATTTATCTGCCAGTTCTTTTACCGTTCCCTTTACTTCCTCATCGGGATTCTTTAAAAGAATTGCATAAATGTCTTTTTCCTTCTGAAAATAAGCGCTCCAAAGTCTCTGCAGATCACCTTTGTTTGCTGTTTCTGAATAGGCCATATCACGCCACTGCTGTAGTAATGCCATAAAACTTTCCTCCTGATCCGTATGGTACGGATTTTTCTAAATACAATATCTTTTTGTATTATATATTAAATTGGACAAAAAGTAAATTTTTTTATAAAAATTGCAGCTCTGAAAGGTAAATTCTGTTTTATGCCTGCCATTTTTTTGAAATCGGGTCTTTGACACTTACTTTTTAGAAAAATTATAAAGAATCTTTTATTCAA
>CAMEIH010000099.1 GCA_945917985.1 uncultured Clostridium sp. | reverse complement strand
CGATGGTTTCTGCGTCTTCCTCCAGCATTTCTGCTGTTTCTTCCACGGTAAGACCTTTCTGATACTTCTTACAAGTCTGCTGAATCAGTTTTTGCATTTCGCCGGAGGCTTTTCCAAACTCAATGCCCTCCGCAATGCCTTCCTGACGGCCTTCTTCTCGTAACGATCGCTCATATTTCTTTACATCAAATTCGTCAAGCAGCATTCCCAATACCTCCGACCGATATTTTCTGAGGAACTCCTCAAGGATATGATTCTCGATGCAGTACTCAATTGCAGCTTCCAGAGCTTCCTTTCTGTCATCTGTTTCTGCCACAAGCCGCTTAGTGGCATCTACGAATCTGGCATATTCCTCAAGGATCTTACATTGCTCCATCAGATCTTTATTATGTCCGTGGTTGATGTTAAGCACTCTTACTGTAAGCTCTACATCTGCCTTGTGTTCTCTGTTTTCAAATGCATCGGAAAGCCTAAGAGTCTTCTCCTCCGGCATCTCCTGATCACCGTTGTAAAACACCACACAGTGAGGTGTAGGCAACATGATCTGCTTAGAGCCGTAGAGGCTTTCCTTTGCTTTCTCTATGATTCCCTGATATTCCTGTGCCAGATAAATCAGAAAACGCACAGGCATATTTGGATTCACCGTACTCTGATGCTCATAGAGGTTCAAAACTCCGGCAAGAATAAAAGCCAGGTCGTTCTTCATATGGTATCCTCCCTTGATTCTGGCAGGATACATATACCCCTTGTAAACTTCTTATGTTCCTGCCACATTGTTTAATAAAGAGAAAAAACTGGCAGAAACTGCCTGAATGTACGAGATGTACACTGTTTTGATTTTTTCTGACAGATTTATCATATGAAATTTTCGAAGAATTGTCAATGATATTCAGAACACTCTGTTAGCAACTTGCACAACACAACATCTTGTGTTTTTTATATAAATAATAATTTCCAAACACCAATATATTGGTTTTTTGTCCGTTTTAAGATTTCAATTTTCTACACCCAGCATTGTATTATGGTTTCTTATTGTAATGCACTTCCAATATAGTCAAGATAATACTGGGTCACATCATCAGCCTGTGGCACTCCTACGATGGGCTGTCCGATCACATTGCCTTCCTTATCAACAAGAAAGGTTGTCGGGAATGCAGAAATATATTCATTTAAGAACTCATCCATCGCATCATCGGGAACAAGCACCGCATACTGTATGCCGACTTTCTCGACGATTTGTCCTGCAAGCTCCGTTTCCTGCCCGGCATCATCACAAATAGAAATAATATTGACATTTGCGGGAAGCTTTTCATAAGCAGCCTGAATATCCGGAAGTTCTCTACGACAGGGTCCGCACCAGGTTGCCCACACATTGATCATGGTTACATCATAATCCTTGAAAATATCCTGGGTTACTGCATTTCCGTTTAAATCCGTCACAGCAAACGAGGAAAAACTGATTTCGGAAGCCTTATCAGCCATTTCTTTATCTTGCGCTTCATAATCAATTTCTGTCTCCGGGAAGATGATCAGACCCTCTCTGATCTCATCAAGGGCACCAATACCAAGCTGTATCGCCTGAAGTTCTTTCTCCGTAAACCCTTCCTTTGGAAGTTCATCATTATAGGCAAAATAGTAATTTTTCCCTTACAGAGTACCGATTTTTTCCACACTGGAAAAATCCTTTTCAAAACCGCTCTCACCATCCACACTGGAGATACCAAACAAAGCATAGCCCGTATCCCACAGCTTCTGATACACAGCATCATAGTCATCAGAAGTAGCATACGGATTCTCAGAGAGCACAGCATACGCCTCCATAACTGCTTCCGTACAAATATAGAGAGTAAATTTCCCATCTGCAGAAAGATTCGCTTTAAAAAGCTCTGTTGCATCACTTTCCTGCCAGCTGTCCGGATAAGTAAGTCCATAGCCATATTCGTGAAACAGCTGTATATAATAGGACGAAACGTCCACCTTTTCTCCCTTTACATTCATCATCTCTGTTTCATGATAGGATTCGTTTAAACAGGCATCCTTAAAGTGTCCTTCCCCTCCATAGCCTGCCTGCTTTCCACAGCCTGCAAGCAGCGTAGTTGCCAGCATTACCGATAACAGAACTCTAGCAATACTTTTTCTTTTCATATCTATTCTCCCCATAATAGTTTTGTTCATCTGCTTCTCCTGTCCATTTCACCGGATCTATAATAAACTGCCTTCTCATGATACATCAGTTTTTCCGATTCCGAAAGAATGCTGTCAAAGCCCATGGTCATATTCTCTTTCCATGCTGCTCCCACTGCCATCGTAACATCATGCTCCTTCATATCTTCATGAAGGTCTTTTATCTTGTTTCCGAAATCCTCTTCCTTTATTCCCGGGCACAGCACAAGAAGCTCATCACCACCCACACGGAACAGTCCAAAGCCCTGAAACACTCTTAATAAACAGGCACAGGCATTTACAATCATCCTGTCGCCCGCCTCATGTCCCTTCGTATCATTGAGCTTTTTCAGCCCGGTGATATCACAGTAGGCAACGCCGATGCTTTCCTCCCTGCAGATTCCTGAAATGTATTCATCAAGGGCATGGCGGTTGCCGAGCCGGGTAAGCTGGTCATGATAGCTTAAGTCCTGCAGCTGTTTTACAAGATTTCTTCTTTTCAGGGAACCTGTAATGAAATGTCCCATGATCTGAAGCATGTTCTGGGCATAATCGAGATATTTTCCGGGCGGATTGTCCACACCGTAAAATCCTATGATCTTTCCGTCCAGGAAAAGAGGTACCACCACAAGGGAGTGGATGTTCTGCCTTTTCAGATTTTCATATTGCAGCGGGTCACTTTCCCTGATATCCTCCAGATCTCTGATCATAATATTTTTATTCACGCTGAAATGTTGGTACCAGTTTGCACAGACCTCAGGAGGCAGATTCTGAAGATTCTCCTTTTCAGGGGTAACACCGTTTGCCACCCACTCATAAGTATTATCATCTCCGCCGCTTTCATTCTGCTCAAATATATAAGTTCTTTCTCCGCCAAGCGCCTTGCCCAGATATTCCAGAATGATCTCAATCGTCTTATCCGGCGTGGATGCCTGCAGCGCAATCCTGAGCCCTTCATTGGCAATCGCTTCTATATTCTGGTAGTTTCGGATCATACTGTTTTGGCGCTCCTGTGTACTGACATCGATTGCCAGTTCCATCCGGCATCGTCTTCCATCCTCCATGACTATAGAATCCTTTAAGGAAAAATATTTATCCAGAACCGGATTGTAATGAGACCATTCCTGAAAGCTTTCCGGCTCCAAAAGATGATTGTTGCAGATACTGCAGGGCGAACTGCACTTGTGAAGCACTTCATAACATTTCTTACCCCGGATCTCCTCATTGGAACTGAACCCGAAATCATTCAGTGTCTTCTGATTCATGTAAATCAGTTCATAATTGTCCATGTCTGACACATAGACATACTCATTCAGATTGTCGAAAAATTCCCATACTTTTTTCATTTGCTGCTTTCCTCATTCCCCTGTATGCCCTTCAAATTGTTAAGCTGGGCGTTTCTTGTCTCTGCCCAGGAATATTCTCTCATGTATTCACCGCTGTAACTCTGGATAGCCTCAATGTCCCCATCCAGAATGCGGTACAGGTCACAGTCTATCTGCTCTGTCATAAGATATTTTTTTCTGCCGTCAGTAGCAATGATGGAATCGACTCCCTTTTCCTTCAGGGTATCCAGTAGACGCTTGTAGGTTACGCGGTATAAAGACTGGGTATTCTCATCAGCCATTCGCCCGGGCCACAGGCAGGCGATTGCCTCTCCCGTGGTGATCCCCTCACTTCCCCGGTCTACTAAAAGAGCAAACAGTTCTTCCACCTTTGCTCTTCCCCACATCATCCTGCTCCCGTCAACGGAAACCACAAAACCGGGAATTGTCTGTATCTTTATCCGTTTTTTTGGCAAAGGACGGAACCTTGCTATCTTTTCCAG
The DNA here is from genome assembly GCA_945917985.1 of uncultured Clostridium sp. Taxonomy (GTDB): domain Bacteria; phylum Bacillota; class Clostridia; order Lachnospirales; family Lachnospiraceae; genus Suilimivivens. The sequence continues at coordinate 1,049 of CAMEIH010000099.1, read as the reverse complement.
TTCCTTCTTCACTTCCTGCCGTGTGTATGGCTTTAACAGATAACCTATGGCATCCACACCAAAAGCCTGAAGCGCATACTGCTCATAGGCAGTGACAAAAACAATACTGATGTTGGGATTTACTTTCTTTAACCGCTTTGCCAGTTCAAGTCCATGCATCTCCTGCATCTCCATATCCAGAAATGCCGCATCGATCTGATTTTTCTTTGCATACTCTAAAGCTTCTTTTCCGCTCTGAAACAGTTGAAGATTTTTGATATTCGGAAAATTTCTGACCGTCAGACGGAAATTATCGAGTGCCGGTTTTTCATCATCTACGTAAATTATGTTCATTTTTTTTGACATCCTTAGGTAAGTTACTATATTCGTATTTTTTATTATACCACGCATTCCGTAACCGGAGCGTAACCGGTTCATACTGCTTTTTTAGTTCCTGTACCACTTTGTTGGTATCTCCCGGCCTGATTACCACATCATACCGCCCGGGAATACTTCCAAAGGTAACTGTTTTATTCAGATGCAGCATATTTTTCAGATATGCAATCATATTCTCCCTGGTGGCATTCCTGTTGTATATCTTAATATAGGCATAACCGGGATAATCCACCGAGTCATATTTCAGAACCTTCAGTTTTTCCGTGATCTCATTTTCTAAAAGAACCTGATAAAAATCTTCTATCACCTGACGAGGATAAAGAAGCATAAAGTAAACCACATCATTCTCATGAAATTCTTCACTTTTTACATAGTTTCTGTAAGGAGATCTGCGCATCTCCCTTATCAGATTCCGGTGAACCTCATCCTCTGTCTCATTATAGTAGATTACCAGCATATCATCAATAATCACATTCGTAAAGCAGGAAAGACCCTGCTCTTTGATCAGCGCAAATACCTTGCGGCTCATCACATTTGATATTACATAAACCTTCAAATAGGCGTTCTCATTGATATCATAAAGCACTGCTCCATCCATGGCAATCACCGGCAGTTTTAGGCAGCTCCGAAAGGTAAATTCTATTCTATGCCTGCCAGTTTTTTGAAATGTGTGT
>CAMEIH010000098.1 GCA_945917985.1 uncultured Clostridium sp. | reverse complement strand
GCTCGCACTGGTGGCAGCGCTTCTTTCCGATTCCGACCTTTTGATTCTGGACGAGCCTACCAATCACCTTGACAATGATATGGCAGACTGGCTGGAGGAGACACTGAAAAAGCGCACGGGAGCAGTGCTCATGGTGACCCATGACAGATATTTCCTTGACAGTGTGTCGAACAGGATCATTGAAATTGACAAGGGAAAGATCTATTCCTATGACGAAAATTATTCCGGTTATCTGAAGCTGAAGGCAGAGAGAGAAGAATCTCTTGCGGCAAGTGAGCGAAAGCGTCAATCGATTTTGCGAAAAGAGCTTGCCTGGGTACAAAGGGGCGCACAGGCTCGTTCCACCAAGCAGAAGGCAAGACTGATGCGGTATGAGGAGATGAAAAATGCCGATGCTCCCGTGGCGGACGGAAAAGTTGAGATCGGTTCCGCTTCCTCAAGACTTGGCAGGACAACGGTGGAGCTTTCCCATGTCAGCAAGGGTTATAATAACAGAATGCTGATCCGGGATTTTTCCTATCTCTTTCTAAAAGATGACAGGGTAGGATTTGTTGGGCGTAACGGCTGCGGGAAAACCACCCTGATGAAAATGCTGACGGGAAAGACACAGCCGGATGAGGGACAGATTCTGATCGGACAGACGGTAAAGATCGGTTATTATGCCCAGGAGATCGGAGAAACAGAGATGCCCCCTGATCAGAAGGTCATCGATTATATCAGAGATACGGCTGAATTTGTGCAGACCGGGGATGGTCCTGTCTCTGCTTCCAAAATGCTGGAGAAATTTCTTTTTGAGGGAAAGGATCAGTATGGGCTTTTGAAAAAGCTTTCCGGAGGGGAAAAGAGAAGACTGCATTTGCTTAAGGTGCTGATGGGAGCTCCCAATGTGCTGATCCTGGATGAGCCTACCAATGACCTTGATATCACCACGCTGACGGTGCTGGAAGATTATCTCGACAGCTTTGAGGGCATCGTGATTATTGTCTCTCATGACAGATATTTCCTGGACAGGACCGTAAGGCGGATATTTGCTTTTGAGGAAAACGGAAATCTGAGACAGCATGAGGGCAACTATACGGATTATCACAACCGGATGATTGCAGAGAATGGTGAAGCGGCAAAGCAGGGAAAAGAGCAAAAGAAATCACCTGAGAAGTTACAGCCGTCTGAGAAAAAGAAAGACTGGAAACAGCGCTCCTCCAAATTGAAATTCAGCTTTAAGGAGCAGAAGGATTATGAATCCATTGAGGGAGAAATGGCAGCGCTGGAGGAAAAAATAGGAGACCTTGAGAAGGAGATTCTTCTCTCAGCTACGGATTTTCTCAAGCTGAACCGGCTTACAAAGGAAAAAGAAGAAGCGGAAAGTCTGCTTGAGGAGAAGATGGAACGCTGGATGTACCTGGAGGATTTAAAGGCAAGGATCGATGCCGGGGAGTGAGCAGGTCCTGACACAGGAGAAAGATTGGTATGACATTGTTTGACGGAGTATTCAGTCTCAATGATATTTTTGAGATACTGACGATCATAGGATTGATCTATTATGTGGTAAAGCGCTTTATCTTAAAGGAGGCACCGGTGCCGGCAAGCGCTCTTAAGAAGGTGGATGAGGAGAAACTGCGCTCCTGCCTGACACTCCTTCAGAAAAGTAAAAAGGAGCCGGGGGAAATTTATGCGGTTCCGAAGGAACTGGAAGAGAAGCTTCTTGTTAATCTGCATGATACGGAGCTTTTGAAACAGCTTCTGTGCAGTATAGCAGCCCACATGGGGATTGACGGAAGCTATATCCGATTGAAATTTCAGGATGATGCTAACTTGAATTACGCAGGCAATATTTCCACGAACGGAGCATTTACCATCATCAATCTGCAGCTGCACTCCTACTATAATCTGGACGTGATTACAGCCATTCTCTCTCATGAAGTGATGCATTTATATTTATATTATAACGGAATTCATTTTTCCGATACTTTATCGAATGAAGTGTTGACGGATACTGCAGCCGTGTATTTCGGTTTTGGGGAATATCTGTACCGGGGCTATCAGATCATAGAGACACAGATGGGCTTTTCCTATCAGAAGGTAGGCTACATTCGACCCGGAGATGTGAAATTCATTCAGGAAGAAATGCGAAATATGTCTGTAAAGTAAAAATAAATGTTAACCAAAAAGAAATAATAGGTTGACAATTAAACTCCTTAATGATATGATTGCTAAGGTTGAAAACATATGATTTCATGGAGGAGAAAGTGATGACAACACAGACACAGGCACAAAACAAAGTTTCAAGAAGCAAAACTTACGATATGGTTTACATAGCAGTATTTGCCGTTTTAATGGCAATCTGCTCCTGGATATCCATTCCCACCACGGTTCCTTTTACCCTGCAGACCTTTGCGGTTTTTCTGGCAGTCGGTGTGTTGGGAGGTAAGAGAGGCAGTCTGGCAGTACTGATTTATATCCTTCTCGGCGCTGTGGGTATTCCCGTTTTTGCAGGCTTTAGCGGCGGAATCGGAATCATTTTAGGCAATACCGGCGGATATATTGTGGGATTTCTGGCATCTGCCCTTGTGATGTGGGCGATGGAAAAGTTCCTTGGCAGAAAAACATGGGTGCTGGCACTTTCCATGGTGCTTGGTCTTTTTGTCTGCTACGCCATCGGAACCGTATGGTTTATGGTGGTATATGCAAAGAATGCAGGAGCAGTGGGACTGGCAACCGTACTTGGATGGTGCGTCATTCCGTTTATCATTCCTGATCTTGTAAAGATCGCACTGGCACTTCTTTTAAGCCGGAGACTTGCAAAGATCATCAAAATCGATTAGACAAAGGATAAAAAAATGAGCGATTACAGGATAAGGGCACATCACGGGATGTGCCTTGCCTTTTTTGAAGGAAAGGGCTACAGCAGTGAATTTACGGAACATATGGGAGAGATGAAAAGGCTTCTTGCCAAAAATCCGATGGTAAGCCTGGTGGATCAGACAGATGACATCTGTAGCTTTTGTCCCAACAATAAGGAGGGTAAGTGCACTTCCCTTGAAAAGGTGGAGGGCTACGATCACGCAGTGCTTGCTCTGTGCGGCTTAAAGCCGGGGAAGGAGATAGCGTTCCTTGCCTTTGAAAAGCTGGTGAAGGAAAAAATCCTCTCGGCGGGAAGACGGAAGGAGATCTGTAAAGGCTGTCAGTGGGAGCATATCTGCGAAAAAGGGGACGAAACTGTTTAAGGCGTTTTTAGGACAGTGTATGATTTATAAAAGCTTTTAAAAGAAGCGAGCCGTCTGCGGTGTCGCTTCTTTTGTGTGAAAAACACATGCGTTCCGGATGCCACTGAACACCCCATACGGGAAGAAAACTGTGGCAAAGCCCCTCAACCACGCCGTCAAAACAGCACTGTACATAAGTGATTCCGCATCCGGGAAGATCCACACCCTGATGATGGGCACTGTTCACCGAAAAGCGGCAGCCGTAGAGCTTTCCGAGGAAGGAGTCCCTGAGCGCAAAGGTATCATGGACCTGATCGGTACCGTTATACTGATGGAGGTCTCGGGAGGGCAGGTTCTGGTGGATATCCCCGCCAAAGAATATATTGATCAGCTGCATGCCCTTGCAGATTCCAAGAACGGGCTTCTTTTCCAGAACAAAGGTTTTCAGGATGGCAAGCTGGAGCCTGTCAAGAGCTGGATCAATCACACGGGAACCGCAGTTCAGTTGTCCGAAAAGCTTTGGGTCAATGTCGCCGCCGCCCGGCAGGATCAGCCCCTCGTAGGGAATGGTATCCGGCACATGCAGGGTGGTCACCGGTGTGACGCCTAATGCACTCAGTGCGTCTTCATAGTTACTGGTCTTTCCGGGATTGCCGGCAATTAAAAATTTTCTCAAAAAAGCATACCGAAAAAAGGATGATTTCTTCTAATATATGCTATAATACAGGGTATGATACAGAAATTTTGAACAAAAGCTGTGTGAAGGAAGGAAAGATAGATTATGAGAATTGGTATGGGATATGATGTCCATAAATTAGTGGAAGGAAGAAAATTGATTTTGGGAGGCGTAGAGATTCCCTATGAGAGGGGACTTTTGGGACATTCCGACGCGGATGTGCTCATTCATGCCATCATGGATGCGCTTTTAGGAGCCGCAGCTCTTGGAGATATCGGAAAGCATTTCCCGGATACAGATCCGGCTTACAAGGGAATTTCCTCCGTAAAGCTGCTGCGTCATGTGGGGGCACTGCTTGAGGAGAATTGCTTTTTTATAGAAAATATTGATGCCACCATTATTGCTCAGGCACCGAAGATGAGACCTTATATTGACACCATGAGGCAGAATATTGCGGATGCACTTGGAATTGAACTCTCCCAGGTGAATGTGAAGGCAACCACGGAGGAGGGCCTTGGCTTTACCGGAACAGGGGAAGGCATTTCTTCCCAGGCCATCTGTCTTCTGACGAGCCCTGTGGGAGTTGCAAGCGAGGATGTGACAGAGGGTGCATCCAAATGTGCAGGATGCGGCGGTTGCCCTGCAAAAGCATAGAACTTTTGAGAAAGCGGAGGAAAGAAAAATGGACAATCTGAGGCAAGTGACAAACCCTTATCTGCCATCCTGGGAATATATTCCGGATGGGGAGCCCTATGTGTTTGGGGACAGAGTGTATGTGTACGGCTCCCACGATAAGTTTAACGGGGATGTATACTGTATGTTAGACTACGTTTGCTGGTCTGCACCTGTAGATGATCTTGGCAATTGGCGCTATGAGGGCGTTATCTTCAGAAAGGATCAGGATCCGGCCAATGAAGATCTTCAGGGAAACCTGTATGCACCGGCAGTGACGGTGGGACCGGACGGAAGATATTACCTTTACTATGTACTCAGCAGTCACGGGATCGTATCGGTGGCAGTGTGCGATCAACCTGCCGGGGCTTATGAGTTTCTGGGTTATGTACATTATGAGGACGGCACTTATCTGGGAAATGCGCCCACCGATGAGCCGCAATTTGATCCGGCGGTTTTGACGGAAGGCGTCAAGACATATCTCTATACCG
>CAMEIH010000097.1 GCA_945917985.1 uncultured Clostridium sp. | reverse complement strand
CCGATCTTCCGCCTGTCCGTCACACCGGACAATCAAAAAGGCGGAAACAATCTTTCTGTCTTTGCCACCTTAGCCACTACTCTTGCCGCCACCCTCGGCACCGGCAACATTGTAGGTGTCTCCACTGCTGTTGCTCTGGGTGGTCCCGGTGCCATTTTCTGGTGCTGGATCACCGGAATCCTTGGAATGGCTACTGCCTACGCCGAATGTTTCCTAAGTGTCCGCTTTAAAAGTACAGGAAGCGATCACCTTAACCGGGGCGGTCCCATGTATGTGTGGGAAAACGGCTTACATAATAAATTTGTGGGAAAAATTTATGCGCTTCTCACCTTGATTGCCGCCTTTGGAGTAGGATGCACCACCCAGTCTAATTCCATTACCCAGACAACTGCCATGAGCTTTGGCATCGCCCCACAGATCACCGGTTTTCTGGCAGCCATTACTGCCGGCTTTGTCATTATCGGCGGAATTCAATCTATCGGAAAGGTATGTGTGAAGGTGGTTCCCGTTTTGGCGCTTTTTTTTACCGGCAGCTGTATTCTGCTCCTGTTTATGAACCGCTCAGCCCTTCTCCCTGCTCTTCTTCTCATCCTGAAAAGTGCCTTTACCGGTCAGGCTGCTCTGGGCGGCGTGGTGGGTTCCTCTCTTATGGTCACCATGCGCTACGGAATTGCCAGAGGTCTCTTTACGAATGAAGCAGGCATCGGCACTGCCGCCATCACCGCCGCAGCCTCCAAGACAAACGACCCTGTCAGGCAGGCATACGTTTCCATGACAGCCGTTTTTTGGGACACTGTAGTTATGTGTCTTCTAAGCGGTCTTGTGATCGTCACCAACATGATCCTCCATCCTTCCTCCATTGAAGGGGTAAACGAGGCCAGTTTAACAGATGCTGCTTTTGCTTTTCTTCCGGGTCTTGGCAACACCTTCCTCTCCCTGTGTCTGATTGCCTTTGCCATCACCACCCTGATCGGCTGGTCTTATCTTGGGGAATCAGCCGTAGAATATCTGGCAGGGGATCACGGCATTTTCCTTTATAAAGTGGTATACATCGTTATGATCTACATTGGCGCTGTCATGCCTCTTGCCATCGTCTGGGAATGTACTGACCTGATCAACGCCTTTATGGTACTGCCCAATGTAATTGCTCTTTTTCTGCTGAGAAAACAGATTCATACATAAAAAGGCGTATGCTTCGTTGCATACGCCTTGTCCTCACTTAAATAACATAATTATCTATTTTTTCCTCCTGCCACTCCACAAGATCTGCCAGAGTCACAGTATCCACAACACTCTTTATGGCATCATCGAGCTGCTGCCAAAGCTTTAAGGTTGCACAGGTTTCCTGCCTGTCGCACTGGTTTACCTCATCGTCCAGGCATGCTACCGGGGCAAGAGAGCCTTCCGTTAACCTTAAGATCATTCCCACCGTATAGCCGGAAGGATCTTTTGCCAGCTTATATCCTCCCTGAGGACCTCTGATACTCTTTACATAGCCTGCTTTATTCAAACTGGAAATAATCTGTTCAAGATACTTATCGGATATATCCTGTCTCGCTGCGATATCCTTGATTCTCACCGGTGCATCATTATCATGAAGAGCCAGATCCAGCATAAGGCGCAGCGCATATCTTCCTTTTGTCGATATTTTCATGGTAACACCTCTCTCACATTCTCATCTTATTTCCCTATTATACTACCATTTTACTAGGAATTGCAAGCCCTTGACAGAAAGTTTTACTATGATATGATGGATGGTATTATAGTTGGAGGTTATTATGTTTAAAAAATACTGGAAATTTATTTTTCCTTCTACGCTGTCTTTTTTATTATCAGGTATCTATTCTATTGTGGATGGTATTTTTGTGGGCAAGGCCATGGGTGATCCCGGTCTTGCCGCTATTAATATTGCATGGCCTCTTGTTGCCCTGATCATCTCTCTCGGAACCGGCATCGGCATGGGCGCTTCGGTTATGATCTCCTTAAACAAAGGTGCCGGAGATAACAAAACTGCCGACCGCATGGAGGGAAATGCCTTTTTCCTGTTATTTACAGGCTCCCTTCTCCTTACGGGAATTCTCTACTTTTTTGGAAGCCCTGCACTTACGCTTCTCGGCGCAGAGGGAGAAGTACATGTTGACGCCCTTACTTATCTTCACTATATTCTGTACGGTGCTATTGTACAGACCATTTCAAACGGAACCATCCCCCTGATGCGAAACCGGGGTGCTTCCTTTTACGCCATGTGCTCCATGGCATGCGGCTGCATTTTGAATATTTTATTGGACTATCAGTTTATTCTCGTATATGACATGGGAATGAAGGGTGCTGCTCTTGCCACTGTGTTCGGTCAATGCACAACCCTTCTCTTCAGTATTGCCTTTTTCCTGAAAAAGAAAAACAGAATCTCTCCGAAAAATTTAGTACCGTCAAAGAAAGCTGTTTCTTCCATATTAAGGGTTGCAGCTTCTCCCTTCGGCCTTACGTATCTGCCTTCCGTAACGATTCTCTTCATGAATCTGCAGTGCCTGCGTTACGGTGGTGAAGAGGCGGTCAGTTCTTATGCAGTCCTGGCCTACCTGGTATCCTTCATGGAGCTTCTGGTACAGGGTATCAGTGACGGTGCACAGCCGCTCTTAAGTTTAAGCAAGGGGCAGAACGATAAGAAATCCTTGCAAAAATATACCGTCTGGACCTTTACCATCGGAATATCTCTTGGAATCATCAGCGGCATCCTTGTTTACCTGCTTCGTTATCAGATTCCCGTTTTTTACGGTACCTCCGATCTGGCAGGCTCTATGATCGTCCATTCTGCTCCGGCTTTTGCACTTGTCATGGCTCTGTATGGTCTCACCAAGCCGGCCGTTTCTTATTTTTATGCCACGGAGGCGCTTTTCTTCTCCACCTTTCTTGTGTATGGAGAGATCATTCTGACCGTGGTAATTATTCTTCTACTGCCGCTCATCTTAGGCCTTGACGGCGTATGGTGCACCATGCCGGCAGTGCAGATGATTCTCAGTGTTATGAGCATCCTGTTTTTGGCTTTGCGTAAAAAGAAAATGTGAGCACCTTTCCTAAGGTCTACAGGCACAAAAATCCCGCAAGCAGAAGGATTTCTAAAAAGAGCACATTATATCCCGTAAAAACAGCTATATATCTGCCCTTGTCCGCCCGCTCAGAAGCTGCATAGAGCTTATATGAAATGAGGCTGGCTAGGGATGCGATCAGGGTACCCAATCCTCCGATATTCACTCCGTAGATGAGTGCCCTGTAATTTTCCGTAAATCCACTCAGTAGCATAGCAGCAGGAACATTGCTGATGATCTGACTTACCAATACGGAAAACAGCATTTCTCTTCCTCTTAAAAGATTTTCCAGCAAGTCTCTTACAGCATCCATCCTCTGCATATTTCCTACAAAAATGAAAAAGAAAAGGAACGTGCCAAGCAGGAAGTAATCCACTTTGGCAAATAGCCTTCTGTCTATGAACAGGATCCCTGCCGTCACAATGCCCAGCATGATCTGCCAAGGAAGAATATGCACCACAGTTAGCAGACTGAGCAGGAACAAAATAACAAGCACAATTACCCGCTTTTTGTCAGGTCTGATATCACTTTCCCGGTATGTCTGCCTAAGCATCTGCTTTTTGTCAAAGAAGATAATGACCGCAAGCAGCAAAAAAGAAAGTGCTGCAAGTGGAACCATAAAAAGCAGGAACTCCGAAAGGCTCATGCCGGTTAAGCCAAATAAATACAGATTCTGTGGATTTCCCACCGGTGTAAACATACTACCAAGATTGGCTGCTATGGTCTGAAGGACGATCACCCTGATCATTTTGTCACTACATCCGGACATACATAAAATCTCCATAGAAAATGGCACAAACGTAAGCAGTGCCACATCATTCGTGATCAGCATGCTCGAAAAAAAGCAGAGCATCACCAAAAGCATGGAAAGCTGTCTGCTGCTCTTTGCCTTTCCAGTCATCTTTTCTCCGAGAAGCACAAAGATACCCTGTTCCCTGATTCCCGCCACGATCACCATCAGACAAAACAACAGTGCAAGTACTCTGTAATCAGGATAGGTAAAATATTCCTCTGACGGATGTACCAATAAAGCTGAAAGCACGGCCACTGTGGCTGCTGCCACAAAAACCGTTTCCCTCTTACAAAATAAGATTATTCTATCCTTCAAACCCAGCATCCTCCCTGATCTCGCATTCACGGCAAAGTTCCTTTACAGCCGCTTCATACTCCACGCTCCGCTTTGCCTTTCTGATCTTTTTGATGTATTTCGAAGAAGTCTGGCCATCAAACAGATACTGCGCATAGTTCCAGAATTCCTTCATCTTAAACAGCGTGTTCTTATCCTCTCCCATCATCTTTCTGTATTCCTCATACAATCTGTCATGAAAGCTGTGAAACACTTCCTTTGTCATGCCTTTTCCACCCCGGATTTCCGAAAGCAGTCCCGGGTTTGTCAGGAATCCTCTTCCGATCATAATGCGGTCTGTGTCCGGATATTTTTCACAAAAAGAAAGATAATCCTTCCTTGTGAAAATATCGCCGTTATAGCAGACAGGATTTCTGCTCTCTTTGCAGGCAAGGTCATATGCTTCCATTCTGGGATGATTTTTGTAGAAATCCTTTTGGATCCTGGGGTGTATGATCAGCTCCTTCATGGGATATCGGTTATAGACAGAGAGCAGCTCTTCCCACTCACTCTCACTGTCAAGACCGATCCTGGTCTTTACGGAAATCCCGATCTTTCCTTTACAGCCCTCAAAAATCCCATCGAGAAATCTGTCAAGCTCCCGTGGATTCTCAAGCATTCCACTACCTCTTCCCTTGGCAACCACCGTGCCATACGGGCAGCCCAGATTTAAGTTTACCTCCTCATATCCGAGGGTCGAAAGATACTCTGAAAGAGCAATGAAATTTTCAGCATGATTGCTCAGGATCTGCGGCACAAGCGGTATTCCCGCATTATTCTCCGGCAGGATATCCCTGACCATTCTGCTCTTTACAGATGTGCCCTGCGTCGGCACAATAAAGGGTGCAAAATATTTATCGATGCCCGATCCGAAAAATTCATGAAAAACATTTCGGTAAAGGTATCCCGTAATTCCTTCCAGCGGCGCAAAATACAGTTTCATTTTCTTATCCTCAAAAAAATAAGTTTCCTCATCCTTTCCTGTTTTATCAGAAAACAGGGAAATGTGCAACCTGATTTTCGAGTGGAAAACCTTCCTGTATGAACCATTTTTGATAATGTCCTAATATACCACAAATGAAAATGTCCCAAT
>CAMEIH010000096.1 GCA_945917985.1 uncultured Clostridium sp. | reverse complement strand
TAAGAGACTACCGCCTGCACGGTAACGGGCAGGGCACATGTAAACCCCATCCGAAGCAAGACCAAACAGAAGGCGTTTGAACCGGCCCGGTGAGCCTTCAGGTAGGTCGCTGGATGCTGCCGGTAACGGCAGTACTAGATAGATGATCATTCACGACATAACCCGGCTTATCGTCCTGCTTGGTTTTCCCAATAAGACGGTAGGCAGAGCGTACCGGCGTTTGGTGAGGCCTTTCTATGAAAAAATTTTTATCCGTTCTATTTTTGCTATTTATTCTTGCTTTTCCTTTGCTTTCCCGGACCTCCCGGAAAGAAATCCCTGTCCTTACGGAAGAAAATCAGACAGAAGCCTTTGAAAATGTACTGGGCAGCACTGTGCGTATTCAGGGAAACGGTTATTACGGAAGCGGCAGTGTATTTGAAATAAAAAAAGATGAAATTATTGTTGTTACCAACAGGCATGTAGCAGAGCATTTTGATGAGGAAGGTTATGTGACCTTTTTTTATGGAGGGGAATGCCATGGTAGCGTACTTGGATGCAGCGATACCGCAGATGTCGGCTTTATCAGCGTGGATTCGGATGGACTTGAAAAGCAGGAGAGAGAACAGCTCAGAGAAGTTGGCAAACGGAAGAGTGCTTATGATAATCTAAACAGAAACACTTGTTTTTTTATTGTTGATATCGCCAGCGATATCTCGAATCCTGAAATCTGTCAGGGAGCCGTTGTGGAGAAAGAAAAATTTCTCCCGGAATATGGGACGGTCATGCTTTACGGAGACGGCGGAGCGGTGCCGGGAATGTCGGGCAGCGGAATTTTTGACAACTGCGGCAATTATATCGGTACTTTATCCGGCGCTACGGACAGATATGAGATTGCGGGAGTTCCTCTGCCTACAGTTCTTTCGGAGTATGAGAAAATAAAAAATCCCGATTCACATGACGGTATGAATCGGGATCTTCATTCATAGATTTATATAATGTCCAAAATTAAGCCATCTTGTTTACAGCCTGAGCTAAACGTGAAACTTTTCTGGAAGCTGTATTCTTGTGATAAACGCCCTTTGATGTAGCTTTGTCGATGGTAGCTGTTGCAGCAACTAATGCTTCTGCAGCTGCAGCCTTGTCGTTAGCTTCGATTGCAGCATTTACTTTCTTAACAGCTGTCTTAACGCCAGACTTGATCGCTTTATTTCTTTCAGCCTTTGTTCTGTTAACTAAAATTCTTTTCTTAGCAGATTTAATGTTAGCCATGATGTACACCTCCTATTAAAATCATAAGTTTCATGAGGTTCCATTAAAGCCGGAGACACGGACGTCTTAATGTAACACACACGCATATTATTCTATCCCCGAAAATCATGTATGTCAATATAAATTTAAAATATTTTTTTATAGATTTTTTTATAGAGTAGTAATTCGAAAGAATGCGCATACTGTATAGAAGAAATAGATGGTTTTTGTGGCGACAACAGCGAAAAGACTGTCGGATGTTTTGGAGGGAAAATGAGCAGCTTTATGATAAGAACAGACCTGGCGCTGGAAGCCAGGGAAAGTGCGGAAGAAGGAGCAGAAGAGCTTCGCGGCGTCTGCGTGGAGGAAGATTATCATGAGGAAAGCGAAGTCAAGGTGACAAAAGTGGTCATTTCGTCGAAAAACAGCGCAAAGCTTCTGGGAAAGCCGGTGGGAACCTATATCACTCTGGAGGCACCTGCCATGACCCAGCCTGATGATGATTATCACAAGGAAATATCGGAGGAACTGGCAAAGCAGCTTAAGGAGATTATACCCGGATTGGACAAAGAACTTTCTGTCATGGTTGTGGGACTGGGTAACCGTGATGTGACGGCAGATGCCCTTGGTCCCAACGTGGTAGACAATCTTACCATCACCAGGCATATGGTGAAGGAGTTCGGAAAAGCCGCCTACGGAAAAAACAGAATGCATATGATCAGCGGTCTGATCCCGGGAGTGATGGCAAAGACAGGAATGGAGTCGTCGGAAATCATCAAGGGTGTGGTGGAAAAAACGAATCCCGACGTGGTGATCGTGGTAGATGCATTGGCTGCAAGATCCACAAAGCGTCTGAACCGGACAATTCAGATTACCAACACCGGTATTCATCCCGGTTCGGGTGTGGGAAATTACAGAAATTCCATCACAGAGGAGATTCTCGGTGTTCCTGTGGTGGCAATCGGCGTGCCTACGGTGGTGGATGCGGCTACGATTGTAAACGATGCTCTTCTGAAAATGGTAAGCCAGGTTGATACCGATGGAATAGAACTGCAGGAGGAATTGAGAAGCGGTCTGTCCGAACTCTATAATATGTACGTCACAGGAAAAGATGTCGACTATGAGATCAAGCAGATCAGTCATATCATTTGTGACGCCATAGGCAGTGCTCTGGAGGTATAGAGGGCAAGAATGAATGTCCGGCTTTACGCATATACTGCCTTAGTGGAGTGTATATGGTATGCCGGAAAATGTCAGGAAAAAGCTTGGAAAAGCATTAATAACATTTGTTGTTTTTATGATATTGTGCTGTATGGTGCAAGGATTTTTTAAAAAGCTGGGTCAGGAACAGTCCGGGGAAAATGATCTCTTACAGTTATTTTGTAATATTGCCGGCCGCCAGATGGAAAGAACTTTTTTGCTTCTGCCATTCTATCTTGGCGGTGAGAATGACAGAGGGGAAAGAGATGCCAATCTGTTTTCGAAGGCGCTTAAGGAAGAAATCCCTTTATATGGTTATCTGGAGGAACAGACGCAGGAGAGAGAAACGGAAGATAAAATCCTTGCCCGGATCATAAAGCAGCAGGAAGGGACGGACGAGGATGTCAAAAACATAGATGAGAGCCGCCTTGATTATGATAAGGATGCGTTACATATTGAGAGCAGTATGCTTGAGGAAATGCAGAGAGAAAACAGCAGATATCTGGAAGCGGGAGAGGAAGGAGAAAAAGGGAACATACAGGAAGAAAGCACAGAGAATGCCACGGGAAATGAAACGACAGGACAGACAGAGTTTATCACACAGGAATATCCGGCGTATACCTATGACTGGTCGGAAGGGTGGGATTATGAGGAACTGGTTTCCAATTTCTATGCGGTGGACAATACCACATCCCTGAAAAAAGAATATCTGAATCTTGATGATCTCCTGTACAGGGATTTATCCGTAGATAAAAGTGCGGATGGTCCTCAGATACTGATCTATCATACCCATTCCCAGGAGGGCTTTGCCGACTCTGTCCCGGGAGATCCTTCTACCACCATTGTGGGAGCAGGAGAAAAACTGGCCAACCTTTTGACGGAAAAGTACGGCTTTCAGGTGCTGCACCATACCGGGGAATATGATGTGGAGAACAGAGATTACGCCTACAATAATTCTCTTCCGGCGCTGGAAAAGATCCTCTCGGAGAATCCCACCATCGAGGTGGTGATCGATCTGCACAGAGACGAAATGAAGGAAGGAAAAAAGCTGGTCATAGATCTTCAGGGCAGACCCACAGCGAGATTTATGTTTTTTAACGGAATGAGTTATATCAGGGATAAAGGCGATATTTCCTATCTCGAGAATCCCTATATACAGGATAACCTGGCCTTTTCTTTCCAGACCCAGGTGGCGGCAAATGAGTATTATCCGGGAATCGCCCGAAAAATATATCTGAAGGCATACCGCTATAATATGCATTTAAGGGCAAAGAGCATGCTGATTGAGCTGGGAGCACAGACCAATACCGTGGAGGAGGTCATGAATGCCTGCGATCCTCTCGCCCACATCATTTCCATTGTTTTAGGTGGGTAAATGTGGTATGATAACGAAAGCAGAGTTCCCTTAAGGGCTTTGCTTCATATGATATTCGGAGGTACCTATGGCACACATTGATCAGAGCAAAATCAGAAATTTCTGCATTGTAGCCCATATTGATCATGGAAAATCTACATTGGCAGACAGAATTATAGAAAGAACGGGACTCCTTACCAGCAGGGAAATGCAGGCCCAGGTCCTTGATAATATGGATCTGGAGCGGGAGAGAGGCATCACCATTAAGGCCCAGACCGTCAGAACCATTTATAAAGCAAAGGACGGGGAAGAATATATTTTTAACCTGATCGACACACCGGGGCATGTGGACTTCAACTATGAGGTCAGCAGAAGCCTTGCCGCCTGTGACGGCGCCATTCTGGTGGTGGATGCGGCCCAGGGAATTGAGGCACAGACCCTCGCCAACGTCTATCTTGCCCTGGACCATGATCTGGAGGTCTTTCCCGTAATCAACAAGATCGATCTGCCCAGCGCAGAGCCGGAGAGAGTAAAGGAAGAGATTGAGGATGTGATCGGACTGGAAGCGGAGGATGCGCCGTTGATCTCCGCAAAGAACGGCATCGGTATCGATGATGTGCTGGAGGCGATTGTCCATAGGCTTCCTGCGCCCAAGGGCAATCCGGACAACCCGCTTCAGGCGCTTATTTTTGATTCTGTATATGATTCCTATAAGGGAGTTATTATCTTCTGCCGTCTCATGGAGGGAAGAGTAGCCAAGGGGACAAGCATTCGGATGATGGCCACCGGCGCTGTGGCAGACGTGGTGGAAGTGGGATATTTCGGTGCGGGACAGTTTATTCCCTGCGAGGAGCTCTCCGCCGGTATGGTAGGCTATATCACGGCATCCATCAAAAATGTGAAGGATACAGCAGTAGGAGATACGGTAACAGATAATAACCGACCCTGTAAGGAACCCCTTCCCGGATACAAAAAAGTAAATTCCATGGTGTATTGTGGTGTGTATCCCGCAGACAGCGCCAAATATCCGGATCTTCGGGATGCCCTTGAAAAACTGCAGCTAAATGACGCTTCCCTGAATTATGAACCTGAGACCTCCATTGCACTTGGCTTCGGCTTCCGATGCGGTTTCCTCGGACTTTTGCATCTGGAGATTATCCAGGAGAGACTGGAGAGAGAGTATAATCTGGATTTAGTCACGACTGCACCCGGTGTTATTTATAAAGTACACAAGACAAACGGCGAAGTGATCGAACTTACCAATCCCTCAAATCTCCCTGATCCCTCGGAGATCGAATATATGGAGGAACCGGTAGTCTCTGCGGAAATCATGGTGACCACGGAGTTTATCGGACCGATCATGGAGCTCTGCCAGGAGAGAAGAGGCAGATATCTTGGCATGGAATATATGGAAGCGACCAGAGCACTGCTGAAATATGAGCTTCCTTTGAACGAAATTATTTATGATTTCTTCGATGCACTGAAATCACGTTCCAGAGGCTATGCTTCCTTTGACTATGAACTCAAAGGCTAC
>CAMEIH010000095.1 GCA_945917985.1 uncultured Clostridium sp. | reverse complement strand
TTCAATATGGAATTTACTTTTACAAGTGGAATTTACTTTTTCACTCAACCATTTTCTGATCTTTTCCGTCCTCATTCCTGTTTATTGATAATTTCCTTAATATTTTTTTCCGCCTGTCTTCTGGGTATCATGATCTGATGTCCGCATCCCATACATTTTAGCCGGAAATCTGCCCCGATGCGAAGCACCTCCCATTCATGGCTTCCGCAGGGATGTGCTTTTTTCAGGCGAAGTATATCGCCAACCTTAATATCCATTTTCTTCTCCTCTAAAGCTGTGAAAAGATTTCACCGATGCTTCCCTTCACCACCAGATCCGCCATGCTGTCCCTACCGGTAGGAGTCTTATTCACCAGAACCAGCTTATTTCCGTTATAATAATCAATCAGACCTGCTGCCGGATATACCACCAGAGAAGTGCCCCCGATGATCAGCACATCAGCCTCTCTGATATACTGTACTGCTTTGTTTATGGTGTTCTGATCAAGTCCCTCCTCGTAAAGCACCACATCAGGCTTTATGGGACCACCGCATTTTTTACATTTCGGAACGCCTTCCGCATGCAACATATACTCCGCATCATAAAATTCTCCGCACTGCTCACAATAATTACGAAGAACACTGCCGTGAAGCTCCAGTACCTCCCTGCTTCCCGCTGCCTGATGCAGACCGTCAATGTTCTGGGTAATGACTGCCTTCAGCTTTCCTTCCTTCTCCCACTGTGCCAGCTTCAAATGCGCCGCGTTTGGCTTTGCGGAAAGGCAAAGCATCTTGTCCTTATAAAAACGAAAAAACTCTTCCGGCTTACTTCTGTAGAAGGTATGGCTTAAAATGGTTTCCGGCGGATAATCATATTTCTGATGATACAGACCATCCACGCTTCTGAAATCAGGAATGCCGCTTTCTGTAGAAACACCGGCTCCACCAAAGAATACAATATTGTCACTGTTATCCACAATTTCTTTCAATTTTGCTATCTGATCCATAAAATCCACTCTCCTTCCCTTTCTTCTTAGTGTACTACATGGCTGTTTTTTCTTCAACAAATGTCAATGTTCGTCCGGACAATTTTTTTCAGCAGCCTTTATCCGTTCATTTGAAATATCATAGTACTTGTCCTGAATGATACCATGGGAAATCAAAGCATTGTAAACCTCTTTCTGAGCATCGGTCATTGTAAGACCGACAGAGGAGTTTACATCCGTAATCACGCAGCCTGTGTAAGCAATCAGCCAGAAAAGTTCGGAATCGCCCTTTGGGATCATCTCCCAAAGCTGTTTTTCAGGAATACCGGTAAGCCTGATCAAAGTCCGCAGATGGCTGTCCTTCGTCAGTTCATATTCTCCGTCCGGCAGGATAACTCCCGCCGCACAATCCACGCCTTCCTGTTTCATTTTTTCAAAAAATTCTTCATTTACTTTCATAAAATTATTATATTATCCTCAATATCCTCCATAATTTTCCCTATAACAGCTATTCATGACTGTTACATATTACCAAACAGAAAATCCTTCATCACTCCGAAAAACTCCCGCATCATATTGTTAATCTGTAAAAAAGGCTCTCCCTTTGCCGCAATACCGCACACATTTTGATAACCTGCCTTTTCTGCTATTTTCACAGCACGAAAAGCATGAAAATTATTTGTGACCACCGCCACAGAGTCTTTTTCTTTATCAAGATACTCTGCAGAAAAAGTCAGATTCTGGGTTGTATTTACGGATTTGTCCTCCTTGATGATACGCTCCTTGGCAATACCCTTAGAAACCAGATAATCATACATGCCCTGGGCTTCCGAAATATGCTCGTCGGATCCCTGACCACCGGATACGATCACTTTGGAAGACGGATTCTCATTCAGATAACGGATAGCTTCATCCAGACGGTACTGCAGAGCCTTGGAAGGTCCATCGGCCTTCATCTGCGCTCCCAGCACGATCACATAATCTGCCCCCGGCTGACCTTTCATTGAAAATCCACTGATAATAAATCCCTCTACTATGCCAAAGATCATCACACCCATGCAGAGTAGTATCACAAAAGTTCTTCGGATCCACAAGGGGAAATGGGTGATAAAGAATCCCCTTTTTAACAGAATGGCAAAAGTCATCACTGCCACACCGAGTATCAGCCAGATAAAGTAAAAGTTGGTTCCGTGCCCGACAAAAAAAGCTATGCAAAGGAAATAAATCAGGAATACGATTCCAAGCAAAAACAGAATAATATGCATATATCACTCCTCCTGTTTTATTATACTCCCAAATAACAATGGAAACCGCCGTCCACAGGAAGTACCACTCCCGTCACAAAACCACTTCCTTTGGGACTTACCAGAAAGAGAAGAGCCCCGATCAGATCCTCGGGATCACCATACTTCCCCATCGGCGTGCTGTCTATGATCTTCTGACTTCTGTGAGTAGGCGTTCCGTCCTCGTGAAAATGGAGGGCATAATTCTGAGGCGTCTGAAAAAAGCCGGGAGCGATGGCGTTAACGCGAATACCGCTCTTTGCAAAATAGATGGCAGCCCATTCCGTAAAGTTGCTGACAGCCGCTTTTGCCCCCGAATACCCGGGAATTCTGGTGAGCGGCCCGTAAGCACCCATACTGGAAATATTGATGATATTGGCGTTCTCCTGTCCCACCATGCTTTCCCCGAAAATCTGGGTTGGAAGCATGGTTCCATACAGGTTCAGATCCAGTTCCCGCTTCACGTTTTCCATATCGATGGTAAAGAAATTCAGCATATCACCGGTAAAATCTGAAAACTGATCCTGTGGAATCTGCGCACTTTTCACAGCGCCTCCCGCGCAATTTATGAGAATGTTGATCTTGCCCCACTTATCTAAAATTTCCTGTTTTGCAGTCTCCAGGCTTTCCTTCTCAAGAACATTTGCCGCTACAAAAACAGCTTCTCCGCCTTCTGCTTCGATATCCTTCACCACAGGAATACCATTTTCCGCCTTTCTGCCGAGAACTGCGACTTTAGCGCCGCATTTTCCAAGGGCTCTTGCAAACATGCCGCCAATCACGCCGCTTCCCCCTGTGACTACAGCCACCTGTCCTGTCAAATCTATTTGAAATGGTAATTGCATAATTTTGCTTCCTCCCATTATTTTGCTTTACTGTACATTCGCTAAATCTGTCAGTACCTGAAACAGACCCGGAAATTCTTTTTTCATATTTATAGGACGGGACTGCGTGTTAAGAAAACAATGCTCTGTTGTTCCGGTCAGTACAACAGAATCATCTTTTCTGTTTTTCATGGTGTATTCCAGAATCAGACGCACTCCTTTAAACTCTTTCACCTTTACTGTGACAGAAATCTCATCCGAAAATGTAGTGCTGTGCTTGTACCGGCAATCCACTGCAAGTACCGGAGAAATAATTCCCTCTTCCTCCATTCTGGCATAGCTCCATCCGATCTGATCAAGAAAATCTATCCTTGCTTCCTCCATCCAGCGAACATAATTGGAATGGTGGGTAATTCCCATTTTATCTGTTTCATAGTATTGTACTTTGTGTATATATGGTTTCATGCTGCCTCCTTTAGTACTGATAATTTACTGTAACATCAACTTCATTTTCTGTAAGTTTAAGAGACACTGTAATTCCTGTAGCACCAAAATCCGCTCCCAGCTTTCGGCTGATTGTCTCTTTCTCAGTATCCTCTACAATTTCTTCCTCATAGAATCCCTTTTTCCGTGAATATACATTGCTCATATATTCGCTGACATAATGAAATACTTCTACTCCGTTCTGCTCTGTAACCGGGATTATTGCCTTCACTTGATAAACACCCGTAAAACAACTGTAGGAAATGCTTCCTTTCTGTCCAAACAGTTTCTGATCATGATAAATGTATTCTTTTGTACCGGTTTCACAGTATTCCCTTACCTCATCGGGGTTTCCGTTCAGAAGAGGCAGCACAAACCCCGGCGTCTTAAAGTGAACCGCGCTTCCTTCGATACCGGTCTCATTTACGGCACTGTTGATATTTATTCCGTAAAGTACACATAACAGCAACACAACTACAAAAACGCTGCAGAAAAATCTAAGAATCCTTTTCATTCCATTCATATTTTCACCCCAAGGCATTATAGAAACAGGCTCAACTGTTCATAATCTGTATGACGTTCCAGCAAATTCGGGGTTTTATGGAGAAATTCTTCCGTTCTTTCGCCATCCAGTATCCACGCTGCCACCTCATCTTTCTCCAGAATAAGCGGCATACGGTCATGGACAGGCTTCATGGAAGCATTTGCCTCCGTGGTCAGAATCACAAACCGCTCCTGCCCCTGATACCTGTTAAAGCATCCTGCCAGATACATAACCTTTTCGCACTTCGGAAAAAAAATATTCTTTTCCCTGCTTTTATTCCACTCATAAAACCATACGACTGGAATGACCGCCCTGCGATGCAGAATACTTTCACGAAATGTCACTTTCTCCGCTGCCGATTCACTTCTCGCATTGAAAATCAGCTGTCCATCCTTCCCGGGGAGCCCAAAGTACTGACACCGACAGCATATCCTCTTACCATCAAAAAGTAAAATCGGCGCCATATCATTCGGACAAATATCGCCGCAGAAAAAATCCTTCCTATTCAGTTTAAAAGGGATATCCATACTCTTTGCCAAATCTTCTATTTCCATGACCATTTCCCGGTCAATATGATATCGTCCGCACATAGAAAAATTCCCGTCTAATATTATTTTCCTGTCAACATCAAATTTATTTTACAACAAAATATTATTCTTTCCTAGCATAATAAATAAAACCTCGAAGAATTCTTCGAGGTTTTTAGAGGCGCGAACCGGATTTGAACCGGTGATGACGGTGTTGCAGACCGGAGCCTTACCACTTGGCTATCGCGCCATACTATATTCTATTCAAAATCACTTTTTTAGTGACTCCGACGGGAATCGAACCCGTGTTACCGCCGTGAAAGGGCGATGTCTTAACCGCTTGACCACGGAGCCTTATTGCTTCTTTGCCTTTCCATATCCCTATGGATGAACAGCTCCGCTGTTCTTTAGCTCCCCGAGTAGGGCTCGAACCTACAACAACTCGGTTAACAGCCGAGTGCTCTACCATTGAGCTATCGAGGAAAATAGATTCGCCTGTCGGCAAACAATAGATTCGCCTATCGGCGAACTATAGAAGAACCTTCGGTTCTTCCTTAATACTTTTCCGGATGCAACAACATCCCTGAAAGCATTCGTCATGCCTTCAAAACCGAATATCAAATCTCTTATATCTCTCTGCAAGTCCAATCTTGTGGTTAAGCCCTCGACCGATTAGTACTTATCAGCTGAACACATTGCTG
>CAMEIH010000094.1 GCA_945917985.1 uncultured Clostridium sp. | reverse complement strand
AAGAAATCACTATTGATGCAGAGATATTTGCAGGGAAATTATAAATTCAATTTCAGGTTGTCGGATTGTAAAGGCAGAGCCTTACGCAAGGTGCAGGAGAAAGACTCCACTCGGGTTAAGGGCGAAGCGCCTTAGCAGGTCAAGGGTGCAACCATTGCCCAGTTAGTGGCGTTTCGCCACTAAGTACTGGGTATTACTTGTAGCAGAGCTTCACAAGATTAAGCAACTTCGTTGCAATTCCCTTCGGGAGAATAATTAAATATTGTTATTATTAACAGACTGAGTAGAGAGATTTACTTGGTCTTTTTTTGTAGAAAAAGAAAGGAAAGAAATGAATGAAGGCAACAAGGCATAATGGAAGAGCTGGTAAGCATGGAGCTTACAATCCTAAGCATAATGACCGTGAATTTGATGAAGAGAACAGTGAACATATTGATGCAGAGAGAACAAAATTCAATGTCTATTGGGACTGCTATCAGGGATACAGTCTACCAAATGCTGAGAACGAAAGAGCAAAATTCACTTTCACAGAAGTAGAGAAAGCCTACTATGTTGAGCATTATTCAGAGCATGTGGACGGACAGAATGAAAGGAATCGAAAGGCAAGGCACTATGATAGAGTGAAAACAATTGACGGCATACTTACGAATACGAAAACGTGTCCGGAAGAAACGTTACTACAGCTTGGCAACATTGACGGAACAGTTTCCGCTGATGTGCTTGCTCAGATTAGCGCAGAATACTTTGAGGAATTTAATAAGCGATATGGTTCTCATGTTCATATACTGGACTGGGCTTTGCATCTTGATGAAGCTACTCCGCATATCCATGAAAGACACGTTTTTGACGCATTGAACCAGTATGGAGAATTATGTCCCCAACAAGATAAGGCATTGGAAGAATTGGGTTTTGAACTTCCGAAGCCGAATGAGAAAAAAGGAAAATACAACAATCGGAAGATGGTATTTGATGATGAGTGTAGAAAGCTGTTCATTAGTATTTGCCAAAAGCATGGATTAAATATTGATGTTGAACCGGTCTATGGTGGTGCAAGTTATTTGGAAAAGCAGGATTT
Organism: uncultured Clostridium sp.; assembly: GCA_945917985.1. GTDB lineage: Bacteria > Bacillota > Clostridia > Lachnospirales > Lachnospiraceae > Suilimivivens. Next base: position 4,424 of record CAMEIH010000094.1, on the reverse strand, counting down.
TATCCTCATGAACCAACAGAAACGCATTGAGGAAAAGCAAGCCCTGTTAGACGGGCTTATGATGAAGATAGAGGACGTAAACGCAGTTGTTGAGGAAGCAGTTGACCTTGCCTATGAAAAGGCTTGTGAGGTTGTCACAGAGCGTGTGAAAGAGGAAACTGTGAAGCATGATGTTGATGTAGTAAAAGATTACGGAGAATTGTTACAGAAACAGCCGAAGGAGAAACTCAGCGACAGTTCTAAGTCGGTAGCTTCCAAAGTCGTAAATGCGATTGTTTTCCGACTGGAGAAAGCGTCTCAGGTTCTTCTTGGCAATATTATTTCTGCCCTGAATGAGCCGAAGAATAAGACTAAGGCAAAGGAGCAGATCAAGGAGCACGCAAGGGTATCTATTCAGGAAAAATTGAAAGCCATGCAGAAGCAAATTAGGGAAGATGAGCAGAAACGAGACGTGCCTATCAGAAAAAAGAATATGGAACTTTAAGGAGCATTTGTTATCCATGACTGGAGAGACAGATGCTTTTTTATTGTCAGGAAAGGATATTATGGGAGTATTTGATGAAGTAAAGGAACGAGTGACCGCAAGGGCGGTTATGGAGCGAGCTGGTATTGTTTTCAATCGGGGTAATATGTGCAAGTGTCCGTTTCATCAGGATAAGACAGCGAGCATGAAAGTAAAGCCGATGGATAAAAAATATTTTTGCTTTGGTTGCGGGGAAAAGGGAGATGCAATTGATTTTGTTGCTAAGTATTATAACCTTTCTCCCAAAGATGCAGCTATGCAGATTGCTGATGAATTTGGAATAGCTTATGACAGTTCGGTTCGGTCTCCACCAAAGCCGGTCAGGAGAGAAAAATCTCCAATGCAGATACTGGCAGAAACTAAGACTAAGACCTATCGTGTGTTATCTGATTATCTCCACCTGCTGAAAGACTGGAAGCGGGATTTCGAACCGAAAAGCATGGATGAAATTGATGCGAGGTATGAGGAAGCTGTGAATAATCTCCCTAAAGTGGAGTATCAGCTTGATATCATGTTATGGGGAACAGAGGAAGAGAAAGAAATGCTACTCAGAGATTTAGGAAAGGAGGTGGCAGATATTGAGCGAAGAGTTAATGAGCATCGCAGAAATCAGGGAACGATTGATCACAACAGACAAAGGAGCTGTGAAGCAGTGCATTAGGAATGTTGTTACAGTATTGCAGAATGATCCGAAGTTCAAGGGTGTTATTCGTTACAACATGATGACAGATCGGAACGACATTGTAAAAGACTTAGGGTGGTATCGGGAAAGCCCTGTGCTGACTGATTCTGACATAGACCATATCATGCTGTATCTTGAAGAGAATTACAGTCTGACCACGGAGAAAAAGATAAAATCGGCAATCAATGTGGTCGCTATGGAAAACAAGTATCACCCGATTCAGGAAAAACTCAATTCCTTAGTGTGGGACAAAAAAGAGCGTATCAAAGATGTGCTGTATCACTTTCTTGGAGCGAATAGGAATGTCTATACCTACGAAGCAATGAAAGTTCTCTTGTTGGGGGCTATTTCAAGAGTGTTTCGCCCAGGGACGAAGTTTGAGTATATGCTGATACTGGTGGGTGGTCAGGGAGCCGGAAAGTCCACATTTTTCAGGTTCCTTGCCATGAATGATTCATGGTTTACTGATGATCTGAAAAAACTTGATGATGAAAATGTGTTCCGAAAAATGCAGGGACATCTCATCATAGAACTGTCGGAAATGATAGCGACTGCCAGTGCTAGGAGCATTGAGGATATTAAGTCTTTTATCAGTAGGCAGAGTGATATTTATAAAGTACCTTATGAGACACAGCCAAAGGACAGACCGAGACAGTGCGTGTTTGGCGGTACTTCCAATGCTATGGATACACTTCCGCTTGATCGTACCGGTAACAGACGATTCATGCCGGTCATGGTTTATCCTGAGAGAGCAGAGTGTCATATTCTTGATAATGAAGCAAGTTCAAGGGAATATATCGAGCAGGTGTGGGCGGAAGCTATGGAGATATTCAGATCAGGAGATTTCAGGCTGATGCTTAGTAAGGATTCTTCTGAATACCTGAAAGATTATCAGAAGCAGTTCATGCCGGAAGATGCTGATGCCGGAATGATTCTTGCCTTTCTTGATGATTTCAAGGGGGACAGGGTTTGTTCCAAACTGTTGTGGAAAGAAGCACTTCACAGAGACTACGAACCTAAGAGGATTGAGCTAAAGCAGATTTGCGATATTATGAATAATTCTGTGACCGACTGGGTTATGAGCGATGGGGCAATGCACTTTGGAGATTATGGCAAGCAACGAGGTTGGGTGCGTGTCGGTTCGTCTCAGGAGATCCCCGACAAAGCGGACAGCGATGGTTTTATGGAAATACCGAAACAGTTGGAATTGGAGATACCATTTAAGTAACAAAATTGATGAAGTTACCTTGTTGTTACTTATGTTGTTACCCAGTGGAAGCATTGATTTTACTGGGTTTTCTATGAAAGGTAACAAAAGTAACAAGAAAATAGAAAAATAAATAAAATACGGGTAGCAAGCATAGGTAGCGGTGATTTGAGAAGTCTTTTCGGTCATGTTACCTTTTTTGTTACCCTTTCCCTTGTAGGGGGAATTTGGGAAAGGAGAGGTGCGAATGCAAGGAGATAAAACAGTGGAAAACAAAGCAAATTATATAGATGGCGGTAATTTTAAGACGAGAATCGGCAATACTACTTACCTTGTCGGGGTGTTCTTCAACAATGCGAAAAAGGTAACAGTAGAGGACAGAATGAAGAATTTAATACGGCAGGAAGTGGTTGCTGGCAATTTCTAAGCCAGTCCATCATTAAAACGAACATTTTTTATAGTGAATTATCATTCTCTGTATTGACAAAACGCTTCCGAAGGGTGGTCTGGTCAATGAAGTAGGAAATGCCCTGTATAAGAACGGGTACCGGATGAAGGTGTTTAATACCATCAATTTTACAAAATCAATGCATTATAATCCATTTGCCTATCTCCATTCTGAGAAGGATATTCTGAAACTGGTAACAACACTGATTGCTAACACAAAAGGGGAGAGCAAAGGTGGAGATGATTTCTGGCTGAAAGCGGAAACACTGCTTTACACCGCATTGATTGGGTACATCCATTATGAGGCTCCGGAAGAGGAGCAGAATTTTTCTACCCTGCTTGAAATGATCAACGCAATGGAAGTCCGGGAGGATGATGAAGAGTTCAAGAATCCGGTGGATCTGATGTTTGAGGAACTTGCAGAGCAGAACCCGGACCATTTCGCAGTAAGGCAGTATGCCAAGTACAAGCTGGCAGCCGGAAAAACAGCCAAGTCCATTCTGGTTTCCTGTGGAGCAAGACTGGCACCCTTTGATATCAAGGAACTCAGGGATCTGACAGCCTATGATGAGCTGGAGCTGGATACCCTGGGAGATGAGAAGACAGCGCTGTTTCTGATTATGTCAGATACGGATGGCACCTTCAATTTCCTGATTTCCATGATTTATACGCAGATGTTCAATCTCCTTTGTGAGAAAGCAGATGATGTGTATGGTGGAAGATTACCGGTACATGTGCGGTGCCTTATCGATGAGGCGGCTAATATCGGGCAGATCCCGAATCTGGAAAAGCTGGTTGCAACCATCCGAAGCAGGGAAATATCGGCATGCCTGGTATTGCAGGCAAAGTCACAGCTTAAGGCAATCTATAAGGATAATGCAGATACCATCATCGGAAATATGGATTCCCAGATTTTCCTTGGTGGTACCGAGCAGACGACCTTAAAAGACCTGAATGCAATTCTTGGAAAAGAGACCATCGATATGTACAATACCGGACAGTCGAAGGGTTCCCAGGAAAGCTACAGCATGAATTATCAGAAGCTTGGCAAAGATTTGATGACAATGGATGAACTGGCGGTCATGGACGGCTCGAAATGTATTGTGCAGGTCCGTGGTGTAAGACCATTTTTGTCCGACAAGTATGATCTGACGCAGCATCCGAATTACAGGCTGACGGCAGATTATGACAAGAAGAACTATTTTGATGTGGTGAAATTCTTAAGCCACACACTGAAACTGAAAGCAGATGATGAATACGAAGTCATCGACTTAACAGAGTAATCAGCTCTTACCATCCGGCGATAAAGGTCGGAAGATAGGGGCTTTTTATTATGCCTGGAAACGGGCGATATGCGCGCATAGCCGGATGCCACTGCAGGGGATCCGGCACGTAACTGTAAACAGCCTCCCTGGTCGGGGCAAAGGAATGAATATATCACGAAAAAATATTTTGGAGGAATTGAAACATGGCATTTTTTCAGAGCGCAGTAGGAACATTACAGACACTCGTAATCGCACTTGGAGCAGGTCTTGGAATCTGGGGTGCAATCAATCTTATGGAAG
>CAMEIH010000093.1 GCA_945917985.1 uncultured Clostridium sp. | reverse complement strand
TGAATAAGCTGTTCTTTTTGTTTCTGCTCTGAATCTGATACTTTCCTTAAGAATTTTATCACATTTTTGCTTCTTTTACACAGTATATGAGGTGTGATATAATGAAATATCAGTTTACTGAAAAGGGGGACTATTATGAAGAAAAGATTTTTATTGCTGCTTTTGGCATTATGCCTTATGGGCTGCTCATCAGGTGGAAAAACGGATGGAGATACGACATTAACAGAGACGGATAATCAGGAGATTAAAAAGGAGGAACCTATGGAGATTACAGCTTTTTCCTTCAGCCACAGCGGCATGTCCATGGATCAGTGCTATTCTTACACTGTCACGAAGGAGGGAGATGGCGTGCGGTTTCAGGCGGAGCTGTCTGCCGGAAATACCGAAGTGGATGTGATCATAGATGAGCCTGTCCTAGCACAGCTTTCAGAAATTGCGGATACGTATGAAATAAAGAAATGGGATGGTTTTCACAAAACGAACAGCATGGTACTGGATGGAGATGGATTTGGTCTGTCTGTGACTTATGCTGACGGCAGCAGTATTTCTGCAGGTGGCAGCAATTCCTTCCCGAAAGGATACGGGGAGGCAGCAGGAGAAATCACCTCGCTTTTTGATGGGCTTGTGAAGGAATACGGCAATCTTTATCCGAAGACCTTATCCTCAGACGAACTTGATTTCGTCATGATCAGTCTGTCTTTATCCGTAACAAAAAAGTGCAGTGTTATGGCATATCATGCGAGTGACGGCAGAGTGAAAATCAGCATCAATATCTCCGGATACGAGGAATTTGATTTAGAGGAGAATTATGCTTTTACAGGATATTGTGATACCTTTCCTTTTGAGGAAATCCAGGCGGTGATCAGAAAATATGATGTGCCAACGTGGAACGGCTGGGATAAGACGGCAGAAAATTACAGTGAATGTGAGTGGTTTCAGATAGAGTTCGGATATGCAAGTGATGAGAGCATTTCCGCCATGGGAACACTTTATCCGGAAAACTATGAAGAGGCAAGGCAGGAAATCCTTTCCATTTTAAACCGGTTTATCTGTGAAAAACGTACGGAATTTACCACAGAATAAATTGCATCAACATGAACAGGCTTTGGAGATGAAAAATGATAGAGGAAGAAGAGCTTTTAAAAAAGCGATTGAAGGAGCTGGCTGACAAGGCATGGCAGAACAATAGTTATACATTTACTGGTTTTTTGGGACTTTCTGATCTGTCCTGCTATTATGAAATGGAAAAAGAATTGTCCTTTGTTCCGGCTACCATTTTCGGAGGATATGAGGATGCGGAGCGGGTCATGATCCGCTTTGGGAGTCAGGAAGTGTTTGGGTATGAGGAAGCATTTCCCCTTACCTGCCTTAAGATCAGACCGCTGATGCAGAAGTTTGCGGATGACTTAAGTCATCGCGATTTTTTGGGAGCTTTAATGAATCTTGGAATTGAAAGAAGTACCCTGGGGGATATTATTTTAAAAGATAATGTGGGGTATCTGTTTTGCCTAAGATCCATTGCACCTTTTATTTTAGGGAACCTTTGCAAAATAAAACACACTTCGATTTTGTGTGAGGAAACCGCGGAAATTCCGGTGCAGAGGGAGGAAGACCTAACAGAACTCAGGATACAGATTGCATCGGAACGTATTGACGGTGTGATCTCCAAGGTGTATAAATTATCAAGGAGTGAGGGCGCGGAGCTTTTTAGGCAGAAAAAGATTTTTGTAAACGGCAGGCTGTGTGAAAACAACAGCAGGATGCTGAAACCTCAGGACAAGATCAGTGTCAGAGGCTATGGAAAGTTCATTTATACGGAAAAACAGGGTGTGAGCAAAAAGGGGAAACTGAATGCTGCCGTACTTGTTTATGGCAAAAGATAGAGAGACACAAGGAGACAAAACAAGATGTTATTGCTGGAACAAATGATTGTACTTTTTATTTTGATGGGTGTAGGTTTTCTGTGCTATAAGCTGCAGATCATCACAGATGAGGTGAACAAAAAGCTTTCCGCTATTGTTGTGAATATTGCCAATCCGGCCATGGTTCTCACAGGCTGTATGGGGGATGACAAGATAAGAGGAGAAGAACTTCTGATGGTATTTGTTCTTGTCATTATCGTGTACACAGTGCTTGTACTGCTTGCGATGGTGATTCCGCCGCTTCTTAAGATTGACAAAAAGAGCAGGGGCACTTATCAGGCCATGACTATTTTTTCCAATATCGGATTTATGGGATTTCCGGTGATAGCAGCCCTTTATGGAAACAGTGCGCTGCTCTATGCGTCGCTTTTTACCATACCGTATAATATTCTGATCTATACCTTTGGAGTTTCGGCTATGTCTACGGGTGAAAAAGTGAGCCTGAAAGAATCCTTTTCCATAAAAAGAGTTATGAATGTAGGGGTAATTGCATGTATTATCACAATCATTGTGTATTTTCTGCAGATACCTGTTCCTGCATTTATAAAAAGTACCACAACCCATCTGAGCAATCTGACAGCGCCCTTAAGCATGATGGTCATAGGAGCGTCACTGGCAACCATGGATATAAAAAAGTTGTTTACGGACGGAAAGCTTCTTTTATTCTCAGCCTTGAAGCTTCTGGTTATTCCTGTTCTGGGAGTGCTGCTGATCAGACAGTTTATTGACAATGAGATCATCTGCGGTGTGTGTATGGTTATGCTGGCAACACCGGTGGGAAGTATGACGGCCATGCTGGCACAGCAGTATGACGGAGATTATGAGATGGCATCAAGAGGAGTGGCACTGACCACGATTCTGTCGGTGGCGACGATACCGATCGTGTCGATGATAGTGGGTTAGAAAGAAGGTTTAAGTATGTCAAAGGTTATTGAAAAATTTTTAAGTTATGTAAAGATCGACACCCAGTCGGATGAGAACAGCACAGCATGCCCTACCACGGCAAAGCAGCATAATCTGGCAAAGCTTCTTGTGAAGGAACTGGAAGAGATGGGGGCAGAAGAAATTACTTACGATAAGGAACACTGCTATGTGTATGCCACTGTTCCCGCCACAGACGGTTGTGAAGACAGACCGGTGCTTGGCTTTATTGCCCACATGGACACAGCCCCTGCGGTTACGGGAGAAAATGTGAAGCCCAGGATCATAGAAAACTATGATGGAAAAGATATTGTCCTGAACGATGAGAAAAATATCGTCATGAAGGTCTCAGATTTTCCGGAGCTTACGGAATATACAGGAAAGCGGTTGATCGTGACAGACGGGACAACACTTCTTGGCGCAGACGATAAAGCCGGCGTTGCGGAGATCATGACCATGGCAGAGCAGCTGCTTACTCGTAATGATATTCCTCACGGAAAAATCAGAGTAGGTTTTACACCTGACGAGGAAGTGGGAGCGGGAGCCGATTATTTTGAGGTGAAGCTGTTTGGAGCGGATTATGCTTATACCGTGGATGGCGGGAAACTCGGGGAACTGGAATATGAGAATTTCAACGCTGCCGGCGCAAAGGTAACCTTTCACGGAAGGAGCGTACATCCCGGAGATGCCAAGAACAAGATGGTGAATGCCCTTTTGCTTGCCATGGAGTTCCAGAATATGCTTCCCGTCTTTGAAAATCCCATGTACACGGAAAAGTACGAAGGCTTCTATCATCTGGATCTGCTTTCCGGAAGTGTGGAAAAGGCACAGGCAGAATATATTATCAGGGATCACGATAAAGATAAGTTTGAGAAGAAGAAGGATACTTTCTTAAAGATCGGTGCCTATCTGAACGAAAAGTACGGCAAAGATACCGTGCAGATTGAGATGAAGGATTCTTACTACAATATGCGGGAGATCATTGAGCAGCATATGCAGCTGATTGAGAATGCAAAAGCTGCCATGGAGGAAGTGGGAGTTAAGCCTATTGTGGTTCCCATCAGAGGCGGCACCGACGGTGCAAGGCTTTCCTACATGGGACTACCCTGTCCCAATCTCTGTACAGGCGGACACAATTTCCATGGCAGATTTGAATATATCTGTGCAGACTCCATGGAGAAGATTGTGGAGATTCTTTTGAAGCTTGCCGGGAAAATATGTTGAAAATGAGTTAAAATGAGGGGCGGAGAGATCTGCCCCATAAATTTTACTTGAAACAGTATCGCTACAGAGATATAATGTATATATGGAGGTAGTTTGCCATGGAGAAGATATTGTTTCACGGATCACAAGAGATTATTGAAAAGCCCGAGTTTGGAAAGGGCGCGCGCACGAATGATTATGGCAGAGGGTTCTATTGTACGGAAAATGAGGAACTGGCGAAAGAATGGGCCTGTGCGAAAAATGCAAACGGATATGTGAACCGGTATACCCTTGAAATGTCGGATTTGAAAATATTGAACCTTAACAGTGAGGACTATCATATTTTGAACTGGCTTGCAATACTGACAGAAAATCGTACCTATTGGCAGAGCGGCAGTATTGCGGAGGAGGCAAAGAACTATATACGCCAGAATTTCCTTTTGGATATTTCATCCTGCGATGTCATAATCGGTTATCGGGCGGATGATTCCTATTTTTCCTTTGCCCAGGATTTTGTGGCGGGAACAATATCTTTGCGAAAATTAAGTGAGGCAATGCATCTTGGAAAACTGGGAGAACAGATTGTATTAAAAAGCAAGAAGGCATTTGAGAGAATTCGATTTGAAGGTTATACAGAAGCAGCTGCAGAAGAATATTATGTTAAAAAGGCAGCAAGAGATCTTGAGGCCAGAAAGCAGTACAGAACTTTCAAAAAGGGAGCGGACAGTGCCAATGATATCTTTATGCTGGATATTTTGAGGGAGGGAATAAAAAATGGAGATCCGCGCTTACGATGAAGTGTATCTGACGCAGGCACAGCGCATTTTGGGAGACATGATGGATTTTGCAGTTAATTCCTGCGATATGGATCCGGATGAATATTTCAGATTATTTCTTGTCTCACCCATTTCAACACAATTTGAGAATGGTAATCCGGCTTATGTGTCAGGAAAAACAGGATGTGAGATTGTAAAAGAAACGATCAGGGAAAGCGGTAGTAAGGAGCTTGAGGTGGAGGATGTGATGTACCTGGATAAATCTCCGGAGTATTGGTGCGGTTATGCGCTGGCTTACTATCAATGGTATACTGCAAGGACATTTACAAGCATACACAGGGCTGTTTCCATGCGACAAATTTGCGAAATGTATCCTGCATTGCACGAAGCAGATATTATGAAGTTTGTTGATATTATGAATGAAAGAGTGAACAGGTATTACGTAGACACCAACCTGAAACGGCTCAGGATACAGAGGGGAATGTCACAGCGGGAACTGTCTGTATCTTCGGGGGTGCCGCTTCGGCAGATACAGCTGTTTGAGCAGAGGCAGCGCGATATCAACAAAACCCAGGCGGGCAATCTCTTTGCACTTAGCAGGATTCTTTGCTGCAAAATGGAGGAGTTACTGGAGAAGTAAAAGAGATAATGAAGGATAATTGAAAAAAACATTGCTTAAAAAATAAAAAACAATTATAATCGCTCTAAGGACAAAGAAGTACTGCAATTACTTCTCTGTCCTTTTTTTGTAAGGCAGTCTTTTAAAAACCACCTGCTATGCAGGTGTGACAACAG
>CAMEIH010000092.1 GCA_945917985.1 uncultured Clostridium sp. | reverse complement strand
TTAGAGCAACCGGCTCATAACCGGTCGGTCCTGGGTTCGAGTCCCCGAAGGTCCACTTTTATTTTATATAGATTTTTTGTTTGTAAAAACGATGGCCTGGTGGCTCAGCTGGTTAGAGCGCCGCCCTGTCACGGCGGAGGTCGTGGGTTCGAACCCCATCCGGGTCGTTATAGTAAAATTTTATATTGATTTTACTAATGGGATCTTAGCTCAGCTGGGAGAGCATCTGCCTTACAAGCAGAGGGTCATAGGTTCGAGCCCTATAGGTCCCACTAATCAATTTTATATTGATTATGCCGCAGTGGCGGAACTGGCAGACGCACAGGACTTAAAATCCTGCGAGGGTTAAACTTCGTACCGGTTCGATTCCGGTCTGCGGCAGTAAGTTTAGAGTATGGGAAACATTGTATATATCAGTGTTTCCTATATTTTTTGTGGGGAAATTGAATATTTTTTGCAAGTCTACTATAATGTATGCATGTCTACATATTAGCAGGAGGAATCTCTATTATGAATAAAACGGAATTGCTTAGAAAAAATCTGATACTTGGCACTGTTCTTATGCTTACCGTCACATCACTGTGGGGATGTGGAACCAAAGATACTAGTGGTCAAGAAACTTCTTTTGAAGAGCAGATAGTTTCCGAAGAAGAAACTGAATCGGCAGAAGAAGAAACTACACCGAATGAGTCGATTGAGGATGAAACAGAGTCTGAAGCTGAAGAAGAAATTACGGAAGACGTTGTCAATCAGGAGGAACTGACCACTGCTTTGATCCGGCATAAATACAGCGGAGTACTCTCCCAGATTACCTGTGCACTTCAGCTGCCGGAGGGGGATATGATTGAAGCTCCTTATGACTCTGATGCAGAAATGATGGATAATGCCTATGCCATTACAGATATTGACGGAGATGGATATGAAGAGCTGATCATCAACTATTCTACCGCCAGCATGGCAGGTATGTTTGCAACCATATACGGATACAATCCGGAAACTGACACTCTGACACAGGAATTCATGAGCTTTCCTTCCGTGACTTTTTATGATAACGGTATCATTAAAGCAGATGCATCCCACAATCACAGTTACGGTGAATTATGGCCATTTGGGTTGTATCAGTACGATGCAGATACAGATTCTTACACGCAGATCGGTTATATCGACTCCTGGAGCAAAGAATTAACCGCAACTTATTATGACTATTCATCAGAACAGGAACTTCCTTTCCCTGATGATTTGGATACAGATCAGGATGGTGTCCTTTACAATATTCAGGAAGGAAATCCTGAAAATTATACATGGAATTATGAAGACTACCATTATAATGAAGCGGACTATCAGAAATGGTATGATTCCTATTTAAACAATGCCAAAGAAATAACACCGGAGTTTCAGCCGATTGATAGCGAAAACTTTACCGTCTATACTCAGAATTATCTTGCTATGATTCAGAAGAATAAAGAAGCTGCCGATCCCTCCACGGGAACAGATATCGGTCTGATGTTCGTAGAGGGCGGCAGTTCTCTGCAGGAAGTTTCCGAGATGCTCGTCGATCATTACGGCATTATCATGGAACAGCCTTACGAGGATTTTGAGGATGAATGGATCGGGAAATATGAGGGACAGGAAGTTTTCGATTTCATGAACCTGAACGCCGGATGCATCGGATATAAAGACGTACAGGTCGAGGATATTACCATTTTTGATCTTTATCCCGGTATGTCCGAGGAAGAAGCACGCAGAAAAATAGAGTCCTATGGTTTCTATTTTCTGGATGGCAGTGAAGAAAGCGGTTATGCTTATATTACCGGTGATGGACTGGGTAACCGTGCCATCTGGTATTGCGCCGTGGATGGAAAAGTAACAAATATCAGTGTCAATCCTTATTGTGCTTATGCCGGTTAATATATGCAAACTATTCTCTTACATTGCAAAGTCCTTGCACCGATTTTAATCGGTGCAAGGACTTTTTATTATTGCTTAAACACGCTGATTGCCTGGTTCAGGTTGTCGGCTAATGCCTTCATGTCACCGGTCTTGTGATTGATATCGGTGATGGAAGTGCCCATGGTTTCAACAGATGCCGTAACCTCCTGATTGCTGGCAGCATTCTCTTCCGAAATAGCACTTAATTCCGATACATTCTCCACAATTTCATTTTTTACATTGGAGATGTTTTCTGTCATGGTCCCGATGATTGCAATTTTTTCAATGGAAGTTTCAATTTCCTTATTCAGGGTCTCAAATTTGGCCTGAGTATCAGAAATTTCGGATTGTTCTCTGGCAATGATCTTTTTGATCTCATTTGCCAGGGATACGCTTAAGGAAGACTGCTTAATCATATCATCTGCAAGAGCTTTGATGATATTAGCACTTTCTCCGCTTTGCTCACTTAATTTCTTGATGTTTTCAGCAACCACGGCAAAGCCTCTGCCGGCATCTCCGGCATGGGAAGCTTCGATACTTGCGTTCAGACTTAATAATTCAGTTTCTTCACTTATGGAACTGATCATATCAACGGTTTCTGTAATCTTCGAGATGGTCTGGTTGGTCAGTTCAATTTGAGCGGCAATCCGTTCCACTGCGTCAACAGATTCCGAACTGCATTTTAAAACACCGTTGATACTGTTTTCTGCATCGTTGCTGGACTTTTTCATAACAGAAGAACTGGTTCCCAGATTTTCCACATTACCGGTAATGTCATTGATGCTCTGACCGATATTTACTACTTTTATGTTTACATTCTGCACGTTATCAGCCATATTCACTGCTCCGGATGATAATTCGGAAACGGCATTGGTAATCTGGTTTGTTCCCTCTGCTATGTGGCTGCTTAAGTCATTCACTTCATCGACACTGCCGGACAATGCAATCGCAGTATCACGTACATTGGAAACAGTGCGGCGAAGGTTATCCTGAAGCTTCTTTGCTGAATCGATAATGCGGCCTGTCTCATTGATTTTACTCTTAATCAGGATCTCCTGACTTAAGTCTCCGTTTGCCAGAATTTCCAGACTGTCGGCTATCTTACCAAATGGCCGTTTGATGGTCCTTGCAAGTAAGATGATGATGAGGGCAAACAGACATATGTTTATTGTACCTACGATCATAAACGTGTTAAACAGCTGATCGGATGCTTCCTGCACATTTTCTGCTGTTTTGCCGGCAAAGGCAATACCAATAACAGTGTTATCGGCATCTTTGAGAGGTGCAGAGTAGGCATAGTATTCTTTTCCGGCAATTGAGAGATCTTTGCTGAAAAAAGAATTTCCTTTGTTGATCACTTCGTCCACTGTTTTAGCGTCAGCCTTTGTTCCTTCAATACTGTTGCCATCGGCATCTTTTATGGAAGACAACATTCTGGTATCTCCGATACACAGTGTAAGCTCAATATCCTCTCCCTGAAAACTGTCAATATAAGTTCTGTCTTCGGAAATTTCTCCCTTGTCTGCCAACTGTGCATGATAGTAATTGGCTAAATCCACTGCGGCAACCTGGAGCACTGTTTTTGTATCCTCCTGAAGGGTACTCTTTAAAAATTCACAGGCCATGGTATCAACTATGGATACTGAGAACATGAGAGGAATCAGTCCAAACATTAATAATAGTTTCATAAAGCTTAATTTAAATTTTTTCATTTTCTAATCCTCCTTACACAGTACAATAAAAAATGAAATATAAAATATGTACAATCTTATCCAACGAAAAGGGTCTGCCATTCCAAAAAGAACGACAGACCCTAATCATTTTCATTTACATCATTTTCTTTTATTTGTGTGCGCATATCTTGTAATACTCTTCCAGGAACATTTTGATTTTTAACATAATGCAGTCCTCCTTATCCTTTCCTTTTTTACTTTGTAAAGACGTCTTTCATTTGATGATTTTAATATAACAGACTTTTTATTATATTTGAAATACATATTATGAATATGCTATAATACTTATTAGGTATTATGAGCGAGCGATAAAAGGAAGAAATATATAACACGGTAAATAAGGAGGCGCCTATGGAACTGAGGCATATTCGGTATTTTTTAGCGGTAGCGGAAGAAATGAATTTTACAAGGGCTGCAGAAAAGCTGTGTATTGCGCAGCCGCCCTTAAGCCGGCAGATACAGGATCTTGAGAATGAACTGGGGACTAAATTGTTTAACAGGTCCCCTCATCACATGGAACTGACGGAAGCCGGTGAGATATTCAGACAGTACGGGACCAGAATACTGGAATTGTCAGAAAAGTCAGTGGAGGATATCAGGGAGATGGATAATGGTCTTCAGGGAACCATCTATTTTTCCAATGTGGAAGGTCATGCCCCCAATCTTTTGGCAAAGTGGATAGCAGAGTTTCAGAAAGAATATCCTAATGTGAAATACAATTTATGGAATGGAAATACCGATGACATTGTCTCCAGGATCAAGAAAGGTTTATGCGATCTTGCCATTATCATGACGCCTTTTGATCCGGAGGGGATCGATACCCTTCCGGTGTATGAAGAGCCATGGGTGGCAATCATGCCCACCGATCATCCACTTGCCGGGGAAGAGGGAGACAGTATTGAATTAGAGAAACTGGCTCCCTATGATCTTGTGATTCCCTCCAGACATTCCAGACTTCATGAAATAGAAGACTGGTTTGCAATCTCAGGTACAAAACCTAAGGTGCGATGCTATATTGCGCATACCTTAAGTGCTTATGAGCTTATCAGACAGGGAGTTGGAATTGCTATTTACCCGGCTTCTGCCAGTGATATCATTGCAAAAGACAGCCTGTGCATCAAGGCAATCTGTAATCCGCAGGTAATGGCAAAATATGTTCTTGCCTGGAATCAGGAAAGAACGATGTCCAAGGCAACTGAAAAGTTTCTGGAATTTGTGAAAAAGAAAAAGGGGCGTTAAGCCCTTCCTTTCGTAAATCCGACTATATTATGGTGTAGCTTTTACACAGAAAGAAATATTCTTTGAGGATACGCTTTCTATTGTAATTGCGTTCTGGTTCAATAGTTTTACCACCTGACTCCGGGACAATTCAAGTACTTCCGCAATCTGTTTTTCGGGGCGGATTTTTAATCCATATGGATTTTGAATATGGACCAATGTCTGTTGAAAGCAGGCAATTTTATCTGCCGGTTCGGAAGATGATTCCTGCAGTTTGATATACCTGTAAGTGATTTCATCCATATCAACATCTGCCTTGTTTTTCCGAAAAAAATCAAAATTCATGCCGTATTTTTCTGCGGTCTCTTCATCATTACCTAAAAAGTGCTGATATTCATCTTTTGGTATCATTGCAGCCTTTTGACGTTCATAGACAGTGAGGTTTAAGGTATGTTTACATTTCTCACACTGGTAGATCAGCCAGACATCCAGTCTGTTTCCGTTGGCATTAACGCGAAATCTTTTCGTGTTTCTGTAATTTGTTTTCACACCGCAGCCGGGGCAGTTCCTGATAACGGAAAAGGATTCCTGTGGTACAACTTCATATTCTGTTTTCGTTAAATAGCTCATGGCATCTCCTTATACTTGCATTTCGATGCGCAGGCTATCACTGGTTATATTTTATTTGCAATAGCCGCGCTATGCAAAGTAAACGGGTGTGGTCATAAAGCAGTTACCTCCCTATTAAGTCAAGTGTTTTTTCCTTAAAAATCAAGGTTTTTTTATTGTT
>CAMEIH010000091.1 GCA_945917985.1 uncultured Clostridium sp. | reverse complement strand
GACGAAGAAATTCTGGGGCTGATATGCCACCGCGGGAATGTGAAGGCCTCGGACGGGGACATCCTGGACAGCATCCATGGCTATGAATTCATCGGTGTGCAACGGGACAAGCTGCAGATTATAAGCATGCATCTTTCCCAGATTGAACAGTGCATTGCCATGGTCGATGAAAAGCTGGAGTACTATCGCCAAAAATATGCCGGTATCATCCGCCATCTCACCACAATGGTCGGAATTACGTCAGAGTCCGCTTTATACATTCTTGGCGAGATCGGCACGGACATGTCTGTCTGGCGGGATGATGCTTCCCTTGCATGCTGGGCAGGCCTTTGCCCCGCAAATAATGCAAGCGCGGGAAAGAAAAAATCCACAAAAGTGGGGAACGGAGGCCATTACCTCAAGCCGCTGCTTGTGCAGTGTGCGCTTGCTGCTGTGAAAAGTACGAAGAAAGATCCCTACTTCCATAATAAATACGAAACGCTGAAAAAGCGCCGGGGCCACAAAAAGGCCATCATCGCCATAGCAAGGAAGATGCTCGTGGCCATCTACCATATGATCAAGGGTGACGCAGATTTCCATCCCATCGATCATGAAGATACCATACAAAATACCAGAAAAACAAAAGGGCTGAATTTAAACAATGTCATCGCATTCTTAAAAGAGCAGGGTGCTGACGAAAGCACGATTGAGTTGATTGAGACGCAGTGTTCTGGCAAGGAGACAGAGACTGCAGATAGAAAAGAAAAGCAATCCACCTCAGGAAGCACAGATGCATCTCAATCAATGCAGGAATCTGTAAATGGAATTCCGGTACTTATCTCCGGACCCCAACAGGGTCGTGCCCTAAATCATCAATCAAAGATCCTGCGGTGACAACTGCTACAGCCAAAACTGGATTGCTGTAGCTTATTATATCATACCGTATCCCATTTAAAAAGCCCCTTTTGGTGGGGAAGGGGGTTTTATGCCCTTTTGGACCCAACAAGTGCTACAATGCTTTCATACTTAATGGCTTCATCGAGAAGTACTAGAAACTGATATTTGTCATTGTCAAATTTATTTTGACAATCATCAAAAACTTCTGCCAAAGTGAGCTGCTTATGTGTTATCATATAGGTATATCTCCTTTAAGGTGAGTGGTTGATTAGTTTCTGGACAATTCTATTTTACCATAAACCTTGAGGAGATATTTTATTTTGGCAACAAAAAAATGTCGTATTTATGCGGCTTTTGGTGTTTCGCAAACACCTACTGCAAATAGAAAGCAGAAAGGAGAATAATTGTGTTTGAGCAAGATTATGTAATGAGACTCATTAAAGAAATGGTGCGAGCTATTTTAAAACTATTATTCAACATTGATACGGAGTCCCCAACAGTAGAATTGTTGGAAAATAAAGAAGAACAGGAAACATTGGAAAATCTGTTAGACATGGTTGACGCTGGAGAAATCAATGAAGCTGAAAATAGATTATATGATTTGACCAGTAATACAGATGTGAATAGTTTAGAAATTGCACTATTATTTTATTCCTATTTGAATGACAAAACAGACGATTTTTTAGAAGTAAATAACTTCAGCAGAGATGAAATCAAATTAGGTTTAGAAAATGTTGCTGATAGCTTTGGTCTAAGCAGTATTGCAAAAATGTTTTTAACAGACTTTTAATAGAATTGTCTGGTTGTCAGTTGAATAAGATGACCAGACAATTCAAATTTACACATAATACAAAATTCCAGTAAGCTGGTGTGTTTAACCGAGAGACGAATTTGAATTTGATGTAAATATGTATGGAAATTTTTCTTCAACCCTATTGACCTTCACGGAACGTCATAGATTATAGTAATTTCATCAAGGAAAGGGGGGCTGAACAGAATGATGACAGTAAAAGAAATTGCAGAACTTACGGGTATCAGTGCACGCACGCTCCACTATTATGATGAAATAGGTTTATTTGTTCCTACATCAAAAAGTGAAGCTGGATACAGGCTTTATGACGATAAGGCTCTCGAAACATTACAGCAGATTTTGTTTTTCCGTGAGTTTGATATTCCTTTAAAAGAAATCAAAGCTGTTATGGAAAATCCTGACCTTGACAGAAACCAAATTCTGCAAATGCAGAGAAAAATGTTAATGGTAAAAAAGGAGCGCATAGAGCGTTTGATTGCCAGCATTGATGATATTCTGAAAGGAGATAATAGGATGGATTTTACAGTATTTGATGAAACAGAGATTCACACCATGTATGACAGCTTGGTTGAACAAATGAATGATGAACAGAAAAAAATATTTATTGAACATTATGGCAGCTTAGAATCATTTAAGGAGCACTTTCTAAAGAATGCTGCTACCGAAAAGGTTCAAAAGAGTTTTGCAAAAATTGTTGAATGGTATGGAAGTAAGGAATCTGCATTGGAAGCCACAAAGACTTCTCACGGTTCTGAAGTAATGACCGCTTATCAGAAACGTATAGGTAATATTCAAAAGAAACTCGCTTCTAAAATCGGAATGGATGTAAATTCATTTGAGGTTCGTGAACTAATTGGCGAATATGATTTTGTTGCAAAACAACTGTATCAGATGGATGATGTAACAAAATTGATGCTGGAAATTGCAAAGGTGTACCGAAGTGATTCTGAGGCTAAAGCCGGAGTTGATTCTGTATATGGTACAGGTTTTACATCTTACATGGGAGAAGCGATAGAAGCATTTTATAACAGATAAATAAGAAATTTATCAAACACTTGAAAATTTCAGTTTTTAGAGCTGAATCAACATTTAATGACGATGGAACTAAAAGTAAATAAATTCATTTATGTTTTATAACCGATATACACCGGCAGTGAAATACCTGCCGGTTTTTTCATGCCCGGAAGGAGGTGCTATATGAAGAGAACAGAGAAAGTATTGTTGATTGTGTTTCTGGTTGTTTCGTTGATATGTGGGAAATTCCTCTTGGATTACTGGCAGGATTCTTATGGCAACAGACAGAACTACCGGCAGGTGGAAGAGATGGCGTTTCCGGAAAAGGATACAGAGGATGATGATACAGAATCCAATGCAGATAATCCAACGACAGAAACAGATGATTTTGATTATCAGGCACTGTTGGATGAAAATGCAGACTGCATTGGGTGGCTGAAGATTGATGGAACTGATATCAGTTATCCGGTCGTGCAGGGAGAAGACAATGAGTTTTATCTCCACCATGATTTTCAAAAGAACTATGCTATCTGTGGAACACTGATGTTGGATTGCCGGAATGATATTGATGCCAGGCAGGAACATTTGATTATTTATGGTCACCAAATGAAAGATGGCAGTATGTTCAAGCAATTAAATGGGTATAAAAAAGAAGAGTATTACCGTGAGCATAAGGAAATCACGTTATTCTTGAAAAACCAGAAATACCAGTATGAAGTAGCTGCTGTGTATGTGACAAATGTGGCACAAAGCGGTGGTTATTATGATTTTTTACACAAAGAAACACGAAAACAACAGATGGATTATTTACAGAAAATGGCAGCTTATCAGCTTTATCCGACGGGTGTTACCGTGAGGGAGGATGATGAGCTGCTTTCTTTATCTACCTGTGAATACTCCAGCACTAACGGCAGGCTGATTGTACTTGCCAGAAGAATTGGAGCATAGGAGGAAAGGCATATGGCAATGAACAGGAATATGACAATGGCAGAAAAAGAAGTTCGGGATTATGCCCAGAAACAGATGGAACGGGCAGAACAGCGGGAAGACATTTTATTTACAGAGGAACAGAAAGAACAGGTTCTGGAATATGCGGCTATGACTGGGGATGATTATGATATCAGGAAAATGATCAGAGATCTTGCAGATGCTGTCCGTTCCTCGGATGAAGAGAAGGTGAAAGAAATTCTGAGGGATGCAAGAGAGGAAATTGACGAATTCCCGGATCGTTCCGTTGGTATGGCAGAACTAAAGAGATATGGCTATACCGCAGATGATATGTTTCCTCTTCGTCAGGAGATGGCACTGGAGCTTCATCGTGTCGGGGAAAAGGTGTACTGCCTGCAGTCAGATGGTTCCCATGGGGACTATGCCAGCAGAGAGATGATACTGGAACATGAAGGTCTCTATGGAATTGAAAAAGAGGCATGGCAGCGTATGCAGGAGCGGGAGGACGAAATAGATTTTGAGGAAGCTGGATTGTATCAGCCTCCAATGACAGATCTGGATAGAGATGAAGCATTAAGGATGTTCGATGCGGGGGAGACCGTATATCTGATTACCACTTATCCAAGACCGATTGCGGTGCGGGAACGGATGGAGATTGAAAGAGGACCGGAGCATTATCAGATGGAGAGAGAGGAGGTGGAACGGATCAGGACGTTGGAAAAACGGATGCAGGAGTATCCACAGATAAAGTCATTGAAAGAGGCGAAACTTCTTCTGGGGACAGAAAACAGATATGGAATATACCAGATCATAGACAGCAGCCCTGGCAGAGAATATGAATTTATGGATCTGAATTTCATTGAAAGGCATGGGTATCAGGTGAGAAAAGAGGACTATGAGCTAATCTATTCCGATGAAATGCATTATGGTAATACATTGGATTCCCTGTATGAAAAGTTCAATATTGCCCATCCGGCAGATTATACCGGGCATTCCTTATCGGTCAGTGATATTGTAGTTCTCAATGAAAATGGAAAAGTAAAAGCCTATTTTGTAGACAGTATCAGTTTCCGTGAATTGCCGGATTTCCTGCAATTAGAGCCGGAACTGAACCAGGAGGAAGTGGCTTACCGAATCGGGGATCAATACTTTTCGATTCAGGGGGCAACGGAAGGATATGATTATTCCTTTTATGATAAGGAGTATAAACTCATGGACGGAGGCATTTTGGATGATCCGGATATTTCTATGAGACAGGCTATTCAGAATATTTTAGAAGAAGAAGGGCTGGAGCAGTTAGAACGGATACCGGTAGATTATGATGAACTTCAGGAAAAAGCGGAAGAAGTAGAGACAGAGATTCTTCAGGAAGCAAGAAGCCAGAGAAAGCGTGTGCCGGTTATTTCGGATCATACGGAAACGGAAGCCGGATTAAATGGAATGAGCCGGTCAGAAATCGAAGAGACCGTATGGGCGATTGCACAGGCAGAGATTATTGAAAATGACTTGGATGCCAGGATACAGGCTGTGCGTGTGTATGGAAGCCGAACAATGGATGGGTTATATCATGAGGATTCTGATGTGGATGTGGTAATTGCTTATGAGGGAACTGTCCGTGAGGATGAGTTGTTTTCCGTATTGAATGAAGCTGGGTATAAGACTGGTAATATGAAAGTGGATATGAAACCGATCAGACCGGATAAGACTGGTACGTTAGAAGATTTTCTTGAAAAATCTGAACGGTATCTGGATGAAAAAACGGAGCAGATGAAAGCCAGTGGGGAGTACAAGCCATTGGCGAAAGTAGAAGAGCTGGTGGAGGGAAACTACAATATGATCGATAACGTCCTGAACAATATGCCGCCAAAGAAAGAGCCGTATCTGGAATACTATGCTGCAGAATGTGATGAATATCATAGCCTTGGCAACATTTATAAGAGTACCAATCTGGATGAGATCCTTGCAAAATACCGGGAAATTATTGATGACCCAACGTTAAGCTACTATGGAAACGGCATGGGCATTATTTATCGTGACCCGAATGATACTTTTTATGATGAGGCGGAAGTATCTCTGGTCAGCCGGAAAACGATCCGGGGAGACAACCTGGATGATGTGGCATTTCTGGCATCACTTCCAATGGTACATGAAGCACTGGAAAAGATTGTAGAAGCTTTCCCGGATTTTCGGTATTATCTCCCGAAAGAATTGAATGTCCATTATTATCCGGAGAAAATGAATGCGGATGAACTTGCTGCAGCACTGGAACAATTAGCGGAAGACTTTGATCATTATGATTATCATGATAACTTTAGCCCAGAGGAAGATATGGTGGAAACTGTCGCACTGGAATTAAGATGCGGATATGCCCATAGGTACATTCCGTTTTTGAAAGATATTATTGATGAGGAATGCGAAGAGTCTCCACGGGCAGAAGAACTTCTGGAGAAACTGAAAGCCTATCAGCCTGAGATACCGGAGACAGCAGTACCGGTTGTCCGCATCAATTTCTGTGAGGATAAGGAAATGGA
>CAMEIH010000090.1 GCA_945917985.1 uncultured Clostridium sp. | reverse complement strand
TCCCCGCAACTGCATTTAAATCAAAGAGGCTGAGCTGTATGGGCTCTGTGGCAGAGACGAGTTTGGAAGTGCGCACGCCAAGAAGCCTTATGGGAGAATGATCCCAAAGTTCGTCGAAGAGACGGCAGGCTGTATCATAAATGATGCGGCTGGTATCGGATGGAGAATAGAGCATAGTCTGGTGGGAGACACTTCGAAAATTGCTGTATTTAATCTCCACGCTGACCATACCGGCCAGCTGACCTGCTTTCCTGAGTCTCGCAGCAACGGACTCGGAGAGGGAAAGAAGAGTTTTACAGGCTTCTTCTCTTTCGGTAACATCTTTTGACAAAGTGGTGGAATTGCCGACTCCTTTGGAATCCGGAGGCGTCGAGACAACAGGAGAATCATCGATCCCGTTTGCATATTCCCATAATAGGGTACCATGGCTTTTTAAATGAGCCTCCAGGATTTTTTGGTCGGTCCCGGCAAGCTGGCCTATGGTTTCTATTTCAAGCTTGCGCAGAACTTCCACGCTGGATTTACCGCACATAAACAGGGAAGAAACCGGAAGAGGCCACATTTTTTCTTTGATTTCGTATGAATAAAGCGTGTGAACGAGATCCGGCTTTTTAAAATCGGAAGCCATTTTTGCCAGAATTTTACGGTCAGAGATACCAATATTCACGGTAAAACCGAAGGTATCACGGACTTTGTCCTTGATCATGACTGCCGCCTCATAAGGAGACGAATAAAGATGGCTGATGGGGGTATAATCCATGTAGCATTCATCCACACTGACCTGTTCTATTTCAGGACAGATGTCAGACAATAGCTGCATCAATTGACGGCTTTTTTCTGCATAAAGGTGATGGTTGGGAGCCTCCAGCCTGAGAAAAGGGCATTTGCGCATGGCGTTTACGATAGGTTCTCCTGTGACAATGCCGTATTTTTTTGCGGGAATGGATTTGGCAAGTACCACACCGTGACGCTTTTCCATATCTCCTCCGATAATGGCAGGAATCTGGCGCAGATCTGTCTTGCTGCCCTTTTCCAGGAGAGAAAGGGCGCTCCAACTTAAATATGCGGAATTGACGTCAATATGAAAAATAATATGTTCCATGAAAGCCTCCTGCCATTTTTATAAATATAGTGTAGCAGAATTTTCCTGAATATAACATACTCTTTACAAGCAAAAAAATTACTGTTAGAATGAGATTGTTACAAAAATGTTACAAGAGGAATCCCATGAAACATATATCACGTTATTATAAAAGGTTACATGTCAGAAATTTGAAAATAGCGGTGCTGGCAGTATTTGTCAGTATCTTTTTTCTGCCTGTGTATGTTGGTTTTCAGCACACGGGAGATAATATGTTTACGGTGCTTTTAAATGGTACTGAGGTGGGCGTTGTGGGCTCACCTGCAGAAGCGGAGCAGTATGCGCTGGAAGCCAGAAAGCAGATTGCAAGAGACAGTAAGGAGCTTGTCCTTGTGGAAAGTGAAATCGAAACAATAGGAGACGAAGTTCTTTTTGGACAGACCGATTCCAAAGAGGAAGTGGTGGCGCATATGGCCATGGTTCTTGCAGATGATGTAAGGCAGACCATGAACAGGTGTTATGTTGTCAAAATTAATGATATCATGATCAATCTTTCCAGTAAGGAGGAGGTTCTTACGGTACTGCAGGCTGCTCTTGACAAATATAACACGGACAAGCAGGGCAGTTATGTTGCAGAACTGTTTCTTGACCCTGCGAGAGAACTTCCTGTTCTCACAGCTAACGCTATTTCCAATGAAGAGGTACAGGAACAGGAGCTGGCCCAGGAGGCTGTCAGCGTAAATGCCGGTTTCGATGCGGAAATGGAAGCTATTTTTGAAAGCGTGGAGCCTGATGTGGAAAAAGATTTTGAAGATTATGATCTCGGGTTAATTTCCATGAACTTCGGAGATACTATCGAAGTGGTAGAAGCATATCTCTCGGACGAAGAGCTTACAGAGGTTGGAGATGCCATTGAAATCGTGACAAAGGATCAGGAAAAAAATGAAGTGTATGAAGTGGTATCGGGTGATACGCTGTCAGGAATTTCATTGAAGACCGATATTCCGCTGGACAGACTGATCGAAATGAATGATACTCTGGACGATGAAAATTCCATGATCCGTGCCGGAGATGAACTTGTGATCATGGTGCCAAAGCCGGAGCTCACTGTAGAGCGTCAGGAAGAGCTTTACTACGAGGAGGACTACGAGGCAGATATTATCTATGTGGATAATGATGACTGGTATACCACGGAAACCAAGACATTGCAGGAACCTTCCGCCGGCCACAGAAAAGTGGTTGCAGTGGTTTCTTTTGAAAATGATAAGAAGGTAAGCGAAGAGATTATTAAGGAAGAGATCACCTATGAGGCAGTTCCCAAGATTGTGGAGAGAGGAACCAAGATCCCGCCTTCCTATATCAAGCCGATTTCAGGCGGAAGACTGAGTTCTACCTTTGGCAAGAGAAGCGCACCGAAGAAGGGAGCAAGCACTTATCATAAAGGTGTAGACTGGGCAACCCCGACGGGAACTGCGGTTGTTGCGTCCTCCGGAGGCGTGGTGGCAAAAGCAGGCTGGGGAAGCGGATATGGGTATGTTGTCTATGTCAATCATCCCGATGGCAGACAGACCAGATACGGACATTTGAGTAAGGTACTGGTATCGGCCGGACAGACGGTTTCTCAGGGACAAAAGATTGCACTGAGCGGAAATACCGGTATCAGTACAGGCCCTCATCTTCACTTTGAAATCCTGATAAACGGCAGTCAGGTGAACCCTCTGAAATACCTGAACTGATGTTTGAGATTTACAAATGCATAAAATATGTTATAATGTAACGTATTGAATAAAATCAAGCGCCGCGCAGCGGCATTTGATTTTATCAATACGTTAACGATGAACCGCAGGTTCAGAGTATAGTAACGATGAACCGCAGGTTCAGAGTATAGCAATGATGAACCGCAGGTTCAGAGTATAGTAACGATGAACCGCAGGTTCAGAGTCTGGGAGAGAGATTAACTTTAGTATTATAGATAGAGGTATCCTCATGGAACAGTATGCAATTAAAGGCGGCAATCCCTTAGTTGGCGAAGTGGAGATCGGTGGTGCAAAGAATGCAGCACTGGCTATTCTTGCGGCAGCAGCTATGACGGATGAAACCGTAACGATAGAAAATGTGCCGGATTTGCGTGACACTATGGCTATGTTACAAGCCATGGAAAGCATCGGTATCCGGGTGGAAAAGCTTGACAGACACACCATTAAGATCAATGCCGGAACCATCAATGATTTGATAATTGAAGATGACAGTATCAAAAAGATTAGAGCTTCCTATTATTTCCTGGGAGCATTGCTTGGAAAATATAAAAAAGCGGAAGTAGCTCTTCCGGGTGGATGTAATATCGGTCTTCGCCCTATTGACCAGCATATCAAAGGTTTTCGGGCTTTGGGGGCAGATGTAAGAATTGAGCATGGACTGATCATTACGGAAGCAAAACGCCTTGTCGGAAGCCATATTTACCTTGATGTGGTAACCGTGGGTGCTACCATCAATATCATGATGGCAGCAGCAATGGCAGAAGGCCAGACAATTATTGAGAACGCAGCAAAAGAGCCGCATGTGGTGGATGTGGCAAACTTCTTAAACAGTATGGGCGCATCTATTAAGGGAGCCGGAACTGATGTGATCAGAATTAAAGGAGTACAGAAGCTTCACGGCACGGAATATGCGATTATTCCTGATCAGATTGAAGCAGGTACATTTATGTTTGCGGCAGCAGTGACCAGAGGAGATGTGACGGTCAAGAATGTGATTCCAAAGCACCTGGAATCCATCAGCGCCAAGCTGATTGAGATCGGATGCGAGGTGGAGGAATCGGATGACGCAGTTCGCGTTGTTGCAGCCAAACCCCTGACACATACTCATGTAAAGACACTGCCTTATCCCGGATTTCCAACGGATATGCAGCCTCAGATTACAGTGGCACTGGGATTGTCCAAGGGTACCAGCATTGTGACGGAAAGCATTTTTGAGAATCGTTTTAAATATGTGGATGAGCTTACCAGAATGGGAGCCAACATTAAAGTGGAGAGCAACACAGCAATTATCGACGGTGTGCCGAAATACACAGGTGCCAGTCTGACTGCTCCGGATTTGAGGGCAGGTGCGGCTCTTGTGACAGCAGCTCTTGCTGCAGAAGGCATTTCCACAATTGATGATATCAAATTTATTGAAAGAGGGTATGAGGACTTCCCCCAGAAACTCCAGAGTCTGGGAGCCCAGATTGAAAAAGTATGTACGGAGCGGGAGTTACAGAAGTTCCGACTTAAGATCGGTTAATCCTTACACCCGGGAGAAATGCTTGTGGGAAAAACAGTTTCCTTGATCCTGACCACCTATAATAGTGCCGAGAATCTTGCAAGAACATTGGAAAGTATTGAACAGCAGGATTATCCGCAGATAGAAGTGAACATCAAAGATGGCGGATCTACAGATGATACTTTGAGGATTATTAAAGAATACGAGAGCAAAGGCCGCTACAGGGTAAAGTGGACTTCAAGTCCTGATCGTGGGATTTATGATGCCATGAATCAGGGATATGCCTTGGCGGAAGGTGATATCATCGTATTTTTTAATGATCTTTTTTTGCACCCTGATGTGGTGTCACAGATGGTAAAGACAATAGAAGACAACTCACAATGTGTGGGCGCTTGCGCAGATCTTGTTTATGCCGATGAGACAAAAGTTGTAAGGTACTGGAAAATGGGGCCGCAAAAAAGTCTTTATCTGGGATGGATGCCGGGGCATCCTACTCTTTTCCTGAAGCGGGAGATTTATGAGAAGTATGGTTTATACAATCCGGAGTATCGGATAGCCGCAGATTATGAGTTTATGATTCGTTTTTTAAAGGACAAAGAAAATAGACTTGCCTATCTTCCAAGAACCATCATCAGAATGTATTACGGTGGAACCAGCACCTCCGATACGGGAAGTTATCTGAAATCTTTGAGAGAAGGACACCGGGCTCTTAAGGATAATGGTGTAAACGGCGCATTTCTGATTGATTTTCTCCGCACCTGCAGGGTGCTCCTCCAATTTATCATGAAACCGAAAAACAGTTAAAAGAAAGCTGCCACATTGTGGCAGCTTAAATAATGTCTTCAATATTTAATTCCGGATGAATACTCAGGTCAAGGAATCCATGGTCAGTTTGGATCGTAGGAGCGGAAAGGTGCTCTTTATTGATATATACAATCTTTCCTATAACGCCGTTGTTCAGCCGGACTTTATTCAGCAGGTAGGTATTTACCACATTTTCCAAAAAAACCAGAATATATTTTGGATCGTATTTTTGCAGACCTTCACTTTCGAAAAGAGCGATAGCCTTAAACGGACATAAAGGACCGCGATATACTCTGGCCGAGGTCATGGCATCGTAAACATCAGCAATGGAAACGATTTTGGCATAATCGCCGATCTTATCACCTGTAAGACCCAAAGGATAACCGGTGCCGTCACACCTTTCGTGATGCATGAGTACGGCATTGCGGATGCCGTCAGGAAGGGAAGAACTTTTCAACATCATATATCCTTCCTGGGGATGCCTTTTGATGGTATTATACTCGTCATCTGTCAGCTTACCCGGCTTCTTGATAATGCTGTCGGGAATTTTGGTTTTGCCAATATCGTGGAGAAGACCGCTGATGGTTGCATTTTGGATTTCTTCTTCGCTGAGCCGCAGCCATCTTGCGAATACATTACAGATCAAGGCAACATTCATACAATGGATATAGGTGGCATCATCATATTCCCGCATGCAATGCAGCATGTCAAAGATGTTAGGACTTGTCCAGGCGGGGTTCAGGATATTTAAGGTGTGGTTCATCAGTTTGTCGATTTCTAAGGGAGCACCTCTTTCCACCACATCGTTGACCACGCTTTTAAAACTGTCCACATCAGATTCAAATTCCTTTTTGAATTTGATAAATTCAGGACTTTTTCTGATTTTTTCCGTATAAGAAGGCTCTGTGTCTATGGAGCTTTCAATATCCTCGGTAACATCTTCCACCTTGACCTGCAGAATGGAATAAAAAGCCAGCTTGGTAATTGTTTTGTCGTTTAAAATAAGCCCTTTGGGCAGAATAAGTTGGTTATTGTAACTGAGAACATCTTCAGCTGTAACCATTCCCGGAACCAGGTCTGCGGTATTTACTCGTCTCATAGTCTCTCCGTTAGAAATACGTGTGGATGAAAAAATTGTTAAAATGTACCAAAAATATTAATTAAATTATAATTTTTATGAATGATATTGTCAATGTTTAATAATGCATTGACAAAAGTGTAATATGAACCATTTTTGATAATGTCCTAATATACCACAAATGAAAATGTCCCAATA
>CAMEIH010000089.1 GCA_945917985.1 uncultured Clostridium sp. | reverse complement strand
TCTTAAAGATCAAGGAACTTGATTTCGAATTTATGATGGAATATTTTCCCGGTTTCGGAATGGAAAAGAGTATTGAAGCATATGCTGTACTCGGTGGTGTTCCCGGGCTTTGGAAGCATTTTAATGATAAAATAAGCATCAAAGAAAATATCTGCAGAAACATTCTTGATCCTGCCAAATATCTGTACGGAGAAGGACAGCGGATCGTAGAGAGAGAGCTTCGCGAAACCGGTGTTTACAATACCATCCTTGCCTCCATTGCGGCCGGCAATCATAAGCTCAATGATCTGTATCTTCACACAGAATTTTCCAGGGCAAAGATCAGCGTCTATCTGAAAAATCTGATGGAGCTGGAGCTTGTGGAAAAAGTGTTTTCCTATGATACGGAAGGAAAAGAGAATGTGCAAAAGGGGATTTACAGAATCAAAAATCATTTTGTTCATTTCTATTTTACTTTCATTTTCCCCAATTTGAGCTGCCTGGAAAGTATGACGGGGGTAGAATTTTACAATCGCTTTATCGGTCCTTATTTTAAAACCTATGTATCAGAGTATTATAAGACTGTCTGTGCCCAGAGAATGAAACAGTGGAATAAATGGGGCAAGCTTCCTTTTAACGCTGTAGAATTCGGTGAATGGGTAGGTAAATTCGGAAACATCGATATTATTGCCAAAGGGGAAAAGGGAGAAACCATTATCGGTCTTTGTAACTTTGACAAGCCCATGATGAGGTACGATGATTACGAGTGGCTTCTTTTCTGTGCTGAGAAGGCAAAGCTCAAGGCAGATTACGTCTATCTGTTTTCTGTCAGTCGTTTTGACGAGAAGCTGGATCTGGAAGCAAAGGTGAAACAAAACTTGAAATTGATAACTGTGGAAGAAATGTAATGGGAAAAAATTTATTTATTGCGGAGAAACCAAGCGTTGCAAGGGAATTTGCCAGAGCACTGCAGCTGAACACCAGCAACAGGGACGGCTATATGGAATCAGACAATGCCATCGTTACCTGGTGTGTGGGACATCTTGTGACCATGAGTTATCCGGAAGCATATGATGAAAAATATAAAAAGTGGTCGTTGGAAACCATTCCCTTTATCCCGAAAACCTTTAAATATGAAGTGATTGAGAGTGTAAAAAAACAGTTTACCATTGTCAGCGGTCTGTTAAACAGAGAGGATGTGGAAACCATCTACGTCTGTACTGACTCGGGACGGGAAGGAGAGTACATATACAGGCTGGTGGAACAGCAGGCCCATGTGACCGGCAAGATCAGAAAACGTGTCTGGATCGATTCCCAGACGGAAGAGGAAATAAAACGTGGAATCCGGGAGGCAAAGGACCTGTCAGAGTATGATAATCTCGGTGCGGCAGCATACTTACGTGCCAAGGAAGATTATCTGATGGGCATTAATTTTTCCAGGGTTCTCACACTCAAATACGGTGGCGGCATCAAATCTTATCTGAAGACTGACAGGGCCGTTATCTCTGTGGGACGCGTTATGACCTGTGTGCTTGGCATGGTGGTGAACAGGGAACGGGAGATCAGAGAATTTGTGAAAACACCGTTTTACCGTGTGATTCTGAAGGAAGCATTTGCCGGTAAAAGTTTCGAATGTGAATGGAGAGTTACGGAAACCTCCAGATATGCGGGGTCACCTCTGCTCTATAAGGAAAATGGATTTAAAAAGGAAGAAAGTGCAAAGGAATTGATTGATTTTTTACAGGAAGTACCTTTGCAGGACCCCCAAGTGGAATCCATCGAGAAGAAAAAGGAGACAAAAAATCCTCCGCTTCTCTATAATCTGGCAGAGCTTCAGAACGATTGCTCCAAATATTTTAAGATCAGTCCTGATGAGACACTTCGCATTGCACAGGAATTATATGAAAAGAAAATGACCACCTATCCGAGAACCGATGCCAGAGTTCTCTCCACAGCGGTTTCCAAGGAGATTTATAAGAATATAAAGGGGCTTTCCGGTTACAGTCATGTCAGTGAGATTGCAAAGAGTGTTCTGGAACAGGGAAGCTACAAAAACATTGTAAAATCCAGATATGTGAATGACAAGCAGATCACGGATCACTATGCCATTATTCCTACGGGACAGGGACTTAACAATCTGAATTCCTTAAGTCCTGTTTCCGCAAAAGTATATGAGATCATCGCAAGGCGTTTCTTAAGTATCTTTTACCCTCCCGCAATCTATCGGAAAGTCGGGCTTGTTTTGTCTCTGAAAGGAGAAAAGTTTTTTGCAAGCTTTAAGGTGCTGGAGGAAGAAGGGTACCTGAAGGCCGTGCGGTTTTCCTTTGCAAAGAAGCAGCCTGAGGAGGCAAAAGCTGAAAATGGTGAGGAAAATGAAGACCAGAGCTTTGACAAGGCTTTTATGGACTCCTTAAATCAGCTGAAAAAAGGCTCTGCGCTTCCTATGGGTGAGCTGTTTATCAAGGAGGGGGAAACGTCTCCTCCAAAGAGATATAATTCGGGAACGATGATCCTTACCATGGAGAATGCAGGACAGTTTATCGAGGATGAAGAACTTCGTGCCCAGATCAAGGGAAGCGGCATCGGAACAAGTGCCACCCGTGCGGAAATTCTCAAAAAGCTGGTAAACATCAATTATCTTGCGCTGAACAAAAAGACCCAGATCATCACGCCAACCCAGATGGGAGAGATGATTTACGAGGTGGTAAACAGTTCCATCCGACCGCTTCTGGATCCGGCGCTGACCGCCAGCTGGGAAAAAGGTTTGACTATGGTTGCAGAAGGGACTATAACAGAAGAAGAGTATATGAAGAAGCTGGATGACTTTGTGACCAGAAGAACCAATATTGTAAAACAGCAGAATAATCAGTCATCTCTTACATACCGTTTTCATGAGGTGGCAAAAAATTATAAAAAATAAGGAGCAGATATGGAACAGTTTAAAATCAGCAATCTTTATAATTTAGAGGAGACCATTGCAGCTGATCTCATGAAGCAGGCTGAATATCCCTGGGAGATCCTTCCGAAGATCAGTGCCTTCATTGTGGAACTTGGAGAGCGCCTTCCGAAAGACAAATTTACGGAAGTGAAGGAACACGTATGGATAGCAGGTTCTGCCAAAGTTGCACCTACTGCCTGCATTAACGGCCCTGCCATCGTCGATGAGGAGGCGGAAGTAAGGCACTGTGCTTTTATCAGAGGAAATGCCATTGTAGGAAAAGGTGCGGTTGTAGGCAATTCCACAGAACTTAAGAATGTAATCCTTTTCAATAAGGTTCAGGTTCCCCATTACAATTATGTGGGAGACAGTATTCTTGGCTTTAAGGCTCATATGGGTGCCGGTTCCATCACCTCCAACGTGAAGAGTGATAAGACTCTGGTGGTTGTGAAGAATGGTGAAGAGAAGCTGGAGACAGGACTTAAGAAGTTCGGTGCTATGCTCGGAGACAACGTGGAGGTGGGATGCAACAGCGTCTTAAATCCCGGTACCGTGATCGGCAGAAATTCCAATATTTATCCGACTTCCATGGTGCGCGGATGCATTCCGGAGGGAAGCATCTATAAAAAACAGGGAGAAATTGCACAGAAGAGATAAAAAATTGTCAAAAGTACTGGATTTTTTGCAGAAGTTATGAGAAAATTATAAAAGTGATTATGACAAAATATTCACAAGCTGTTCGGATATTTTGTTAATAAATATTATCTATATGTTGAAAGGAGTTTTCACATGATTTATTCAAAAGAAGTTGAAGAAATGTGTACAGTAGCACAGGGTGTTCATCATGGCTGTGCGCCGATTCCCGAAGAAGCAAAATGGGTTCAGGCTAAAAAAGTGGAAGACATTTCAGGTTTAACACATGGTGTAGGCTGGTGTGCACCTCAGCAGGGCGCCTGCAAATTAACCCTGAATGTAAAAGAGGGTATTATCCAGGAAGCATTGGTTGAGACCATCGGATGTTCCGGTATGACTCACTCAGCAGCTATGGCTGCAGAAATCCTTCCCGGATTAACTGTTATGGAAGCATTAAATACTGACCTTGTATGTGATGCAATCAATACAGCTATGAGAGAATTATTCTTACAGATCGTATACGGACGTTCTCAGAGTGCTTTCTCTGAAGATGGACTTCCTATCGGTGCAGGTCTTGAAGACCTTGGTAAGGGACTCAGAAGCCAGGTTGGTACTATGTACGGTACCTTAAAGAAAGGTCCCCGTTATCTGGAGATGGCTGAAGGTTATGTAACAGGTATCGCACTTGACGCTGACAATGAGATCATCGGTTACAAGTTTGTAAACCTTGGCAAGATGACAGACTTCATCAAGAAGGGCGACGATCCCACAACTGCATATGAGAAGGCTTGCGGACAGTATGGCCGTGTAGATGATGCTGTTAAGATCATCGACCCGAGAAAAGAATAATCATAGGAGGAATGATAAAATGGCATTATTTGAATCATATGAAAGAAGAATTGATAAAATCACTTCTGTATTAAACTCTTACGGCATTTCTTCTATTGAAGAGGCTGAAAAAATTACAAAGGATGCTGGACTTAACGTATATGATCAGGTTAAGAAGATCCAGCCCATCTGTTTTGAGAATGCCTGCTGGGCTTACACAGTAGGTGCTGCAATCGCTATCAAGAAGAACTGCAGAAAGGCTTCCGAAGCTGCTGCAGCAATCGGAGAGGGACTTCAGGCTTTCTGTATTCCCGGATCCGTAGCTGATACACGTAAGGTTGGTCTTGGCCATGGTAATCTTGGCAAGATGCTTCTGGAAGAGGATACCGACTGCTTCGCATTCCTTGCAGGTCATGAATCTTTTGCAGCAGCAGAAGGTGCCATCGGTATTGCAGAGAAGGCTAACAAGGTTCGTCAGAAACCTCTCCGTGTTATCCTGAACGGTCTTGGAAAAGACGCTGCTAAGATCATTTCCAGAATCAACGGATTTACCTTTGTTGAGACAGAATATGATCCTTATACCAACACAGTTAAGGAAGTATTCCGCAAGTCCTATTCAGAAGGCCTTCGTGCAAAGGTTAACTGCTATGGTGCAAACTCCGTTCCTGAAGGTGTTGCAATCATGTGGAAAGAGAATGTAGATGTTTCCATTACCGGTAACTCTACCAATCCTACAAGATTCCAGCATCCCGTTGCAGGTACTTACAAGAAAGAAAGAACAGAAGCCGGAAAGAAGTACTTCTCAGTTGCATCAGGCGGTGGTACAGGACGTACTCTTCACCCTGATAACATGGCTGCAGGTCCTGCTTCCTATGGTTTCACAGATACATTGGGACGTATGCACTCAGATGCTCAGTTCGCAGGTTCTTCATCCGTTCCTGCCCATGTAGAAATGATGGGTCTGATCGGTATGGGTAACAACCCTATGGTAGGTGCTACCGTAGCTGTTGCAGTAGCTGTGCAGGAAGCTGCCGACGCAGGCAGATTTTAAGAAATGCCGATAAAATAAGCATTTTTTAGAAGCGAAAAACCTGTGAAAACCCATGAAAACTGGCACATAGTACACGGGTAGTACACAGGTAATACACAGACGTAATACACAAAATAAAAGGGCTGATCAAAAGCGATCAGCCCTTTTTGTGTAGGCTTCTAAAAAACCAGCCCACTAGTTGATTAGCACAAAAAGAGTATAACAGGCAGCAGGCGCGGTCGTCAATCCCATTCAGCGTCAATCGGTTCAAAGTCTATGTCGTCGCCTTCGTAGCCGATCACTTGCACAGCTTCCACATAATCTTCGAAAGGTCTATGCGTGTACACAGCTTCGGTCACGTCAGTAATTTTGTGACCGACGATCGCTTTCAAAAGATTGTCGTCGACTTTGAAATACTTTGCGCAGGAAATAAAAGTGTGGCGCGCTTCATGCGGCGTGTGAGTAGCACCCAGCGCACGCATAACCTTTTTGAAGCGTCCACGGTATTGATCATAGGTCATAAAGTCGCCTTTTTCATTCGGGAACAAATACTTGCTTTCTGGGTTATAGTGCCGCTGGACAATCGGGCGGATCTTTTCATGGATCGGAACAATACGATCGCGCCCAGCGTCGGTTTTCATGCCGCCTTTAATGCGCCAGCGGACAAGATCGACGTACCTTAAGTTTCAGACCGGGGCTTACCGGGATGTGGCAGGTCAGCGGAAGAAGCGCGATCACGGATTTTGAGGAGATTGTAAGACTGGATGTGGAGTATATTGACATCTGGTCATTTATGCTTGATGTTAAGATACTTTTAAAAACAGTTCTTGCAGTATTTCATGGAAGTGGTGCAATGTGATTCTGTGCAGATTGACAATTGAAAATTTTGTAGAAATTATAATTAAAAATCCCAATGTAAAAACTGTGATGCTTTTTCATTGGGATTTCTTTTTGATTATTTGTCTAAGTCATTTTTTGAATTTGCCTGCTCGATCAATGGTGCTACAAGTGCTTTGAAGGCATTGAATTCATTTTGGATGGAAGTAAGATCATTTTTTAAGGAAGTGTTTTCATCAGATATTCTGTCAATAGTGGTTTGTTGTTTTTCTACTGTTTCTTTCAATTCATTTATTTTATCTTGCTGTTCTTTGATGGTATTATC
Organism: uncultured Clostridium sp.; assembly: GCA_945917985.1. Classification (GTDB taxonomy): domain Bacteria; phylum Bacillota; class Clostridia; order Lachnospirales; family Lachnospiraceae; genus Suilimivivens. Next base: position 41 of record CAMEIH010000089.1, on the reverse strand, counting down.
CTTTGCTTCCATTTCCGCTTTTTTACCATTTTCTCTTCTAT
>CAMEIH010000088.1 GCA_945917985.1 uncultured Clostridium sp. | reverse complement strand
TTGAATAAAAGATTCTTTATAATTTTTCTAAAAAGTAAGTGTCAAAGACCCGAGAGAAAAATAACAATGATTAGTCCTTGACATACATAAGAATAACAGATATACTTTAGAAGTTGTGATAAAGACAGCACTTATGATGAGTGGTGTCTTTTCTTTATGACAATAAATTATGATAATAAATTGATTTGCATTTGTCAGCTGTGAACGGAAAGAGAGAGTAGATGAAAGAAGAGTTAAGAAGAGAGAATCTCGAGGAAATATTGACAGAAGAAGAGAGTAAAGAAGCCGGAATGCGTTATCAGGATGCCGACATTGACAGTGATATTCTTCGTGCGGTAAAGGAGATGGGATTTGAGACCATGTCACCGATTCAGGAAAGAGCGATTCCTGTGCTCTTGGAGGGAAGGGATATCATCGGACAGGCCCAGACGGGAACAGGTAAAACGGCAGCCTTTGGTATTCCCATGATTCAGCGGGTGAATCCGTCTTTGCGCAGGCTCCAGGCGATCGTGCTTTGTCCTACAAGAGAGCTGGCGATTCAGGCAGCGGAGGAGATCAGAAAGCTCGCCAAATATAAGCAGGGGATCAAGGTGCTTCCCGTATATGGCGGTCAGGATATCACAAGACAGATCCGTTCCCTTGCACAGGGAGTACAGATTGTAGTAGGGACACCGGGAAGAGTGATGGATCACATGCGCCGTCACACCATAAAGACAGGCGAAATCAAGATGATTGTGCTGGACGAAGCGGATGAGATGCTGAACATGGGCTTTCGGGAGGATATTGAGACGATCCTTGCGGATATGCCGGCGGAACGCCAGATGGCACTTTTTTCCGCCACCATGCCGGAACCGATTCTCAGAATTACCCATGAGTATCAGACAGATGCGGAATACATCAGAGTGACACCGAAGGAGATTACTGTAGCGGCTATCAAACAGGCCTATTATCGAATTGCCAAGAAGGATAAAATGGAGGCGCTCTGCAGGCTCCTTGATTATTATCAGCCGGTGCGCAGTCTGATCTTCTGCAATACCAAGCGTATGGTAGATGAGATGGCGGAGATTCTGAAGGACAGAGGTTATCAGGCAGAAGGGCTTCACGGGGATCTGTCACAGCATCAGAGAGATATGGTGATGAACGCCTTCCGGACAGGACGCTGCGGGATTCTGATCGCTACGGATGTGGCGGCAAGAGGCATTGATGTAAACGGAGTGGACGCCGTGTTTAATTATGACGTGCCGGAGGATATCGAATATTATGTCCATCGTATCGGCCGTACGGGACGTGCGGGAAAGGCAGGCCGATCCTTTACTCTGGTATGCGGCAGGGAAATCTTTAAGATCCATGAGATAGAACGCATCTGTCATACGAAGATCAGGGAAAGAAAGCTTCCCTCACCCAAGGATATTACCAGGGTGAAATGCGGAAAGATCTTTTCTGAGGCCGTGGAGATCATGGAACAGAAGGATCTTCAAAACTTGAAAGAAACCATACTGAAGGCAGTGGAAGAGAATGAGTTTACATTGCTTGATCTGGCGGCAGCCTTCATGATGATGAAGGTGGGAGAGGAGCCGGAAGAGATCAGGGAAGAGCAGTTTGGCTTCGGAAAGAGGAGAAGTCCAAAGCACTGTGAGGAAAAGAGTGGCAGAAATATAAAGAACCGCAGAGGCGGTGAAGCGCGCTATGGTGACGGAAGAAGACACAGTGACACAAGAAAGAGCGAGAGGAAAAACGCTGAGAGAAGAAACAGTGCAAGAAAGAAAAGCTTTTAGCTTGTTTTAACCTGTTTTACACAAAAAGCATTTGTCAACAGTCGTTTTCTATGCTACGATATTGATTAGCGCAGTATCTTCCCGGGGAGAAAAGCTGTTTTTTGACCCGATAAGATGATTCGCAATGCGTGTCAGTGTTTGGTATTAGCAATATCAGAGGGATTTGTGGAGATGGATAATAAAGAATTAAGAAGAATGAATCAGAGAGATGAAGCGAGAGAGAGAAGACGCAAAAAGAGAAGAAGAGTTGTTTTAATAGAAAAAATATCAGTTGCGGTAATCTGTCTTGGAGTGGTAGCCGGTGCAGGTGTGTTGATTTACAATCTGCTTCCGGGAATCCAGGTTGCCAGACAGTTAGAGGAGGCAAATGCCTATATTGAAACGGAAGATTATGACGATGCCATCGCATCCTGTCAGGAGGCCCTTAAGATAGATTCCTCCTCCATCCAGGCATACCGCGCAATGGCGGGGGCATACTTAACTAAGGAAGATGCCACCTCCGCAGAGCAGATTTTGTACCAGGGATGGGAGACAACCCAGGATGAGAGCTTACTTCAGTATTATTGTACCGTCCTTTTAAATGAGGCGGTTGCCGATATAAACGGCAATCATTGCACACTGGGAACACTGGATAAATGTGTATCGGCACTGGAAAAGGATCCCGATAATGCAGATGCGTTCACTTTGCTGGATGCCTGCTATGACAGATTGTTTGAGGCAGATTCTTCCGAACAGGGATTCCTCTGCAATACTGAGTCAGACGAATCCTGTGAATTTGAATCCTATCAGAATGTAATGCTTCGTCTGCTCCTTGTGTATGAGAGCAATCCCACGGAGGAATTAAAAGCTGAGGTTCTCAAGTTTGCCGTACCGGGAAATGATGAGATCTGGCTGGATATAGAGCATTTACAGGATTATCAGAATCTGTTGTCCAGAATTCTGGAGGCCGGAGAGAATGATGCTGTGAAAGAGCTGGCTGCCTGCACAGACAAGGCTATTGCCATGCAGGATTTCTTTGGAGAAGCATTTACGATTTTTGAGTCGGGAGATTTTGTTCCTATCAAGGAATTCATGAACAAAGAAGAATATATATCAATCAGAGACGAATTCATGAACGGAACCATGGAATACTGGAGTGGGGCAACCTACATTCCCGTAAGCCGTGAGAAGATGAAGCTTGTGAATGAGGATGGAAGCTGGAAATTTGCTTTTGCGGATTATGAGGAGTGTGAGAACACCTCCGATGTCATCAACATCTGGAGCGCAAAGCAGGAGGATGCGGGAGTACAGAGAGTGTGCATCTCCTATGAGCCTGCCGCCGAAAACGGCGAGTATTTTCCTCATACTACTTATGAATTTATTTATCTTTACAGCAATGTGGAAATTGATGGGGAATATGTACCGCAGATGAATTACCGGTTTGAGACGAGAGTGGAAACTCATGACGGAACCACCACACAGCTGATCGGTGACTGGGGTGGCCCTCACGAGTGGACAACTGAATTTTAAAGTTAAGAATTTTATAGCGGCAGAGTCATCTGCGCCATATGGAGCCTGTAATAGGCTCCTTTTTTTGCGATCAATTCACGGGCATTGCCTTCCTCCACGATGCCGCCGTTATCAATGACAAAAATCCGGTCAGCCTTCTGGATCGTGGAAAGTCTGTGGGCAATGACAAAGGAGGTTCGTCCCTTTAAGAGGGCTTCAATTCCTTCCTGCACCAAAAGCTCAGTGCCCGTATCAATACTGGAGGTGGCTTCATCCAGGATCAGAATACGGGGGTCGGAAACCATGGTTCTTGCGAAAGCAAGGAGTTGCTTCTGACCGATGGAGAGACCGCCTCCCCGCTCGGAAAGCACCGTGTCGTATCCTTTTTCCAGTTTACAGATAAATTCGTGGGCATGTACGGCCTTGGCAGCGCTGATGATTTCCTCATCAGTTGCATCCAGCTTACCATAGCGGATATTATCCTTAATGGTTCCGGTAAAGAGGAAATTGTCCTGTGTCATGATTCCCATCTGTTTTCTCAGACTCTCAATAGTCACATCTCTGACATCGCAGCCGTCAATGGAGACAATCCCTTCCTGTACATCATAAAAGCGGCTGATCAGATTAACGATGGTAGTTTTACCGGCACCGGTAGGTCCTACCAGAGCGATGGTTTCTCCCGGAGTGATGGTAAAGGAAACGTTGTTCAGTACTTTTACCTCGTTGTCATAGGAGAAACTTACATTGCAAAAGTCTACCCGTCCTTTGATGGTTGGCATCTCTTTTACCGCTCCCTGATCTGTGATCTCAGCCCTTGTATCCATGATCTCAAAGATCCGCTCCGCAGCCGCCAGATTGGTGATGATCTGATTGTAGAAGTTGCTGAGATTCATAATGGGATTCCAGAACATACCGATGTAGGTGCCGAAGGCGATAAAGGTACCTACACTTACCCTCTCGGTTCCGAGGATCATGATTCCCACAAAGTAGAGTGCGGCTATGCCGAACCCCCAGCAGAAATCAATGACAGATCCCAGGGCGTCATTGATCCGGCAGGCATTCACGAAGGACTGCCTGTGCTGCGTGGTGAGGTCATGAAAGGTTTCACTTGTTTCCTTTTCTGCCGTAAAGCTTTGAATGATCCTCATTCCTGACATATTTTCGTGAACAAAGGCGTTCAGGTTGGACGATTTTTTTCGTACAATCTGCCATCTCTTATGGGAAAAAGTCTGTATCAGCCATAAGCCCACGGCCATGATCGGCAGACTGCAAAGGGCAGCTGCGGCAAGGATCGGATCCTTCATAAACATGATGACAGCGACAGCTACAACGGTGATAAAGTCCGGAATCAGGGTGGTGACAAAATTATTCAGAACATCCTTGAGTGAGTTGATGTCACCGATGATACGTGCCAGTATTTTTCCGGTAGGGCGGCTGTCAAAAAAGTGAAAGTCCAGCGTTTGGATATGGGTGTACAGTTCCTGTCTGATCGTGACAAGAATGCTGTTGCACACCTTTGCCATCAAAAACATCCGAAGCTTAATGCCGCCGATCATCAAAAGATTCAGTGCGACAGCAAGAAGGATCAAAAGGCAAAGGCCTTTAAGATTTTTTGAAACAATATAGTTGTCAATGGCGGATTCGATGAACAGCGGATTCAGCAGGGAAACCACTACACAGAAAGCCATAATGACAAGCACTGCGGCAATCGTTGATTTGTAGGAGAGCAGATAAGCAAACAGGCGCTTTAGCGTTTGCAGCTTGCCAATCTGTATGGATTGCTCATCCTCCTTGTAAGAATTAACACTCATGGAATTCCCTCCCTTCCTGATTTTGAATGAATTCTCCATATTGAGCGATATAAGTCTGGTAGTATAGTCCTTTTTTTTCAAGCAGGCTTTGATGGGTACCCCGCTCTGCAATAGAACCGTTTTCCAGGATAATGATCTCATCGGCATGACAGACTGCACTGATTCTGTGACCGATAATGATCTTGGTCGTATCCGGAAGATGGCGGAGTGTCTCATGAATGCTCTGCTCCGTTTCCATATCAAGAGCAGAAGTGGAGTCATCCATCACCAGAACAGGATCCTTCTTTGCCAGAGCTCTGGCGATGGTGATACGCTGCTTCTGACCGCCGGAAAGACCCACACCGCGTTCACCGATCACGGTGTCATACTGGTTTGCCATACGTTCGATAAAATCCTTAGCCATGGCATCGCCGGCTGCATCCTTCACTGCCTGAAGAGAAATGCTGTCCTTTTTTCCGAGCTTCACATTTTCTGTGATTGTGTCAGAGAACAGAAAAACATCCTGCATCACGAGAGAGATGGAGCTTCGAAGCTGTTTCAGGGACAACTGCCTGATATTCACATCATCCAGATAAATGGCGCCCTCCGAGACATCGTAAAGACGCTGAAGCAGATGGATAATGGAGCTTTTTCCGGCACCTGTGGCTCCCATAATGCCGATTGTCTTACCGGGCAGGACCGAAAAAGAAATGTCATGAAGGATTTCATGACCGTCCTCCTTGTGGAAAGAAACGTGAGAAAACTCGATTTTTCCGTTTACATGGTCAAGAACTACGGGTTCTTCCGGCTCTGTAATGGTTGGCTTTTCTGCATAAATACGTTTCAGCTTTCGGTTGGAAGCAATGGCGCTTGAGAGGCTGTTGGTAAGCCAGCCCAGCATTTCCATGGGCCAGACGATATTCATAGAATACTCGATAAATGCCGTAAGTGTGCCCAGTGTGATCTCCCCGTTCATCACCAGAAGTCCTCCGGATAAAAGAGTGGCAAGGGGAAGCAGCTTGGTGATCAGGTTGATATAGGGATAATATTTGACAAACACACGGGACTGCTCCATGTTCAGCTCATAATATCTCTTGTTGTGGGAAAGAAATTTGGAAATTTCATATTTTTCCCGTGCAAATGCTTTTACGGTACGCACACCGGCAAGATTTTCCTCCGCAACCGTGTTGAGTACAGCGTTCTCCTCGCTGATGGCATCATAGACAGATCCCAGCTTATGCTCCATAAAAATGGCAATGAAAGCGGACAGCATCATGCAAAAAGTGGGGAGAATGGAAAGCTTCCAGCTCAGGCTGTACATGCAGAAAAGCACAATGGTGCTGTGCAGGACAACCTCCATTATGAGCATGCCCACATAGGAAAGCGCATCCCAGATCCTGTCGATATCGTCCTTGATACGGCTCATCAGTTCACCGGTTCCGGTGCGGTCGAAGAAATCAGCGCTTAAGGACTGAATATGGTTAAAGAGATTTTCCCGTATTTCACTCATGATACCGGATCCCACCACATCAAATGTAAATTCCTTGGTGTATTGAAAGCTACAGCGTCCGATTCCCACGCAAAGGATGCCGAGAAGCAGAAAAATTAGTTTTTCTCTGTGACCGCCAATGATCACATCATCCACGATACTTTTGGTAAGCCGTGGAGAGAGCATGTCTAAAGACACGCTGATCACCATGGAAGCGATTGCAAAAAGATAGGCAAATTTATGCTTCCAGATATAAAATGATAGTTTTTTCAAAATAACCTCCTCCAATCATAAGATATTATGTAAAGGCTGACCCGCTTTGCAAGTCGCGTTACGGGACAAAAAAAGCTGCCATGGAATTACCATGACAGCTTAGTACTTTTCGTATCTGAAGCGGAATTTTCGAAAAAGCAGTGTCAGAAAAGACCGGCTTCATGTAAATAAGCAGGGAGGTAATTTCATCATTGAATCAGCTATTCTATTGTCAAAAGTGCCATTAATGGTAAATAAATGTAATCTCATCATGATTCGTTACCTCCTTTCCTGAATACTTGTCATTAGTTGCAAAAGTCATGTGGCTGACGCCGCATGACATAACCATACGACAGCCGGAAATATTTGTCAACAAAAAAATTGTAATTTGACATATAATTATGAACCATTTTTGATAATGTCCTAATATACCACAAATGAAAATGTCCCAATAA
>CAMEIH010000087.1 GCA_945917985.1 uncultured Clostridium sp. | reverse complement strand
GGTAGAATGTAAGACTAAATTCAACCCAAGGTGGAATTTACTTTTTTATTTAACGATGAGTAATTTCCAATAAACAGTGGTTGACAAACTATTTTGCCCCATGCTATAATACACTTCGTTGGTGCAAACCACAGGCTGCTGTGGCTCAGTCGGTAGAGCGTCGCATTGGTAGTGCGGAGGTCACGGGTCCGATTCCCGTCAGCAGCTTTAAAATAAAAACCCTGTATTTTAGCGGAGAACATAGAAGCCGCATAAATACAGGGTTTTTGCATTGTTTAGGTAAAACGGAAATAGTATAATCAAAATGTATACGGTACGACAGAAAAGGGGAAAAGAATTGGAAAAGAGAACAGGGATTTCGAGAGAATATATCCGTATCAGGCGTGACAAAAGTGAGATAATAACCTTCGGCGGCGATCAGAGTTTTTTTGATTCTGAGTCGGCATCAAAAAAAGACAGAAGAAAGAAGGAGAGTGGCTGCGGGATCATAGCATTTTCAGACCTGCTTCTTTATCTTGGAAACAGGGACTGTGCATACCGCATTCCGGAAACGGAGCCGTATCTGAACCATGTGCTGCAGCAGAAGGAGTATCAGGGCTATTATAATACCGTATATCGGTTTCTCGGCGGACTTCCCTTCAAGGGCGGTATCAGCAGTTTCCGGCTGATGGTGATGTTTAACAGGCTTTCCTTAAGGCAGCGGTGGGGTATGAGAGCCATCTGGGGGTTCAGCGGCAAAAAGCTGTTTGACAGAACAAAGCGGATGCTCTCGGAGGATATTCCGGTGATCCTCTGTATTCCCATGATGCTCCTGAAAAAGGATAAAAGAGATGGTATCCGGCTTTATGAAAGGACAGAAGAGAAGGACGGATCCTTTCATTATCATGAGAAAGCCTTTACAAGAGCACACTATGTAATGGTGACAGGGATTGTGGAAGAAGAGAAGGACAGCTATTATGAAATCTCATCCTGGGGGAAAAAGTATTACATGAACTGTACGGAATATGATATTCTGATAAAGACCCATTTTCTGGGGACAATATTAGGAAATATCTTATATATCAGACAGCGAAAGCGGAAAGGCACGGAGTAATGAAAAAATATGATATGATCACGGATCATCCCGGGAAAGCATTGTTTTTCTTTGCCCTTCCCATGATCCTTGGAAATCTGTTCCAACAGTTTTACAATACGGTGGATTCCATCATCGTTGGACAGTTTGTGGGTGAGGAAGCACTGGCAGCGGTAGGAGCATCCTATTCGCTTACAACGGTATTTATCATGATCGCCATAGGCGGTGGAATTGGTGCTTCCGTGATCACTTCCCAGTATCTTGGTGCAAAGTATTACCGGAAGATGAAAACTTCGGTTTATACGGCACTGATCAGTTTTCTGACGCTCAGCATGATACTCAGCGTCATCGGGCTCTTTTTTAACAGGACCATTTTGACAGCATTAAATACCCCGGAAAATATCATGCCGGATGCGGTGCTGTATCTGAAAATATATTTTCTGGGTTTGCCCTTCCTTTTTATGTATAATATTTTGTCCTCGGTATTTAATGCCCTTGGCAATTCCAGAACGCCTCTGTATCTGCTGATTTTTTCTTCCCTGCTGAATATCGTGATGGATCTTCTGATGGTAAAGGGATTTCATATGGGTGTGGCAGGCGTGGCTATCGCAACGGTGTTTGCGCAAGGGTTGTCGGCAGTCATTTCCTTCGGCCTTCTGATGAAGACATTGAAACATTACAAAGAAGGGGAAAGAGAAGAGGAAAAGCAGCAGATATATGATTTTTCCATGCTGGGAAATATGATCAAAGTAGCACTTCCTTCCATGCTTCAGCAGTCCATCGTATCCATCGGTATGCTGCTTGTACAGTCGGTGGTAAACGGATTTGGCTCCTCGGTGCTGGCAGGATACACGTCGGGGATGAGAATCGAATCCATCTGCATTGTTCCTATGATCGCAACGGGAAATGCTGTTTCTACCTTTACTGCTCAGAACCTTGGAGCGGGACAGCCGGAGCGGGTAAAAAAGGGATATCATGCCGGGATGGGCATTGTGGCAGGCTTTGCCCTGTTTATCTGTGTGGTGCTGACTGCGTTCCACAGCAATATCATTCATGCGTTCTTAGAAAGCGGCAGTGACCAGGCAGCTTTTGAGACAGGTAATGCTTACCTGTCCTTTATTGCCTTTTTCTTTGTGTTTATTGGCTTGAAAGCCATTACGGACGGCGTCCTCAGAGGAGCCGGGGATGTGGTGGTGTTTACCTTGGCTAATCTGATCAATCTGGGAATCCGGGTTGCTTTTTCCTTTGGAATGGCAGGTGTGATCGGTGTGCAGGCAGTGTGGATTGCCGTTCCCATTGGTTGGGCAGTAAACTATCTGATTTCCCTTGTCAGATATCTGTCAGGTAAATGGACGAAAAAGAAACTGATTCAGGAAGCGGAATAAAAAAGACTGTGAAAAGAAACGTGTCGAGAGAACGTGCGCCGCAAGGAACACATAAATAAACGTCATGGCAGATGAAAATGCCATGACGTTTTTGTGCTGTGGCTTTATGGTGCCTGTTTCAAATCTATTGTGCGGCACCCTCACCTTCCGTGGCGGGGGCAGGCTGTTCCGGTGCCGGTGCGGCTGCTGCGGCTTCCGCTGCCGCAGCCTGAGCCGCAGCTGATGCTGCAGCCATCTCACCGCGCTGTTGTTCAAGAATTGCTTCAATACCGGGCTGTGCCATATATTCCGCGGTATGGATACAGGTCTTGGTAGATGATTGAGGCACTGTAATTGTGGAGGTAGTGCCGTCTTCATTGGTGATTTCCTGCGTGATGGTTTCAGTAGCAGTAGCCTCGGCTGATGTTCCGGAACCCTGCCACAGGGAAGGATCTTCCGTGGGTGTCATGGTCAAAACCCCTTCTGTCTGGAAAGGGCATGTCTCACAGGCAGGCAGGTTGCTGTAAGGACAAACCATACCCTGGTAATGAACGTCACAGCTTTCGGTTGGAACTGTGCCTTCCGCAAAGTATTCCGTCTTTAAGGTTGCATCACAAAGACCCGGAATGGGAAGCTTGCCGGACTGGGTGCAGACCGTCGCCGTTACGATACCGCTAGGTACCTGGAAGGACTGGCTTGGCAGATCTTCATGAATCTTTGACATGGTGGCACGCCATAATTTCTTTGCCAGATTACGTTCTCCGTTATCTTTGCGAAGCTTTGTATTGTTGTCATAGCCGGTCCAGACGGATGCTGTGTAGTACGGTGTGTATCCGGAGAACCATACGTCATTGTAATCGGAAGTAGTACCTGTTTTACCGGCAATCGCCATATTTCCGAAATTGACGGAAGCACCGGTACCGGAAGTGACAACATCCACCATAGCATCCGTGAGAAGCCAGGAGGTAGTTTCCTTGATGACCTGTCTGGACTGGGGAAGGGTATTGTCAAGAATTACATTTCCGTCATGATCCAGTACTTTGGTGTAAAGCTTAGGCTTGATATAGGTACCGCCGTTGGCGATGGCAGCGTAGGCAGCTGTCAGCTCCTCGTTGGTGACACCGCGGGTCAGACCGCCGAGAGCAAGCGACTGCTGGATATCCGAGTAAACCTGAGTCTTTCCGTTTGTGGTGATTTCTTCCCGTTCCACCAGGGTGGTGAAACCGAAATTTTTCAGGTAGTCAAAACCGAGCTGGGGTGTGATCTGCGTCAGTGTCTTTACAGCTATGATGTTCATAGACTGTTCGATACCTTTGCGCAGAGAATTGAGACCTCTGTATTCATTGGAGCCCCACCAGTTGTTGACCGGGCGTCCGTCTGCATAGGTGAACGGAGCATCGTTCTGGACAGTTGCAAGGGTAAGTCCGGCACTGTCGAGAGCGGGCGCATAGACTGCCACGATCTTGAAGGTGGAACCGGGCTGACGTTTCGTGTCAGTAGCTCGGTTTAAGGTACGGCTGGCTTCCTTCTGACCTCTTCCGCCTACCATGGCAACTACATAACCGGTACTCTGGTCTTCCACAACAATGGAAACCTGAGGCTGTGGTGTCAGGGAAATATTTTCACCGTAGACTTCATCACCGGGTTCCATAACGGCTGCTTTATATTCTTCAATGGCAGCGTAGGCATCTTCCTGATTGGAGTAAAGCAGATTAAAGGAAGAGTCCAGTTCTTTAAAATATGCTTTGTACATTTCGGTGCTGAAATTCTCAAAGTCGCCGTTTGATTTCTGGATGGTCAGTTCATAACTCAGCTGCCATCTGGTGCCTTCCGGGTAATTCTCTTTGTTGGCAAACACTTCATCACAGATTGCCTGAACATGGGGGTCCTGGGTTGCATAAATTTTGAGACCACCGCTGTAAAGCAGAGTATAAGCCTGCGTTTCCGTATAGTTGCCGGTAGCCATCAGATCTTCCATGATATCGTCGGTCAGTGCATCTACAAAGTATGTATTCACTGAATCTTCTTCTACCTCTGCATTGACAATCTGAATGCGGGAATAAACATCATCGGCCATGGCTTCGTCGTATTCCGCCTGTGTGATATATCCCTGTTCCAGCATGTTACCAAGTACCTTTTCCCGTCTCTCCGCATTCTTATCGGGATGGGAGATGGGGTTATACTTGGAAGGATTCTGGGTAATACCTGCAATCACGGCACATTCGGACAAGGTCAGCGTATTTACCGACTTGTTGAAATAACGTAAGGATGCAGCCTGAACACCCAGAGTGTTTTGCCCCAGGTTGATAGTATTCATATAATTTAAGAGAACATCATCCTTGGACATGGTCTTGGAAAGCTCAATGGCAAGGTATTGTTCCTGTATTTTACGCTTGACCTGTTCCGCAAGACCTTTTTCATTGGTCCAGTTGGTAAACACGTTGTTTTTAAGGAGCTGCTGGGTGATGGTACTTGCACCTTCCTTACGTTTAAAACCGGTGGTGATAGCAACATAACCGGCACGGAAGATACCTTTGATATCGATTCCGTTATGCTCATAGAAACGCTCATCTTCAATGGCTACAAAAGCGTGTGCCAGATTCTCGGGAATCATATCCTGTGCAACAGGAATACGATTGGAGTCCTGTGCGATCAGTTTACCAATTTGATTTCCTTCAAGATCATAAACAAAAGTGGAAAATCCGGTAGGTGTAACATCGATATTTTCGATACTGGGTGCGGTGTCGATAATACCTCTGAAAATACCCACTCCCATGCTGATGCCGATAACACAGACTGCAATAAATGCGAGCAGAGCGAGATTTAACACTGCAAGCAACAGCTTCTTGCCCCATTTGGTGGATGTGGCATGCAGGGACTTCTGTTTTTCTTTGATCCCTTTTTTACTATAATTCATGTATATGCCTCCATATTAAAGTCTAACCAATTTTACAACATATAGAGTATACCAAAATGTGGCACCGAAATAAAGGTTTTTCATACTTTATTAAGAATTGTTCACAAATTGGTACACTTTTATTCTCCTGTGTGGTACACTTTTTCCTAGATAAAGTATCGGATTGTTTTGTGAAAATGTGAGGCTTGTATGAGTGAGAAAAAGCAGGATTTCCTTCCTTATAAAGTAGTATATAAAGCGGGAACGGGAGAGATTATTGAGAAGAAATCCAGATTTATAGCAAATGTGGCACCGGCATCTTCCGAGGAGGAGGCTGTAGCCTTTATTGATAGTATCAGGAAAAAATACTATGACGCAAGACATAATTGTCCTGCCTTTATAATAGGAAGAAACAGGGAACTGACGAGATGCAGTGATGACGGGGAACCCAGCGGAACCGCAGGAAAACCGATCCTTGAGGTGCTGCTTTCGGAGGGCGTGACCAATGTGGTAGTGGTGGTGACCAGATATTTCGGGGGTACCCTTCTTGGCACGGGAGGTCTTGTGCGTGCCTACACCCAGGCTGCCAAGGAAGGTCTTGCCGATGCAGGGATCGCTACCATGCGTTACGGAAAGGAACTGACCATAGGAATCGATTATACCGATGTGGGAAAGGTACAGTATATTCTGGCAAACAGGGAGATAGAAATTGCTGCTTCCAGATATACCCAGAGCGTGGAGTTTGATGTGAAAATTCCTGCGGAAACAGTGGATTCTCTGACAAAGGAGATTACCGAGGCAACAGCGGCAAGAGCTCGCATAGAAGTGACCGGAGAAGGTTATTATATGGATAAATAACAGTTCGGTTGACAAAATTTTGCCGGTGGTCTAAAGTAAAGAAGTGACAGAAAATGTCTAACAAAAAGAAAAGCAATTCTCGAAAGGTGGTGGTTTTTATGAGTAAAAGTACACAGTCAGGCAGTACCGATATTCCTCCTCATGAACGGAGCATAAAAATCACATATAAAGGAGATTTGCTATGGAAGAAATCAAAGATTTGGAAGTAATCAGAGAATTACTGGAAACCAAGCAGTACACCACACTCCGTCAGAAAGTTGCTGACATGAACACGGCCGATGTGGCAGCGGTCATGGAAGAGATGGAGGAGGAAGAACTGCTCAAGATTTTCAGAATTTTGCCAAAGAGCATGGCAGCAGACGTTTTCTCTTATCTGGAAGTGGACAATCAGCAGATGATTATTACCAGTCTGTCCGATAAGGAAGCTGCCAACATTATCAATAACCTGATGGCGGATGATGCGACTGACCTTTTGGAGGAAATGCCCGCCAACGTAGTAAAAAAGCTTTTGGCAAACGCAAGTGCAGAGACGAGAAGAGACATTAACCATCTGCTCCGCTATCCGGAGGATTCCGCCGGAAGCATTATGACAGTGGAGTATGTGGATCTAAAGGAAAATATGACAGTGCAGGATGCCATTGCACGCATCAGACAGGTAGGTGTAGACAGTGAGACCATCGATATCTGTTATGTGCTGGATTCCAAGAGAACCCTTGTGGGCACGGTGGCACTTCGTTATCTTCTGATCAGTCCCCCGGATGCGGTGATCGGGGAGATGATGCATGAGAATGTGATCTTCATCAATACCATGATGGACCAGGAAGAGGTTGCCAGGCAGTTCCAGAAATACGACTTTACCGCCATGCCGGTGGTGGACAATGAAAATCGTCTGGTGGGAATCATTACTGTCGACGATATCGTGGATATCCTCCAGGAAGAGGCTACCGAGGATATTGAAAAGATGGCGGCTATCGTTCCTACCGATAAGCCATATATGAAAACGGGCGTTTTTGAAACCTGGAAGAAGAGAATCCCATGGCTCCTTCTTTTGATGATTTCCGCGACCTTTACGGGAAGTATCATTACCTCCTTTGAGGATGCTTTAAGTGTGTGCGTGATATTGACGGCCTATATTCCGATGCTGATGGATACCGGCGGAAATGCGGGCGGACAGGCAAGTGTAACCATTATC
>CAMEIH010000086.1 GCA_945917985.1 uncultured Clostridium sp. | reverse complement strand
ACTGCGGTCATGTAGTAGTCGGTCTTGAAGCACCGGAAGTTTGTCCTGTATGTAATCATCCACAGGCATATTTTGAAGTACGTAAAGAGAATTATTAATAGGGTGGTTTTTTATATGAAATATTATATTTGTGAGCATTGTGGAAATATCATTGAATATGTGAAGAAGTCAGGTGTTCCAGTTATGTGCTGTGGTCAGAAGATGACAGAGATTGTACCGGGAACCAGTGATGGAGCACATGAGAAGCATGTACCTGTTGTAATAGTGGATGGAGACAAGGTGACTGTTGAAGTTGGTGAAGTAGAGCATCCAATGGTAGAAGCACATTATATTCAGTGGATTGCTATTGAAACAACAAGAGGTGGTCAGAAAGTTAAATTAGAATATACAGATAAACCAAGAGCAGAGTTTAAACTTGCGGATGGAGAAGAATTTGTGGCGGCCTATGAGTACTGCAATTTACATGGGTTATGGAAGAAATAAGATATAGCAAATAGAGGTACAAATTTCAGTTTGTCGTGGAAATAAGATTGGTCCATATCCATTATAGAAGGAGAAGGATTCTTGTCGGCTACAGAGAGTGTTGTATTTTGTTTCCAAAACTCTATTAATAGGTATGGAAACACTTTTCAAAGGGGGAATCTTGCTTTTGTAGGGATTTTGTAGGGAATCTGTAGTATCATTGTAGGGGACTTGACACTTTTATTGTGATTTTGCCTGTGATAATATTATCATAGACAAATGAGACATGAAACGCAGATGCGGCAGCTCATTTGTTTCTCTTTTGCAAAAGAATACGGACTAAAAATGAAGCGTCAGCTCATCATCGAGAGATGGTGGGTATGGCGCTTTTCTCATGTCCGGAAATCAGATGACGATCTGAAAGAACAATACTGGAATAAGGAAGAGAGGAAAAAATGGATTACGAAACATTCAAACAGGAAATGACAGAGGATCTGAAGCAGAGGCTTTACGAGAGAGGCATTGAGGATGTTGAGATGAGATTTCACAATGTTGAAAAAGCAAATCAGCACTACGAATCCTTGACCGTGCGTCAGGAAGGAAGCAATGTTGGAGTTAACTTCAATATTGAGGGTGCCTTTGCTGAATATGAGCACACCGGAGACTATGCAGGTGTTCTTGCGGAATCAACACACGCTATCATGCAGGGACTTGAGAATGTCCCTTCTGTTGATACGTCCGAGCTTACCAATTATGAAGCAATGAAGGAAAAGCTCTCCATTGAAGTGATTTCTGCTGAAACAAATGCAGAACTGCTTACAAAGATTCCTCATGAAAGCATGGAGGACATGGCGGTTGTATATCGTTTTGTGCTTGAGAGCAATGATGCCGGCAGAGCATCCATTCTGGTAACCAATGACATGATTGATCACATGGGAGTAACCCATGAGCAGCTGAAAGAGGATGCGTTGGAGAATGCACCGGAGATCAGACCGGCGGTTATCCAGGGTATGAGCGAGGTCATGAGAGAGATGATGGGACCGGAAGCATTTGAGATGTTTGGTCTTCCCGAGGAGCAGGAGGAAATGATGTATGTTGCAACGGTTCCGGATAAGAACTCCGGGGCAGGGGTACTTGCCTATCAGGATTTTATGGATCAGGCAGCTGAGAAGCTTGGTGGAGACTTCTATATTCTCCCCTCATCGATTCATGAAATTCTGTTGGTACCTGATAACGGAGACAAGGCTGCAGATGATCTGAGAGATATGGTAAGGGAAGTAAATGCTACCCAGGTAAGTCCTGAGGAAAAGCTTACTGACAACGTGTATCATTATGATTCCAAGGAACATATCTTTGAACTTGCTGAGAAATTTGAGGCAAGACAGCAGGAAAAAGCCGAGACCCAGATCGATGAGAAATCAGAGGAGCACGGTTCTGTGTTAAAGGATCTGAAGGATAAGCAGAAGGAAGTTGCAGCAAAGCCTCCCGTAAAGGATGCAGCAGAGAAGGCAGCAAAGGCTAAGGGCGGGGAAGCCCTCTAAAATTATCGTAAAGTGTCAGCTTATGGCGATTGCCATAGGTCTGGCACTTTTTTGATGGAAAGGCAAGGTAATACAATGTCAGGAGCATATATTGAGAAAAACAGAACAGGGGCTAAACCACCGGTCAGCCATCCGCAGAACTGTAAAGAGGAATGTCCTTATGGGTATGACAAAGCATTTTGTTTTCCGTGCTATAAAAAGCTGATGGAAGAGATGCGAAGCAAAAGAAAGGGATAGCCATGGGATTTGATTACTTTTATGAAGATCAGTCCCAGCAGTTTGCTTTTTACCGGATACCAAAGGTCCTTTTTACTGATGCAAGGTTTCAGGGAATATCCACGGAAGGAAAGGTATTGTACGGACTGCTACTGGACCGTGTATCACTTTCTAGGGATAATGGCTGGATTGATGAGGAAGGGCGGGTATATATCATTTTCACCCTGACTTCCATCCGGGAAGCTATGAACTGTTCCGAAAAATCAGCAATCAAGTATCTTTCGGAGTTGGAAGAGTTTGGGCTGATAGAGCGCATTAAGCAGGGACTGGGAAAGCCGGCACTGATCTATGTGAAGAATTTCTTAGACCAGCAGAATCTACAGGTCAAGGCCTGTAAAGATTACAGGTCTGGTACTGTAAAAGTTACAGGTCAGGACCTGTATAATCTACAGCCTAATAATACTAATAACAATAATACTGAATATAGTGATACTTATCCTATCCTATCCGGGGATGAGGAGCGGATGGGATATGAAGCTTACCTTAGGGAACAGCTGGAAATATCAGTCTTAAAGAGTAGGTATCCTTATGATTTCGATATGATTGAAGGCATTCTGGAGCTTATGCTGGACATTTTGTGTTCCAGAAGAAAGATGATCCGAATTGCCGGAGATGACAAACCAGCCAATGTGGTAAAGGGAAGATTCATGAAGTTAAACATGGGACATATTGAGTATGTGATGGACTGTGTCCGGGAGAATACCACGAAAGTCCGCAGTATTAAGCAGTATCTGCTGGCTGCATTGTATAACGCACCGGCTACCATGGACGGCTATTATCGTGCGGAAGTAAATCATGATATGGCCACAGGAAAAATATAGACCAGGAGGGATTGGTTAAATTGAATGATAAAGAATTTATTTTGGACCGTCTGGAAAAGATAGCGGCAAATCTGGAAGAGATTGTCAGTATTCTGGCACCGGAGCAGTCGGCAATCTATGTGGATGCATCGCAGCAGGTGAATTTCATCGGGATGGAAGATGCAATGGCAATTCTGGACGGCTTTGGAAAGAACAGTGCTTCCGAGATGATAGGGAAGACGGATTACATTTTTGTCTATGATGCAAGAAAGAAGCTGCTCATTGACGGAGAGGCATATGTGCCGGCCGGATATCTTGTGATGAAATCGGATTATGGATTACAGGGGCTTAACGAGAGCGATATTAGTGCAGTCATGGCTGAAATTAGAAGCAGAATCTGTACACTTGCACTCGGGCAGTACCGGATCCAAAGCTACCGGCTGGGATAGGAGGAATTTTATGAATAACAAACCATGGGCTTATGTTACGTCTGCATGGAGCGCGGATCGAACCAAAGCCAAAAGATCTGCAAAGAGATATTGCAGGAAACTGTATGAAGCAGGCTACACACCGATCTGCCCGTTACTGTCACTTCCGGAGGTAATTGACGTAAGCAATGCAGATGAATATAAGGATTATCTGGATATGTCAGAGGATATGCTGAGACGTTCCAGGATTCTTGTGGTTTGTGGAGCTGCCGTTAATGAAACGGTGCTTACGGATATTGCGATTGCAAATCGCTTTCACGTGGCATCATCCACCATGAGGGGAGTCCTTGGTGTGGATAAGAGCAGAAAAGAAGAATAGATACATGGAAGGAAGTGAGAAAGCTGGTACATGAAGAAGTAAGCAAGGAGGCTGCGGACAAGTCCATCCGCATTGCTGTCAGAGTATCCAAACCTACGCTGAAATTGTTTATGAAAGCACTAAGTACAGTGGTAGGAAAGCCAACAAAAGCGGTCGGTAAGGCAGTGGGTGAAAAAATCCATCCGACAAAAGGAAAGCAGTCAATCAAGACTCTGGTTCGTCAGGGCCAGGGAGTCTCGTCCATTCCGCTTGCTGATGAAGGGCTTAAGGATTTTCAGAAGATCGCCAAAAAGTATGGAGTTGATTTCGCAGTCGTAAAGGACAAGAAAGCGGATCCTCCGGTATATACCATATTCTTCAAAGCAAAGGATATGGATGTGATTACAAAAATCTTGCAGGATTATGCAGATAAGCAGGTGAAGAAGGGGTCAAAGGAGCGCCCGAGTGTTCTTGAGAAACTGAAGAAATTCAAGGAGATTGTGGCAGCGATTCCAAGGAAAGTGGCAGAGAAAAAGAAGGAGAAGGTGCGATGAATATGAAACAGATAAAAAAGCAGCTGATCCTGAACATTCCCTATATTGTTCTGGGACTGGCTGCTACCAATCTGGGAGAGATGTGGCGACTGGCGGTGGGTGCCAATGCGTCTGAGAAAGTACAGAGCATTGTACTTGATGGACTGATTGCAAAGGCATTTTCCAATCCGTTGCCAAGTTTTTATCCGACTGACCTGCTGGTAGGCATCGCCTGTGGTGCAGCGCTCAGGCTGGCAGTGTATCTGAAAGGGAAAAACGCAAAAAAGTTCCGGCATAATGAGGAGTATGGCTCTGCCAGATGGGGAAAGCATGCAGATATCGAGCCTTTTGAGGATCCGGTGTTTGCAAACAATGTAATTCTGTCCCAGACAGAGCGGATCACCATGAGCAGCAGACCGAAAATTCCGAAATACGCCAGAAATAAGAATGTTCTGGTGGTTGGTGGTTCAGGTTCCGGTAAGACGAGGTTTTTTATCAAGCCAAATCTTTTGCAGATGCATTCATCCTACGTGGTGACTGATCCAAAGGGTTACATTTTAAGAATACAGAGAAAATAAGTCATTAAAAATGAAGTGTTTTCTGTGTGTTCTTATTTTTAGCATTATGAAAGGAGCTGAGAAAATGGCTAAAGATAATAGAATAACAGCACTTTATGAGCGTCTGTCTCGTGATGATGAGATTCAAGGAGAATCGAACTCCATAACAAATCAGAAGCAGTACCTTGAAGATTATGCGGTACAAAATGGTTTCGAGAATATCCGACATTTCAGTGATGATGGATATTCAGGAACAAATTTCAACAGACCGGCTTTCAATGCACTTTTGGCAGAGATTGAAGCCGGAAGAGTTGGAACAGTGATTGTCAAGGATATGTCACGATTTGGCAGAAACTATCTGCAAGTAGGGTTTTATACTGAAATGATGTTTCCAAAGAAAGGTGTCCGTTTTATCGCAGTTAATAACGGAGTTGACAGTGCCAATCCGACAGATAATGATTTTACACCATTCCTGAATATTATGAATGAATGGTATGCAAAAGACACCAGTAAGAAGATTAAGGCGGTATTTAAGGCTAGAATGAGAGACGGAAAACGTGTCAGCGGTGCTGTGCCTTATGGGTATTACAGAAAGCCTGAGGATAAGCAGACTTTGTATGTTGATGAAGTATCAGCTTCGGTTGTAAGACGCATTTTTCAGCTTGCATGCGAGGGAATGGGAGCAACTGCAATAGCAGATACCTTGTCAGAGGATAAAGTGCTTATTCCGTCAGCTTATGCGAGACAGAATCATCCGGAGGATTGCCAGTGTACGAGATACCATGATGCTTATACATGGAATGCAACAACAGTCGGCTATATTCTGAGCAGACGTGAGTATTTGGGGCATACCATTCTTGGAAAGACAGCAAAAGACAGTTTCAAGACGAATCGAAAAAGAGTCGTGAATGAGGACGAGCTGCTTATTTTCTATAATACTCATGAAGCTATCATAGATCAGGAAACTTATGATAAGGCACAGAAAATGAGGAAACGAGTTTCACCTAGACGAAACAATGAAAAGCCTACGCATAGGCTGTCAGGACTCCTTTATTGTGCGGATTGTGGAAGCAGACTGGCATATATCAATTCACAGTCGAAAGACGGAAAGACCTATGACAGTAATCAGGCATTCCGTTGTAGCCGGTATCACAATAAATATCATTCATGTACCGGTCATTATATTAAGGCAAGTACAGTAGAAATGCTGATTTATCAGGCAACTAAGCGAGTTTCACAATATGTACTGAATGATGAAAAGGAATTTGTGGAACAGTTGAAGGCACAGTATGAAATACAGTGTGAAAGGGACAATACCAATGATAAAAAGGAGCTATTGGAAGCTAAGCGTCGCATGATGGATTTAGATGATCTGATAAAGGGATTGTATGAAAATTTCACTTTAGGGCGATTGCCGGAAAGACAGTTCAATCGTCTTATGACAGAATATGACACCGAACAAAGCAACATAGAGCAGAGAATTTCAGAACTTGAAACTGCTACAGAACGTATATCCACTAAGGCAGTGCAGATTGATAAATTTGTGCGACTGGTTAAGAAATACCGAGATTTTGAGGAACTGACAACACCTATGCTTAATGATTTCATTGAAAAGGTTGTAATTCATGAAGCAGAGGGTGGCAGAACAAAAGACCGTACTCAGCAAGTGGATATTTATTTCAATTTCATTGGAAATTTCGTTCTTCCACTCAGTGAGGATGAAGTGGAAGCCTTGCAGTCAGAGGAAGCACGCAGAGCGGAAGAGATTGCTGAAAGAAAGAGAAAATCTTCTAAGAAATCTACGCAGAAAAGAAATCAGAAGCGTGCAGAGATCAAGGCAAAAGCAGAAGCTGGAGATCCTGAAGCTATGGCAGAATATGAAGCAATTCTTGAAAAGGGTAGGCAGAACAATCGTAAGCAAGCAGAAAGAATGCGTAAATTGAGAATGGCTGACCCTGAATATCGAGCAAAGATGGAAGAGAAAGAACGCTTGGCTTTGGAAAGGGAAAAGAAGCGTCAGGAACGTGCTACAAGGAAGAAAAAGATTGCTTTGGCAGAATTAAAGGAGCAGGCAGAAAAAGGCAGTCAGGAAGCAATCAGAGAGCTTGAAGAGCGTAGGGCTATTGCTAGGGAGCGGTCAAGAAAATCAGCAGAAAAGCGTAAGCAGAGAGCAGAAAATGACCCTGAATATGCGAAATATTTGGAAGAGAGAAATGCAGAATACAACAGACGGCATACCGCAAGAAGAAAGGAGCAGATGGAAGCCTTGAGAGCCAGGGCGGAAGCCGGAGATCAGGAAGCACAGAGTCAGCTTGCAGAGCGTAAACAGTATCAGGTTAGAGCCACAGTGAAGAGCTACAGAAAAATGCGTGAAGATGCATTGAATGGAGACCCTATTGCAAAAGAGAGATATGAAAAAACACTGGCTATGAGACGTGAAGCGTATCATTCAAAGAAAAGTGAACAGACAGCCTGACAATATGCATATGATCACGATACATTAGTTGCAGAATTGATGAGAATAAGCGGGAGCGATGCAATTATTGTAATGGACAATGAAGTATGGTATTGTATAGATGGTTTACCAAATCGGAGTTTGGAGGTGAGAATATGACAGCGCATATGAGATTAAGATAACAC
>CAMEIH010000085.1 GCA_945917985.1 uncultured Clostridium sp. | reverse complement strand
TCAGGAAGAAAATATGCCGTATTTATGCGGCGTGTGGCGTTTCGCAAACGCCTATCTATAAGGAATGTGTGAAGGGAGAAAAAATGAATCAGACAATTACAGCAATCAAAGAGAATATCGCCAAAGTGATGATTGGCAAGGGAGAAACCGTGGATCTGCTTCTTACCGCATTGATTTCCGGAGGTCATGTTCTGCTGGAGGATGTGCCCGGAATGGGAAAGACAGTGCTTGCCAAGGCACTTGCCAAATCTATGGATATGCAATTTGGAAGAATCCAGTTTACGCCGGATCTGCTGCCAAGCGATGTGACGGGATTGTCCTACTATAACCGGGAACAGGGAAGATTTGTTTTTAGGGAAGGACCTGTCTTTACGAATCTGTTATTGGCAGATGAGATTAACCGTGCCACGCCGAGAACCCAGTCAAGTCTGCTGGAATGCATGGGTGAAGGTCAGGTTACGGTGGACGGCGATACCAGAAATCTGGCAAAACCCTTCTTCGTGATCGCTACCCAGAACCCGGTGGAAACACTGGGCTGCTTTCCGTTGCCGGAAGCGCAGATGGATCGTTTCATGATGAAAATAAGTATGGGAAAGATGCAGAAGCAGGAAGAAAGGGAAATGATAGATCGTTATATCTGCGATGAGCCTCTACAGAAAATTTCACCGGTGTGTGGAGTGGAAGAAATTCTTAATCTGCAGGAGGAATGCCGGAATATTTTTGTGCATAATGATCTGCGCAATTATATTGTGGAGCTGGTGCAGGCAAGCAGAAGCGGCGGCATGGAAGGTACAGGAGCAGTGGCAATGCGGCAGGGCATCAGTCCCCGTGGAACACTGGCTCTTCTTCGCTCGTCCCAGGGATATGCACTGGTACAGGGAAGAGATTATGTGGTGCCGGAGGACATCAAAGCTGTTGCTGTTCCGGTTCTGGCGCATCGTCTGCTGACAGAAACGGACGATTACCGGCAAAAGGTAACATCCATACAGGGATTATTACAATCCGTTGCAGTTCCGACGGAGGAATGGAAGAGACCATGATACTTATTTTATTGATCAGTGTCAGTTTGTGTATGGTAGCCTGGCGGATTGGATATTATTATCTTTGGGACAGAGAACTGTATGCCATGCTTTCTTTCGGACAGCCTTACGCCTATGCAGGGGAGTCGGCAGAGCTTAAGGAGGTTGTGGAGAATCGCAAAAAATTGCCGGTGTATTTAATGGAAATAGGCTTTCAGATGAAAAAGGGACTTCTTTTTCAGGATATGGAAAATGCTTCCGTGAGTGATCATGTCTATAAAAGAGATATTTTTTCGCTGCTCGGGAACCAGAGGATTACCCGTAAATTGCAGGTGCAGTGTCTCAAAAGAGGTTACTACAGAGTAGATGAGGTGACAATTGCTTCTTTTTCTCTGTTACATACGAAGCGCTACGGCACACAGCAGAAGGCAGCCGCTGAATTATATGTCTATGCGAAACGAACAGATGTCTCATCCATTCTAAAGGCAATGGAAAACCTTCTGGGAGAGAAGGAAAGCAGAAGAAAGTATCTGGAAGATCCGCTTTTGTTTGCATCCATTCGGGAGTATACCCTGCAGGATCCGATGAAGACCATCAACTGGAAAGCCAGCGCCAGGACAGGTGAGCTTATGGTAAACACTTATGCTTCCCTGGAGAATGAGAGGATGATGCTGTACCTGGATGTGGAGGACAGAGGAATCCTGAAAAAAGAGCATTTGACAGAGGAGTGTATTTCCGTTGCGGCAACTTTATTTCAGAAGCTTTTGGCAAAAGGAACCGAAGTGGGGATCTGTGTTAATCTGCCGAATGAGGAAGGTAAAATATTCTGCTGCAAACCATCCCGCACAAAGGCCTCTCAGACAATGCTGGAGCGGAGGCTTGCACGGGAATGGGAGGAGAAGGATGTGCTTGCTTTTGATAAACTGCTGGAATGTCCTTTTCAGAATGCCATACCGGTCATCATATCCAGACATTTTTCTGAACAGAGAAAACAGCAGCTGGAATCATTTGTCGGACCCAAAGCGAAGGGAATCTGGGTAATTCCCTATGAGAGAAAAGAATGTCCGCAGGTAACTTCTGACCGCCTTTCGATTGTGACAAGGGAGGTGGATTTTGGATGAGAAAAGAACTGAAATATATTTTTGAGTGTTTTCATATATTGTTAATTTTCAGTATCATACTGCCGGTCCTCTATATGCTGGGAATGCAGCGCGCGGAAGGTGTCCTGGTGCGCCTTTACTTTGTCGGTTATCTGATGATTCTACCGATGATTTTCCTGAAGTGGGCAGTGCGCAGAAGCCGGAATGTGCTTCTGTATCTCGTAGCCTGCGTGGTGGCTATAGTATCTGCCTGTGTGATTGCCCTTGGCGTCGGCAGATTACTTCTGCCGGGAGAGGTGAGAGTGGGCTATCTGATTTATATGGTGGTGGGAGTTCTTTTTATCAGCATAGAAGAATATTCCGTGAGAATGAACCGGATACGGCAGAAGAGAGCAAGAGAACAGATGGACAGCTCCTTTAGACAGAAAGAATATACGCTTGACAAACCGCATTTTTATGTCTGTACTGTTTATGTGATGATATATCTGGTGGCTTTGAATTTCAATTGCCCGGAGGTTTGCAATCTTTCCATCATGAGCTTTTTCCTTTATCTGATGATTGCGGTCAGTTATCAGTTTATTGAGAGTACAGAGAAGTATCTAAGCATCAACGATGAGGTCTGCCATGTGAGGAACATTCCTTACAAGAGGATTTTTGGCATTGGTAAATATTTTTTGATATGTTTTCTGCTGGTTATTTTGCTTGCAGCGATTCCCACCGTTCTGACGATACCTTATCGCCGGTATAAGGATATTCGGGAATGGATACAGGAGAGAAAAGTGGACTATGAGGAACTGCTGGAGCAGGAAGCGGCACACAGTGGCGGCAATGATCCTATGGCTGATGTGGTACTGTCTTATGGCGAGGCAAAGGAAATGCCGATTCCGGTTAAAATGATTTTTTACGCCATAGGTCTTAGCTTCCTTATTGCTATACTCTATGCGGTCATCAGGTGGATCAAAGAAGAAATCAGGGATTTCAAATCAGGTGTAGATGAAGACGGAGATATCGTGGAAGCACTTGTCCCGGAGGCAGAAAATATTGTAGTGCAAAGGCGTGGCAGAGCACCCAAAACAGCAGAAGAACAGATCAGGCGGGAATACAGACGTTTTATCCGAAAGAACAGAAAGGATTGCCCTGCTTCCTATGAAACGCCAAAGGAAATCGAAGTTTTGGCAGGAATTGCGGATACGCCTGAGGGAAAAACGCTGCACAATAAATACGAAGAAGCAAGGTATGGGAAAAAAGAGTGATCAGAGAGGACAAGAAAATGACCTTTGAAAAAAAGAAAATAAATTTAAAAGATGGTCGTGTATGTATACTTCGGCCTGCCGAAGCAAAAGATGCGAAAGCCATGGTCGAGAGTCTTCGAACAGTATCCTTGGAAACGCCTTTTCTTCTCAGGAATCAGGACGAAGTTACCTTTACTGTTGAAGCAGAGGAAAAGCTCCTTGAGATGAAAAGAAATGATCCGCGGGAAATCATGATGGTTGCAGAAGTAGAGGGCATGATTGCAGGAAATTGCGCAGTGATGTCAAAAGGGAATCTGCGCCGTATTTGTCATAGATGTGATTTTGCAATCGCACTGAAAGAAGCTTACTGGAATCTTGGTATCGGTTCTGCAATGATGGATTATGTTCTTTTTTTGGCAAAAAAAATGGGGTATGAACAGGTGGAACTTGACGTGGTTGACGGAAATCATAGGGCAAAAAGCCTGTATGAGCGCTTTGGTTTTATCGAGAACGGAAAAAATCCCCGTGCGCTCAAATATGATGACGGCAGTTACAGAGATGAATACAGGATGATAAAATTTTTAGCAGATGAAAGAAATATTGTGTTAAGTGATAGATTGGAGTGAGGAAAAATGACAAACTATCGGATCATTGACAAGGAAACGTATTACAGAAGCGGTGTTTTTAAACATTTCTCAGAGGACTGCAAATGTTCCACATCCATGACTGCCAGGCTCGATGTGACGGATCTGGTGCAGTATTCAAAGGATACACAGACAAAGTTTTACATTAATTTTCTCTATTTGCTTTCAAAGGTGCTGAATGCAAGGGATGATTATAAGATGGGATATCTCTGGCAGACGGAGGAACTTATCTGTTATGATACTATCAATCCGACACAGTATGTGTTTCATGAGGATACAGAAACCTGCACGCCGGTATATACTACTTATTATGAGGATTATAAAACATTTTACGCAGAAGCGCTTGCAGACGTGGAACGGGCAAAGCAGACGAGAGAATACGGGCTTGATATGGCGAATCATCCGAACTGGTTTGATGCAGCCTATATTTCATGGCTTTCTTATGACTCCTTGAATATAGAACTGCCGGACGGTTATTTGTTTTTTGCACCAATCATCAACTGGGGAAAGTACAGAGAGGAAGGCGGCAGACTGCTCATGCCGGTCAGTGTGAGATTAAATCATGCAATCGCAGACGGATTTTTGGTGGCTAATGTTTATCGGTTGTTGGAAAAAGAGATTCAGGAATTTTGTATTTAGTTCATATGTGATGGAAAAAGGAAAGCGGAACTATGGAATTTAATGAAAAATTGCAGGAACTGAGAAAACAAAAGGGTCTTACCCAGGAAGAACTTGCGGAGGCACTTTATGTATCCCGCACTGCAATTTCAAAGTGGGAATCCGGGAGAGGGTATCCGAATATTGATTCGCTGAAGGCAATCTCAAACTATTTTTCCGTGTCTTTAGATGAATTGTTATCCGGTGACGAGATTCTGACAATTGCAGAAGAGGATAATAAGCAAAAGGAAAAACACTTCAGAGATCTGGTTTTTGGACTGCTTGATTTCAGTGTGGCAATGTTCCTGTTTCTTCCCTTTTTTGGACAAAAGGTGGATGGTGTGATTCAGGAGGTCTCACTGCTTGCATTGACAGAAATAGAGCCGTATGTGAAAATACCGTATCTGATCACTGTCTTTGGGATAAGTATATGGGGTATTTTGATACTTGCGCTGCAAAATTGTAAAGCACCGCTTTGGATAAAGTATAAAGATAAAATATCTTTGGGACTAAGTGCGGTGGGTGCTCTTTTTTTCATGATCAGTCTGCAGCCCTATGCTGCAATGTTCACATTCATTTTTCTGGTAATAAAGGCTCTGATGTTGATAAAATGGGCATGATACGATTCGTATCGCAGATGTGACGCAGCAATTCTTTCATGATTTCTTCCATTCGATTAGTGTGTACTTTAGGCGAGAGCCAAATACGACAGGAAAAGGATGGATAAAAAATGAAAAAGAGAAATCAAAAGAATTTTGGCATCACAGTATGCCTGCTTGTAACGTTTGTGTTGTGGACAGCAGCGATCAGCTGTCTTGATGTAAAGCCGATCGGGCCGGACGGTTCAGTAGTGGGGTTTGCGACCTTAAATGGGTTCTTTCACAATCTGACAGGAGTGCATATGTTGCTCTATACAATCACAGACTGGCTGGGACTTGTGCCGTTATGTTTTGTGCTGGGTTTTGCAGTTTTGGGATTCCTTCAGATGATTAAAAGAAGAAGCCTTCTGAAAGTGGATTACAGTATTCTGGTGCTCGGCGGGTTTTATATTATTGTAATGGCATCATATGTGTTTTTTGAAGTGTTTGTCATTAATTACAGACCGGTACTGATAGAGGGCTATCTGGAGGCTTCTTATCCCTCATCCACAACCCTGCTTGTAATGTGTGTAATGCCAACAGCAATGATGCAGTTTCATGAGCGTATCAGAAGCGGGATGCTTAGAAAAAGTATTGACTGTGTACTGATTGCTTTTACGGGATTTATGGTTGTCGGCAGACTTTTGTCAGGGGTGCATTGGCTTACGGATATCGTAGGCGGTGCGTTATTAAGTGCGGGCCTTATTATGCTGTATTACTCGGTTGAAAATATAAAGTTACAGAAGGGATGAAATATATGATTTGGACTGATTTTTCAAGCTGGACACCGGAAAATATTTTGATTCGTATTGTGGTCTCTATGCTTCTTGGCATGTTTATCGGAATTGACAGGGGTGTTAAGAGACGTGGCGGCGGAGCAAGAACCACAACCACAGTATGTCTCGGTGCCACCCTTGTGATGTTGCTGGAACAGTATGTACAGCAGCTGTTTCCGGGAACGGGAGACATGACCAGAATGGCGGCGCAGGTGATAAGCGGAGTCGGTTTTCTTGGAGCGGGAATGATTTTGGTATCGGGAAGACATATTAAAGGACTGACCTCAGCGGCGGGCATCTGGTTTTCTGCATGTGTGGGACTGGCTGTGGGAATCGGATTCCTGGATGGAGCAGTCATTGTGACACTCCTTCTTATTCTGATGTTACACATCATTCCGGGAATTGAGAGAAAAGTCTATGCACATTCCAGATATATGACACTGCATATAGAGCTTGAGGATGACAAGCTGGTTACAGAGATTTTTCACAGGCTGAAGGAAGACGGCTGCGTGATCGATACCTTTGATGCAGATAAGCCAAAGGCAAAAAGGCTGCCGCGTGTGATCGATACCGTTATCCTCGTTCCAAGAAAAAAGTTGAAGGATGATTATCTGATGGAGCTCCGGGAAATTCCGGGCGTGATTTCAGTTGAGGAGATGTGATAATATATTGATATTTTGTTTACAAATTATGAGAAAAAGGATACTATATAATTGAGTTGATTTTTCTTTGAAGGGATTTTTATATGACAGAAGATGCGAGATTGAACTATATCCATGAGGGCTTTACACCCGATCAGATTAGTGAGATAGAGGAAGGAATGAAAGCGGGAATTGATGTGTCGGTCTATGCCCGTAAGGATTTCCTTGCAATGCAGATGCGTCAGATCAGAAAGGGTCTTACGGATAATCTTCCTATGGCAGTGTATGCCAAACCGGAATATGACTGGTTTCAATTGGAGGAAATCCGGGAAGGCCTTTCTTCGTATATCGATGTAAAAAAATATGATTCTCCGGAAATTCCCTATGATAAGATGCGTCAGCTTCGAAAGGGACTTGAGAAGGAAATCGATTTAACACCATACCTTTCACTGGAAGCAGGTATCATCAGACAGATAAGAAAGGCTTTGATTTCTGATGTGGATATTCAGCTTTACGTGGAGGATGGTTACGACGAGGAACAGCTGGAAGAAATCCGAATTGCCTTGCAGGAAGGACTTGATATTCATCAATATGTAAAAAAAGAATTCCGTGGAATTTCTCTTCATGAAATTGTGGAAGGCTTGCGAAAGAACTTGGATGTGTCCGTTTATGCGAAAGAAGAGTATAGCTGGAGACAGATGCGTGAAATCCGTTTGGGACAGATGCATCAGATTGATGTGAGCTTCTATACGGATCCATGGTATGATTACCGACAAATGCAGGAATTGCGTCTGGGTCTGGAGGCAGGTCTTGATATCAACAATTACGTTGCTCTCATGTATACCGCGGAAGAGATGGGAGAGCGTCGCCTTGAATTGATGGAGATGGGCAGTGACAGTGCGACGCCTGATAAGG
>CAMEIH010000084.1 GCA_945917985.1 uncultured Clostridium sp. | reverse complement strand
TGAATTGGGAGGGGATAATTATGTGATTCACCATTATGCTTATGAAGCAGCAATGAACTATGAGTATTATTATGATGGGGAGAAATTTTATATTATTTTGAATTATATAGAAGGTTCTGGGGATGGTGGAATTGTAGTCTGGAACGGAAAATGGGGAGAGGAATATGCCGTTGAAGAGTTTGGCTATTTTGTTCAGCCGGACGGCGAAACGTTGGAGAAAATAGCTTGGTAACAAGAATTTTAACGGAAATGCATTTCAAATAATCACCACTGAATAATTAAATAAAACTCACAGTAAAAGATACCTAAAAAAGAGAAAAAAGGGTACCTTTATTTATTGATGCCAAAAATCAGAAAAAGGGGAATGAAAAATGAATATCGGGGAAAAGGAAGAACGGGAATGGGAAATTTGCAGACAGATGGAAGAAATCAGGCAAAGGCAGGAGGAAAGTGATGAGCTGGAAAAAGAACTGGAATATATGGAGGAAGAAAGTTACTGGCAGGACAAGAGGATTAAGGAAGTAAATGATGACCTGCTCTCAGCATTTCCAAAGGATTCGAAGCTTCAGAATCTTTTGATGGAAAAGGAAGAATTACTGCACCGGAAAATATCATTTGAAAAGATTTTTTTTGAGGAATGTCGGGACATGCTGAGCGAACACCGAAAAAGAACAGAAGATATGAAAGAAGTGTATGAAGCACAGCTTATGGATGCGCAGGAAACGAAAGGAGAAGAAGAGTGAAGATCACTATTACGATGACGCAGGAAAACACAGGGAAATCCTGTGATATTCAGGTATCCGATACGCAGAAGATCGAAGACACAATTCAGGTAATAAAAGAGAATCTGGGTGTCTTTCAAAAGCTGGGTAATATGTCATGTGTCAAAGATGCGGACAGCGGAAGGAAAATCGATGTGGGATCTACTTATGAACAGGCACATATCTGCTCAGGAGCGAAATTATTATTGCCATAATTGAACAAGAGAAGAGAAAGGACAAGCCATGGAAACAAAAGAGAGTGTTTTGGAAAGAAGGATAAAGAAATCGGAGCTGAGGGCGGCAGGTATTTTTGATTATGAATATCTTACAAGAAAAAGACAGGGACTTTTGCCCTGTACGATTACAGAAGACGGTGAAGATGTAATCTGGAAATTTAATGTGGAAGGCATGCATCCTTTGAGCGAACTGAAATCCGAGGAACTGGAGTACCGTTACCGATTTTTGCAGAATTTCAGAAAACTTGAGGAAACCTGGCAGAATTACGAACTGCCTTTGGAGGAAGAGAATATATATTATGACTGTAATTATATGCCTTATCTGGCATTGAGGGATATCAGACAGACCGGAATGTCGGAAGATGCGTTTTTTGAGGAATATCAACTTCTGGCAGCGGGTGTGCTCAGCAGGAAATACAGCTACATGCAGGTGAAAGAAAGCGGATTGGAAATTTTACGCAAAGATAAAGGAGTTTCTTTCGTACTACAGAGCGAGTCTCTGGAGGAACTGCATAGGCAGATTCGGGAAAAAGCGGAGGAACTGTATGAAATAAATAAATATAAAAAAATAAGACTGGATAAAAAAGGTTATCAATTACAGAAAAGGATAACAGCAGGAGTATTTGTCCTGCTTGCAGTGCTTCTTATTTATACAGGTTACCAGACCTTTGTGGTAATGCCAAGAAATAAAGCGATGATACGCGCAAGCCGTGCCTACACCGTACAGAATTATGTGGACTGTATTGACAACTTGAAGAAAATTGAACCGGATCAGATGGATACCTACACCAAATATATTCTCGCGGTCTCTTACGCAAGAAGTGAAGCCCTGGAAAAAGAGGAACTGGCCAATGTACTGGATAAGATCAGCATCTATTCCAATGAAGTAGAGCTGGAATACTGGATAGCTGTGGGACGGTCTGATTTTGAAAAGGCAGAGAATAATGCCAAGGCACTATCCGATGACAAACTTTTGATTTACGCCTATATGAAGGAACTGAATTATCTGGAGGGAAATGTCACCATGGACGGGGAAGAAAAACAGAGTCGTATGAATGAACTTGGCAATGCAATCACTGAAATTGGAAAGAAATATACAGAGGAGGATTAGGATGGAACAGATACGCTGTTTTGCGGAAAAAGAAAAAATTGTCATTGGTTCCTCCGGTGGAGATATCAGTATACCCGGTCTTAATAAAAAACTTCTTCTTTTTGGGAATTTCTTATATGCAGAAGGAAAAGAAGAGGTTTTTTTGGAGGGAAAACCTGTAAAAGAAAAAGCGGAAATTACACCGGGAGACCGGTTAAGGATAAAAGGACTTACAATCACTTTTTTTAAGGGAAGCCTTACCATAGAAGGGGAAACAGAAAGCTATCAATGTACATTAAGAGAACTTCCGTGCAGGGAGGTTCCCTTTGAAGGGTTTCCCTACTACAAAAAGTCACCAAGGATATTCCGGCAGACCGGGGCGGAAAAGATTACAGTCAAAGAGCCGCCGAAAAAAGAGGTCATGTCAAAAAGTTCGCTGGCACAGATGATCATTCCTCCACTTTTGATGGTAGCAGTGACTGCTTTTATCGGGATCTATATGAAAAGAGGTCTGTACGTTATCGCCAGTATCTGCATGAGTATTGTGACTACCATTTTTTCCATACAGCGTTTTTTTAGTGAAAAAAAGGAACTGAAACAGAAGAATGATAAAAGGGAAGAGGTGTATTATGACTACCTGGCAGGACTCCGCAGATTGATCCGCCGAAAGCGGCAGGAGGAAAGGGAAACACTTGATTTTAAAGTTCCGGAAATTCATGAACTTCAAAGGATGGTAACCGAGTATGACAGCAGACTCTATGAGAGAAGCCCTGAAGATGAGGATTTCCTTCAGGTATCGCTGGGATTCCGGAGCGGAGAGTCCATGATTAAAGTGGAATATAACAGGGATGAGCTGCGGACAGATGAGGATGAGCTTGTGGATGAAGCAGAGCAGCTTTTCCATGATTTTGAGACAATCCGTCATATCCCGGTAACAGTGAATTTGAGAAGAGCTCATTTGGGAATCGTAGGGGAGATAGAATATCTGCATAACCAGATAAAATATCTCCTTGCACAGACATGCTTTTTTCACAGTTACCATGATCTTCAAATTGTATTTATCGGGAATGCAGTGGATGAGGAAATATTCTCTTATTTGCGCTGGTATCCACACCTTAGAATACAGGCAGTGAATGTCACGGCGGGGATTTTTACGGACAGCGTGAGGGATCAGGTTCTCGGAAGCATTCTGCAGGTCTTGAAGGAAAGGAAACAGAGGGTCGAGGAAAAAGGAAATGATATGTCTTTTTCGCCCCACCTTTTATTTGTGATCGATGAACCGAGACTGATCCGGGACCATGCAATTATGGAGTATTTGGGAAAGCAGTCGGAGAATCTTTCCATCAGCATTATTTATACAACAGACCAGCTGGCAAAACTGCCGGAAAATGTCAAAACGGTCTGTGTGATCGATAACTCCCAAACGGGACATCTGCTTTTGGATGAGGGAATAAGGGTCAACAGAGAATTTGAAACGGTTTCCATGACGGATATAGATGTAGAAAGAATGAGCCGTAAAACGGCGGCGGTTATCCATGAGAAGGGTATGGTATCCCAAATTCCGGAAAGCATTACATTTTTTGAAATGTATCATATCAAACATCCGCAGGAACTGCAGGCGGCAGAGAGATGGAAAAGCCATGAAAGTTATAAATCATTGGCAGTTCCGCTCGGTGTCCGGGAACAGGACAATTATGTGGAGCTGAATCTTCATGAAAAAGCACACGGACCACATGGTCTCGTGGCAGGTACTACAGGAAGCGGTAAATCTGAGATCATTCAGAGCTATATTTTGTCACTCGCGGTGAATTTTCATCCCTATGAGGTCGGTTTTTTACTGATCGACTATAAGGGAGGCGGTATGGCAAATCTGTTCCGCAACCTTCCTCATCTTCTCGGAACTATCACCAATCTGGACGGTTCGGAAAGTTACCGTGCCATGGTGTCCATAAAGAGTGAACTGGCAAGACGGCAGAGGATTTTTAATGAGTTCAACGTAAATCACATCAATGGCTATCATAAGCTGTATAAGCTGGGAAAAGCGACAGAGCCTATTCCCCATTTGTTCCTGATCAGTGATGAGTTTGCGGAACTGAAAAAGGAACAGCCGGAATTTATGAAAGAGCTGGTTTCCACCGCAAGAATAGGACGAAGCCTTGGCATTCATCTGATACTGGCAACGCAGAAACCATCCGGCGTAGTAGATGAACAAATCTGGACCAACTCCAGATTCAAACTCTGCTTAAAAGTGCAGAATGAGGCTGACAGCCGGGAGATGCTGAAAACACCGGATGCGGCATCCATCACCCGTCCCGGGCGGGCTTATCTGCAGGTAGGAAACAATGAAATTTATGAATTGTTCCAGTCTGCGTTCAGCGGGGGAGCCTATGGTGAGGAAGAGGAAAAGAAAGAAGGAGACAAGAGGGTTTATTTGGTCAATAAGCTTGGACAGGGACAGCTGATCAATCAGGATCTGTCAGATTCCATGGAGAACAGCCGGATACGAAAGACGCAGCTGGATGTCACGGTGGATTATCTTAAGGAGACTTTTGAGAAGATGCAGATACCCGGGATTAAGAGTCCATGGCTGCCGCCGCTCAGGCCTGTCATGGTTGCACCCTGTTTGGAACAGATAGAGGACAGTGCCTCTTATGAACAGACAGATCTTGCAGTTTCCATCGGACTTGAGGATATCCCCAAAGAGCAAAGACAGTCAGAATATGTGATTGACCTGCTCCACAATGGGCATGTGATCTTCTTTGCTTCTCCCGGTTACGGCAAAACAGTCTTCTTATCGACCCTGTTGCTTGGGCTTTGTGCCAGGAACAGTGTGAGGAACCTGAACGCATACATATTGGACTTCGGAAACAGTGCGCTTCTTCCTATGAAAGCTTTGCCCCATGTAGCTGATTATATTACCTATGATGATACGGAAAAACAGGCAAAGCTCTGGCGGCTGCTTGCCGGGGAAATGAGAGAAAGAAAACAGTTAATGTCTGCTGCCATGGCACAGAATTTTGAAATTTACAACCAGACCGCCGGGGAAAAACTGAAAGCCATACTGGTGATGATTGATAATTATGATGTGGTAAAGGAACTTGGAATTGATGAAGGATTCTTTGTACAGCTTGCGAGAGACGGAGCAAATCTTGGAATCTATCTGGCGATCACGGCATCCAGAAGTAATGTAGTCAAATATGCACTAATGAATCAGATCAAAGTCAAGATAGCCGGATACAATTATGAACCTATGGAACCCAGGAATATTGTTGGGAGAAGTGAGTATGAGCTGCCGGAAATCAGGGGACGGGCCCTTGTGAAAACCGAGGATATCAATTTGATGCAGATTTACTGCCCGGTGCCTTATGAAACAGCTATGGAGTACAATCAGAATCTGCTTGCCCTGATCAGAGAGATGAAAGAGAAAAGCAGTGAAGAAAAGGCAAAGGGGATTGCGGTGTTACCGGAACAGTTCTATCTTAACATGCTTTCCGGATATGAGCCGGGCGAGCAGGCAGATATCTATCTGGGACTTGAAAAACAGCAGGTGAAAAAGCTCGGTATTTCAACAGCAGATACGCCATTCCTGATTGTGGGACCTGTAAGAAGCGGAAAGAGCAATGCAGGAAGAATTGTGCTTGGACAGCTGAAAGAATTTACCAAAGTTTATCTGTTTGATGCAAAAGATTATGAGTTTCAGGATATGGAGAATCAGGACAATGTGGTGTATGTCAATTCGGAAGAGGTATTACAGGAGAGCATAGAGGAGCTTGCTGACCTGACGGAAGAAAGAAAAGAGGACTGTGCTGCCGAAAGAGGCAGAATGAGTGTAAGAGAGTATTATCACACACTGGAAAAGTACTGTGTATTTATTAATGGACTGGAAGATTTCGCCGAGTTTACCAGGGATAAAAGCGAAATCGTTCAGACCTTGATCCATGCGGCTGAGACAGGAATCCTCATTGTGATAATTGGACACTCTGCGCATATGCCCGCCCGCAATGAGACAGCCAAGCTGGTCAAGACTGCCGAGTATGGACTGATTCTTGGGGAAGCCGGCATGAACACCCCATTTCCGGCTTTTCGCGGGAAGGATCTGCCGGACCGGGTGGAAGATGGACTGCTGTATAAGAAGGGTGCAGGCGTAATGATACGCTTACCGAAGGAATAGGGAGTGAGGACAAATGGATACCATAAAAATATGGCTTAGGGTTCCCGGAGCAGAAGAGAGGGCAAAGGCAAAAAAATATGGAAAGCTGGCCGACAAGCTGGAAGAAAAAAAGAGTGAGATAAAAGAATATTATGATGATGCCTCCAATAACCTGGAGGCCAGCAACAGCGCGCTCATCTGCAATCCCGATTCTGCACAGGGGCTTATCCTGACTACCTTTGATACCCATCAGGAAAGATGGAAAGAGAAATATGACAGGATACTGAATAATGTCGAAATGGGAATCACGGGTTTGGAAAGCTGCATCAAAATGGCACGGCAAATGGAAGAAACCTGGAATCAGATAGCGGATAGCAAGGAGGCACAGGCACGTGGAGGATTTTAGATGCATACAGAATAAATTTGTGACAGTGAAAGACGGCTTGACAGAGATTCATGATCTGATGACGGATACCTATCAAAAAGCAGTAAAGTTGAAGCTGGCGATGGATGATGTAAACAGCTGGGACGGGGAAGCCCATCTGGTTGCCATGGCCTTTGCCGATTTGACCCTGCAGTATCACGGATTATTGGCTGAGCAGGGTGAAGATCCTATAAAGCAGGCTTGTGAGGCCATGGAGAAATATCTGGATGCTGATGATGTATTTTATGATGAATGGGAAGATTACCAGGAAATATTAAAAATATAAGGAGGGGCTATGAGATTTACAGAAAAAGAAATCGTATTTTTGACAAGTGTATCCAGAGGCAGAATCCCCTTCGGTATTACCTGGCACCTCCCGGAGCAGGAGAAAAAAGAAAAGTACATCAGGGAGACAACAGATTCTTTGAAAGGGAAAGGAATTCTTGCTACAGATGGCAAGCTGACTAAGGAAGGGGCAGAAATCATATATCTTTTTGAGCAGTACAGAAACTGTAAAAGGCATGTCAGGCTGAACCACGTAAACATGGCAGTGCTTCCGGGAGACATATTGATTACGATGATAAAGACAAAGGACGGCTATGAGGCCGGATGCATCAGAAGAGATTTTTTTATGGCTGAGCTTTTAAAGCATGCCGATTATCTGTGCCTGAAGGAAGAAAAAACGGAAAGAGGCAGATGGGAGAGTGTGGAAGAATCGGCATGGATAAATGGGAATGAAGATATGGAAGGCTGCATTCTCATCGATGAGTATGATACAGGACATCTGGAGAGTGAGAAAATATATTACTGGAAGGAACAGAGGGGATTTCTTTATCACAGGACAAGGGGAAGGCCCAGGACTCTCTCTCCCGGAGTCATGAGAAAGCAAATCTACAAAATATTGGAGAGAGGGGAAGAAAATGGACAGGAAGAGTGGTAAAACGGTATGCGACCAGGAAGCAATGGTTGGATTTTATTTAATGATGGCGGATATTGTTCAAAATCTGCAGACAGCATATGAGAAGGCAGAAAGTCTGACCGGAACCTTTGATGACTGCTATCTGGGAGATGCGAGGGATGAAGTGATGACCTTTCTTGAAAATCTGCCGCTGCATATTTACAGGCTTGAGCTTCTGTACAGCAAACTGGCAGAATTTATCGCAACGACAGCCCAGTCACTCCATGATAATGACATGAAAATGACAGAAAAGATGG
>CAMEIH010000083.1 GCA_945917985.1 uncultured Clostridium sp. | reverse complement strand
CCGGAGAGTGAGGAAATGGTTTTGCGGTAGTTGCAGACCAGATCAGAAAGCTGGCTGAGGACAGTGCAGCCAGTGCTGTCAGCACAAAAACGCTGATTGATAAAGCCATTCACGAAGTACAGAAGGGCAATGAGATAACAGATGATACGGCAACTGCCTTAAATCGTGTGATAGATGAAATGGATAAGCTTGTTCTGGCTGTGGCTAATATCCGTATGGCTTCCGATAAGCAGGCTGGCTCTGTGAAAGAGATCGAAGCAAGCGTGGAGCAGATCAGCAGTGTGATCCAGAATAATTCCGCTGCGGCACAGGAAACCTCTGCAACCAGCGAAGAATTGTCCGCACAGGCAATTTCCCTTAAAGAGTTAGTAGGCCAGTTTCAGTTAAGTGAGGAGTAAGCTTTGCATCAGGGAATATGTTACATAGCGGGAGCCGGCGATTGCAGCCGGCTCTTCTTAAACTTAAAAAAAGAAGATTTTGTCATTGCGGTGGACGGCGGCTATGAGTATTTAAAGGAAAACAGGATCGATCTCGTGGTGGGAGATTTTGACTCTCTTTCCTATGTGCCCGAGCACCCTAATGTGATTGCCCTAAAACCGGAGAAGGATGAGACCGATATGATAGTAGCCCTGAAGGAAGGGCTGAAAAAAGGTTATGAAATCTTTTATATCTATGGTGGGTGCGGAGGCAGGATCGATCATACCTATGCCAACATCCAGAGCCTTGCTTATTTGGCGGATCACCACGCAAGAGGATATCTTTTCCATGAAAATCAGGTGATCACCATGCTCCAAAATGACAGCATTACCTTTCACAGTGACAGGAAAGGCTATGTGTCTGTCTTTGCCTACGGAGAAAAAGCCGAGGGCGTTACCATACAGGGATTGAAATACCCACTTGAAAATGCCGTGCTTTGCGACAGCTTTCCCCTCGGCGTCAGCAATGAATTTACAGGGGAGACGGCAGAAATCTCCGTGCAAAAGGGTCGCCTTCTTGTCATATATGAAAGCGGAAAGCCTGATATGTAAGAGCGGAAAAGCCTGACAGTGACAGGAAAAACCCGTCATCAAATAACAGCTAAAAATACTCCCTGACCGCGAACATACAAAGTAAAGTCTGTACCAGCTGGCTTGTAAGAAGTCCCCAGAGATAACCGTTTATCCCTAAGACGGGGATCAGGAAAAACACGAAGCCAAGGCGCACAAGCAGACTGATCATACTGTAGAGAAAGGTGAGTCCCGTCTTGCCAAGGCCGTTCAGGATGCTGCTTAAGGTGCTCGCAATATACATCAGCGGACAGA
Organism: uncultured Clostridium sp.; assembly: GCA_945917985.1. Lineage (GTDB taxonomy): Bacteria > Bacillota > Clostridia > Lachnospirales > Lachnospiraceae > Suilimivivens. The sequence continues at coordinate 6,803 of CAMEIH010000083.1, read as the reverse complement.
GGAATCCAAGGATCATGATAAAGTTACCTGCGGTATCGTTCTGATACAGAAGATTTCCGAGAAAGCGGCCGAACAGAAAGAAGACGGCGGTAAACAGGATGCCCAGCAGGAATCCGTATTTGATGGATTTATGTACTGCTTTTACCACGACCCGTCTGTTGCCGGTGGCATCAGCCTCCGAGACAGCCGGAAGGAGCAGTACGCAGATGGAGCCGGTGATGGCGCTTGGAAAGAGAATCAGGGGCAGGGACATGCCGGTGAGAATCCCGTAGACACTTAATGCTGCCCCGTGGTCATAGCCGTAAAGCATGAGCCTGTTTGGGATAAAGATGGATTCCACACTCATGAGGAAGTTGATGATGACTCTGTTCAGGGACAGGGGCACTGCCAGTTTCAAAAGATGAGAGGAAGCAGCCCGAAGCTCCTTTCCTTTTACCTGTAACAGAGAAGGGTAATCAGGTGGAAGAATATGGTGATAGTGCGCTTTGAGTGCGATCAGGGATACGATCATGGAAGCGCTTTCTCCGATGACAAGCCCCACAACGGCAAAACTGATTGTGGGCGCATACCCTTTTTGCAGGCTGAGATAATAAATGAGATACACGCTTCCCACACGCACGATCTGCTCGGAGAGCTGACAGATGGAGGGCACAACTGCTTTTTTGATGCCGTAAAAATAGCCGTTGATGCAGGAGTGCACCGTGGCCATGGGAATGGACAGGGCGATAATGCGAAGCAGAGGAGCAGTCCTCTCTTCCAACAGGAAAGAAACGGCGATCTCATCAGCAAAACAGTAGATGAAAAGTGTGCACAAAACGGAAACTGCCATGGAAAGCAGAAAACCGGAGAATAAATGGAGAAAAGAATACCGATAATTTTTAGTGCTGGCCTCCCCCGCAACATATTTGGAGATGGCAGTCTGCATTCCGGCTGCGGTAAGGGCAAAGGTGAGGGCAAGAACGGGAGAGGTGAGCTGATAGATTCCCATTCCCTCAGCCCCAAAGGTGCGTGACAGAAAAATACGGTAAAAAAATCCGATAAACCGGCTTAAAAAGCCGGTGAGTGTGAGGATAATAGTTCCTGTGATAAGAGGATTTTTAAGGTGGATTCGATGCATAAATTTTCACGCCGGATGAGAATGTTATTGATAAATATATGCAGGAGACGAGATTGACAGAACACAGGGAAAATGATATATTGAGGCATAGAAAACCTAGTTGTTAACTAGGAATACGAAAAGAAAGGACCAACAGAAATGATGGATAAAATTATATATCTTGACAATGCAGCTACGACGAAGACCGCAAAAGAGGCGGTGGACGCCATGCTTCCTTTTTTTACGGAGCATTACGGGAATGCCAGCAGCATCTATTCTCTGGGTGCCGAGAGCAAAAAAGCCATGACACAGGCCCGGGAGATCATTGCGGAGAGTATCGGTGCCACGCCTGCGGAAATTTACTTTACGGCGGGAGGATCAGAGTCTGACAACTGGGCTCTGGTGGCAACGGCAGAAGCTTATGCCTCCAAGGGGAAGCACATTATCACATCCAGGATCGAGCATCACGCCATTCTTCACACCTGCGATTATCTGAAGACGAGAGGCTATGAGATCACTTATGTTGACGTGGATGAAAACGGTGTGATCAAACTGGATGAGTTAAAAAAGGCGATTCGTCCGGACACGATTCTGATTTCCGTTATGTTTGCCAACAATGAGATCGGTACCATTCAGCCTATCAGGGAGATCGGTGAGATTGCCAAAGCGCACGGAATTCTTTTCCATACAGACGCGGTTCAGGCATACGGTCATGTGCCCATCAATGTGGATGAGGATCATATTGATATGCTCTCCACCAGCGGACACAAGATTAACGGGCCCAAAGGAATCGGTTTCCTTTATATCAGAAAAGGCATTAAGATTCGCTCCTTTGTTCACGGAGGACAGCAGGAGAGAAGCCGCCGTGCGGGAACAGAGAACATTCCCGGTATCGTGGGCTACGGGGCAGCGGTAAAGAGAGCCTTTGAAAGCCTTACGGAGCGCATGGAAAAGGAGACAGAGCTTCGGGATTATCTGATCGGCAGAATTGAGAAGGAAATTCCCTACTGTCGGTTAAACGGTGACAGGGTAAAAAGACTGCCAAACAACGTCAATTTCAGCTTTCAGTTTATTGAGGGTGAATCCCTGCTGATCATGCTGGACATGAAGGGAATCTGTGCTTCCAGTGGTTCGGCATGTACCTCGGGATCTCTGGATCCTTCCCATGTGCTGCTTGCCATCGGGCTGCCTCATGAAATTGCGCACGGATCCTTGCGGCTGACTTTGAGTGAGGAGAACACAAAGGAAGAAATCGACTATGTGGTGGACAGCATTAAGGAGATTGTGAACAAATTGAGATCCATGTCCCCTTTGTATGAGGATTTTGTAAAAAAGAATAAAATGGACTGACAGACAGAATCAAAAGGAGAAACAAAAATGTACAGTGAAAAAGTAATGGACCATTTTAATAACCCGCGAAATGTGGGAGAGATAGAGAATGCCAGCGGTGTGGGCACTGTGGGTAATGCAAAATGCGGTGATATCATGCGTATTTATCTTGATATCGATGAGAATCAGGTGATCAGAGACTGCAAGTTTAAGACCTTCGGCTGCGGCGCTGCGGTTGCAACCAGCAGTATGGCCACCGAGCTTGTAAAGGGAAAGACCATTCAGGAGGCAATGGAGGTCACCAACAAAGCGGTGATGGAAGCCCTTGACGGACTGCCCCCTGTAAAGGTACACTGTTCTTTGCTGGCAGAGGAAGCAATCCATGCGGCACTCTGGGATTATGCCCAGAAAAACAATATCACCATTGAAGGCTTGGAAAAGCCCAAGTCCGATATTCATGAAGGTGAGGAAGCAGAACAGGAAGAGTACTAAAAGGACAGCAGCAATATATGAAGAAAAAAGTAGTAGTGGGAATGTCAGGCGGTGTGGATTCATCCGTAGCCGCCTTTCTTCTTAAGGAACAGGGATATGATGTGATCGGTGTCACCATGCAGATCTGGCAGGATGAAGAGGAAGCGGCAAAGGAAGAGAGCGGCGGATGCTGCGGTCTTTCCGCAGTGGATGATGCCAGAAGAGTGGCTCAGGTACTCGATATTCCCTATTATGTGATGAACTTCAAACAGGAATTCAAAAGCAATGTGATGGACTACTTTGTGAAGGAATATCTGGCAGGCAGAACGCCCAATCCCTGCATTGCCTGCAACCGCTATGTGAAGTGGGAATCTCTCCTAAAGAGAAGCATGGAGATCGGCGCGGATTACATTGCCACCGGTCATTATGCCCGGATAGAACAGCTTCCAAACGGCAGATTTGCCATCCGCAATTCCGTGACGGCAAAGAAGGATCAGACCTACGCCCTTTATAATCTGACACAGTATCAGCTTTCCCATACGCTGATGCCTGTAGGCGCTTATCATAAAGAAGAAATACGGGAACTGGCAATCCGGAATAACCTGCCTGTGGCACATAAACCTGACAGCCAGGATATCTGCTTTGTGCCTGACGGAGACTATGCCGGGTTTATCGAGAGAGAGGTGCCGGAAAAGGTGCCGGGTCCCGGTAACTTTGTGACAAAGGACGGAACCGTTCTCGGGCAGCATAAGGGAATCACCCATTACACCATAGGTCAGAGAAAAGGTCTCGGTCTTGCCATGGGTCATCAGGTGTTTGTCTCGGAAATCAGACCGGAAACAGATGAGGTGGTGATCGGGGAAGCGGAGGATGTGTTCCGCACAGAGCTTACCTGCAGCCACATCAATTATATGAGCGTGGAGTCTTTGCCGGAACCTAAGAGAGTGTGGGCGAAGGTGCGATATGCCCATCAGGGTGAATGGTGTTCCATAGAGCAGACGGGAGAAGATAAGATCCACTGTAGCTTTGAGAAGCCGGTGCGCGCCATTACACCGGGACAGGCAGTTGTATTTTATGACGGTGAATATATTTTAGGAGGCGGTGTCATTGACTGACACCGCCTTCTCTAAATCCTGTGAAATTCCGGCATACGGTTTTCAAAAGTGGTGTAGTACTTGAAACCGCAGGCAGAAAGCACCTCGGCGGCTCTGTCAAAACCTCTTGTAATGTTTTCGGGAGTATGGGCATCGGAGCCGATGGTGATGATTTCACCCCCAAGCTCCCTGTAGCGCTTAATGATATCCGTGCAGGGATTTAAATCCTTTAAGTGATAGCCGATGGCGCCAGTGTTGATCTCAATTCCTTTTTCTTTTTCCAGAAGTATTTCGAGTATCCGGTCTAAAATATCCTTATATTTTTCATAGGAATAGTCCGCATCCTTTGTTTTTCCGTAGCGCACCACATAATCGATATGCCCGTACACATCAAAATTGCTGAAGGCTTTCAGATTATCCAGGATGGATAAAAAGTATTCCCGGTATGCCTCCTCGTCGCTCCTGCCCTCATAAAATGAGGGATAATAGGGATCTTTCCTGTTACATAAATGAGAGGAAGCGATGATGAAATCAAAGGGAAAGCTCTTCGCATACAGGGCAAGCTCCCTCCGAAGATGGGGCTGGACGCCAAGCTCTACGCCAAACAGAAGCTTGATCTGTCCCTCATATTTGTTTTTTAGGGTGGCAAGCTCATAAAGGTAGGAATCCGTATTCAGTTCAAACATGCCTTTATCTTCCGGTTTTTCGTAGACGTAATCAAGGTCCATATGTTCGGTAAAGCACATGGTACTGAGACCGAGAGAAATTCCCCTCCGAATCATCTCTTCCATGGGAGTGTTACTGTCTCCCGAGAAATAAGAGTGTAAATGATAATCTGCTGTAATGGCCATAGTGTCCTCCTTGATAGAACATGGTAAATAGTATCATGTTTTTTGCATGAGTAAAGTCTAGTTCATTTGCAAAAAAAACGCAACATACAGGTCGAAAAATGCGAAATTATAAAAATTACATTAAATTTACCTTGAAAATGCAAATATTTTCAATTTACATCTTGCACTTTTTGGACAAATTAGGTAAAATAATCGTGCTGATAAAATTTTGACAATCTTTTGAATCATAAGATTCTGCCGGATTGCAAAATAATATATTTTATAATTATCATTTTTAGGAGGAAACTAAAATGGCAGTAAGAGTAGCAATTAATGGTTTCGGCCGTATTGGTCGTCTTGCATTCAGACAGATGTTTGATGCAGAAGGTTATGAAGTAGTAGCAATCAACGACTTAACAAGTCCTGATATGCTGGCACACTTATTAAAGTATGACACCGCACAGGGCAAATACAAATATGCTGACAGCGTTTCTGCTGGTGAAGATTCCATCACAGTTAACGGAAAGACCATCACAATCTACAAAGAAGCAGACGCTAAGAACCTTCCTTGGGGAGATTTAAAGGTAGACGTTGTTCTTGAGTGTACAGGTTTCTATACATCCAAGGAAAAGGCAAGCGCTCACATCGCAGCAGGCGCTCGTAAGGTTGTTATCTCCGCACCTGCAGGAAATGACCTTCCTACCATCGTTTACAATGTAAACCACAAGACATTAAAGCCTGAAGATACAGTTATTTCTGCAGCTTCCTGTACAACAAACTGCTTAGCTCCCATGGCTAAGGCTCTGAATGATCTTGCTCCTATCATGAGCGGTATCATGACAACAGTTCACGCTTACACAGGTGATCAGATGATCCTTGACGGACCTCAGAGAAAGGGTGATAAGAGAAGAAGCCGTGCAGGCGCTCAGAACATCGTTCCCAACTCAACAGGTGCTGCTAAGGCAATCGGCCTTGTAATCCCTGAATTAAACGGCAAGCTCATCGGTTCTGCTCAGCGTGTTCCTACCCCTACAGGTTCTACAACAATCCTTGTTGCAGTTGTTAAGGGACAGGTTACCAAGGATCAGATCAACGAGGCTATGAAGGCTGCTTCTACAGAATCCTTCGGATACAACACAGACGAGATCGTATCTTCTGATATCATCGGAAGCACATATGGTTCTATCTTCGATGCTACACAGACAATGGTAGCTCCTATGGAAGATGGCAATACACAGGTACAGGTTGTATCTTGGTATGACAACGAGAATTCTTACACAAGCCAGATGGTAAGAACAATCAAATACTTCTCAGAGTTAGCATAAAAACGCTTCGCAGATTGCGAAGCTTTGGAAGAACGCAAGCGTTCTTCTGCTGAGCAGAGAGGTTGTTTTTGAAGACCTTTAGGGTCCGGTCTTATGGACCGGACCCTTTTTATATCACGGATAATAATCCGTGGTAAAACAGGATTTGAAAGAATCTAATAAAATATGGAGGAAATAATCATGGGATTAAACAAGAAATCAGTTGATGATATCAACGTAGCAGGAAAGCGCGTACTTGTTAGATGTGATTTCAACGTACCCCTCAAGAATGGTGAGATTACCGATGAGACACGTATCAATGCAGCACTTCCTACAATCAAGAAATTACTGGCAGACGGCGGCAAGGTAATTCTTTGCTCCCACCTTGGCAAAGTAAAGAACGGCCCTAACGAAGGCGAATCTCTGGCACCTGTTGCAAAGAGACTTTCCGAGAAGCTCGGCAAGGAAGTAGTTTTCGTTTCCGATTATAACGTTACAGGACAGGCTGCTACAGATGCAGTAGCAGCAATGAAGGATGGAGATGTTGTTCTCCTTCAGAATACACGTTTCCGTGGCGAAGAAGAGACAAAGCCTAACAAGGCCGGTGAGGCATTCGCTAAAGAACTTGCTGATCTTGCTGATGATTATGTATGTGACGCTTTCGGTTCTGCTCACAGAG
>CAMEIH010000082.1 GCA_945917985.1 uncultured Clostridium sp. | reverse complement strand
GTCCGCAGTATATCAGCAAATTTATTGCGAAAAATTTTTACCTTTCACTACTGTCGGAATCTAATCTCCATTCAGGCACATGGAATCAGAACTGCACCGGTTCCACATCTACCGTCAGTACCTCCATCCGGTAATCCGGAAACGCTTCAATCAGCGCTTCCAGTGCAAGCGCCGTAGATTCCACTCTGTCATGGGCAAGGAGCACTACTTTTTTTCTGTCCAGTGCAGTTTCTCTGGCATTTCGAATGAGTTCCGCAGGCGTTTTTGCGTTTCCGGAAGCATCTTCAAGGCTGGCATTCCAGTCAAAATAGATATAACCTCTCTTTTCCATCTCCGCAATGATATCTTCGCGCACTTCCCTGTTATAGGCATTGACACTTCCTCCCGGAAAGCGAAACAATCTGGTCTTCACTCCGGTAACCTGAAAAACAGTTTCGGATGCCTTTTCAAAATCTTCTATGTAGCTGTCAACACTCCGGTATAAAGGATTATAATCATGCACGTCACAGTGAATCCCTATGGCATGGCCTTCCTCCACAATCCGTTTTGCCGTCTCCGGATTCTTACGCACATATTCTCCGATCACAAAGAAGGTCGCCTTCACATTTTTCTTTTTTAGTACATCCAGAACTTTATCTGTATTCTCCGCAGAAGGACCGTCATCGAACGTCAGATAAAGGACCTTTTCCTTCTGCCGTTCCATGAATTCCTTCTGTGCATCTGCCTGGGTTTTCAGAACAGCCTCCTGCATCTGCTGTTGGTCCTCAGATATTGTTTCCTTGGACTCATGCTGAATTGTCTGTACTTCTGCCTCCTCTTCCCGAAGCACAGTCTGCGTCTCTTTCTTCTCCTCTTCCTGCAGCATAACCTGCTCTTTTTCATTCTCCTCTTCCCGAATGTGCTGTGGCGCCGCCACCACCCGCATGGCCATGGATGCAAAAACCACTGCAATTCCAAGAAGGATTCCCCATATAGCTGCCATCAAGAATCCCTTGATCTCCTCTTTTCTTCTCTCCTCGTGTTTCTCTTTTCTTCTCATAAAAAATGATGCTCCTCTCCGTGTATCTGTTATAAGCATACACAGAGAGTGCATCAAAGTTTCATCATATTTGTATCTTTTTTGCATCATTTTTGCATCAAAGTTGCATCATTTGGAGATCTTTAAAAATAACTCATTGATTCCCTCATAAAAACCGATTGTGACTATCGTCCTCTCATCACCGGTCCCTGCAAAAACATATTTTTTGTAATAAGGTGTAGTCTCCAAAAGCGGATTATCCGTCTCATATTCCTCAGGACTGCCAAGACCCATATAAGAGCTCCACTTCGCAATCATTTCATCCGGATCGATCTCTTCCCACTTCAGTTCCGTTCTTGCATAAAATTCATATATTTTACCGTCATCCGCATCAATATAAACATCGATCAGCCTGTTTTTCTTGTTGGTATTCTGCACACTTCCGGAAAGACTTACCTTCCAGACAGACACATTATTTCTCGGCTCCGGAACATCAATGGCTGAATACAGGACTGCCTCATAGGAAGAGGACTGCACTTCCTTTACGGTATCGGGCAAAATTCCCAGTTCCTTCAAGGTATGGATTTCTTCATTTGCAGTTTCATATATTTCCTCATCCGTGATCTCCTGCCCGGAAGGTCCCTTATGATTGACCACAAAAGCATAGGTTCCCGTCAGTTCCTGATATTCTTCATCCGTCTCCCTGGTAAGGGCGCTCTGCTCACTTTCGGGAATCACCTGATTGTTCAGACACCGGGATAAAATATACAGCTTTTCATTGCTGCTTAAACGGTAGCGGTAGCCTGCTCCTTCGGCTTCCTCCTCCTTTGTCTGAATCCTGTTTAATACGCCTTTGTCTTTGTAACCCGAAAGAGCTTCCGGTCCCCAAATGGAAAATGCCACGACCACCACTGTCAGGAGAATCAGGAAAAAGTTAAGCGTCTGTTTCTTCATGATCCTTACCTCCTTCCCGCTGCAGGAGAAAACCTATGGCGGTTCCTTCTCCTAAAGTGCTGTCAATCTCAAGCGTCGTATGATGGAGCCCCAGAATTTCCGTACAGAGGGAAAGTCCAAGCCCGGCACCGTTTCTGCTTCTTGACCTTGATTTGTCCACCATATAAAAAGCCTTGGTGATCTTTGTCAGTTCCTCTTTCGGGATTCCCACCCCGTAATCCTTCACGGTAAACCGGTAGCTTTCCCCTTCCGCTTTCCCCATAATTTCAATCCTGCTGCCCGGCTCTGAGGCTTTGCAGGCATTGTCAAGCAGATTGATGAGAACGGTCTTGATCAGATTGGCATCTGCCAGAACATAATCCTTCTCATAGGAATAGACAAATTCCATACTTTCATTGGGATGAAACATACTGCGAAGATATTCAAAAAGGCTTTCCGTGGAAACTCGCTGTATCTCAGCCTCTCCCTGTTTGGTCACCAGAATATCGAGCAGCTTTAATGACATGGTTTCCAGCCTTTTTCCCTCCGTATAAATGTAATTTGCGGAGAGAAAGCTTTTCTCTTCATCCAGCTTTCTTAAGCGAAGCATATCCGCATAGCCGATAATGGAAGTCAGCGGTGTCTTCAGCTCATGGGCAAAAGCTCCCACAAAGTCTTCCCTTGCCTGAACCTCCTCCTCCAGCTTATCAATATTTTCTTCCAGGGCTTCTGCCATCTGATTAAAATCAAGGGTCAGCTGTCCCAGCTCGTCATTGCTGACTTTTTTTGCCCGATAGCTGTAATCCCCCGCCGTCATTTCTTTTGTCGCCTTCGTCAAAAGGCGAATGGGCTTTGTCAGGAAAGAAGCGATCAGATACATGACAAACACACCCACAGCGAGCATCAGAACCGTCATTCGCCGGTAAACACTGTAGCCCATGTCACGCTCTCTGAACACCCCTGAAACATCCCGGAGAGTTTCCAGGTATAACATTCTGTCAAGTGCATTGATCTTTCTCCCTGTCTGAATATAGTAATGCTCTCCCGCCTGAATCACTCTGTATGCACAGACATTCTCCTGTGCCTGATCAAGCAATACGGTGTCCGCTTCAAATCCGTCACTTGCATAGAGAGCATTTTTCTCCTCATCCGAAATTCTAAGAAGCCTGCTGACACTGTCACCGCTTGTCTCCAGCTTTGACGCAATCTGCTCAATGGTGCCGTCCGGAAGCACACCGTACCTGACAGGCACGTTAAGAGCTGCCGTTTCAAAAGCGAAACGAAGAATACTGTTTTCGTCAAGGGCCTGACCAACTTCCCTCTCAAGAGACGTTTCAAATACATAATTGACAAAATAAAAGCCGCTAAAGCCAAGGGTAAGTGCAATAATGATCATGGTCCACAGCAAAAGTTTTTTGGAAAATTTCATGCTTATACCTCTAATCGATATCCTACCTTATATACTGCAACAAGATTGTGTTCCCAGCCAAGCTTTTTCCGCAGTCTCTGCACATGAAGATCGAGAGTTCTGCTGTCTGACAGATATTCGTCCTCCCACACCTTCTCATACAGATTCTCCCTGAAAAGAGCCACATTCCGGTTCTCCACAAAAAGCATCAGAAGATCAAATTCCTTGCTGGTAAGCGGTACCGGCTGTCCCTTTTTACTGACCCGCCTTGCCACACTGTCAATCTCAATGTCACCGATGGTGATCTTCGTCTCCGTCTTATTGTACCTTCGAAGAACCGCCTCCACTCTGGCTACCAGCTCCACCACATCAAAGGGTTTGATCAGGTAGTCATCTGCTCCCAGCTTAAGTCCCTTCACTCTGTCCTTCACCTCATGCTTGGCAGAGATAAAAATCACGGGAATTTTTAAGGGTCTTATGTACTCCATCACATCATAACCGTCTGCTCCCGGCAGCATAATGTCAAGCAGGATCAGATCATAGTCATCCTCTTCCACAGCCTCGATGGCCTTAAGCCCGTCCTGCACCGCCGTGCAGTGATAACCTGCCGCCGACAGATTTAAGTCGATCAGATCACAGATCGGTTTTTCATCATCTACAATCAATATCTTTATCATGATTCTGAATTCCACCCCCAATAAGCTCTCGCCTTTTCCACAAGCTCCGCAAGTGTATTTTCATCACTGCAGTATACTTTTTTCTTGATCTCTTTATCTGCTTCAAAGCCACCGGTCCGCTGATAATAGACCGCATAGTCATTTTTGATGATCAGCTCATTATCCGTTCCGCTGTTACTATATCTGGCAAGAACAATAATGTCTTTCATCCAGACCCCGTCAATATCCTTGCACTGAATTCCCTTTAGGGCATACAAATTGTCATAATCCCCCATGGGTTGAAGGCTGCAAACAATATACCCCTGTTCATTCACAAGATAAATCATAAAGGTGGAAAAATCAGCCATGGTATAGGTTCCCGGCACCACCTCAAGGCGGCCCAGCTTTTCGAACTGTCTTACATAATTCTGTTCCGCTACGACCTCAAATCCGTTCTTCAAAAGCTCCACTTTTGTGGACGCAGTGTATAAAAATTCCGTGGAGTAACCATCTCTGACAAAGGCAATGATACATTTGGCGCTTTTGTTCATACCGAAGCGGTTGATCTTATCCGATATCCTGTAATCACGATAAAATCCCGTATCGTTTTGAAACAACACATCACCGACCTTATACGTTTTCCCCGAATAGGTACCGGATTGATTTTTACAGGCAGTAATCAGGATGATATCCTGTCTGCCATCCCGGTTTACATCCAAAAAGGATACCGCAGATATTTCCTTTAATGGCTGCTTGAGGCTTCCTCTGTTACGGTTGTTCGTTTCCAGCTGGTCTGTCCTGTAGACCACAGTGCCATCCTCCGTGATCAGGAAAAGCACAAGTCTTCGGTATTCCTTCTCAATGGCAGGAACAAGGGAAACGCTTCCGAAGCACTCCGTCTCCAGAGGAAAAATCTGATCCTCGATCACAGAAAATCCATTGTCCTCAATCTCTGCCAGCTTACCTATGGAAGCAAGACGCTGCTGATAATCCTGATAATTTGTAAGGAGCTCTGCTTCCGCCGCATTTTCTTTTTCAGAATCAGACAGTTCCTCCGCCGACACAGAAAAAGAAATGGTCAATAGCATAAACAATATGAAATTGATAGTCAAAAGACTTCTTCGTAATGGTTTTTTACTCACAGTGCACCGCTTTTCTTATGTAATATTTGACAGGCCGACACTCTCGTATCGGCCCTCTTGTTCACGCAGTCTTTTTCATTTCATGTATAATGCGCTGAATACTCTTTTCGGAAAGGAAATATTTGCCGGCAAGCTCTTCCACTCTGCATCCCTTCAGATATTCCTGAAAAATGGATGTATTTCTTTCAAAAAGCTCCTGTCTGATTCCGGTTCCCTTTCCCCATCCCTGCTTATTTTCCGTTTTCCTGGGAATGTAGAGATTTTCTCCGTCAATATACTGCCATATCAGTTCAATGACATCCCTTGGCAGTACCTCTTCTGCTCTTCTATAGCTCATTTTGCCCTCCTGGTATATCGGCCGCACATGGCCTTTAAACATATTTTTTGTTACCGGGAATCGCAATGGCTATAACAAATTTAAATACACGTTTCTACCTGTTCCTAAAATTGCAATAGCCAGTGCTATGCAAAAATAACATATCTTCTCATAAAGAATTCCTCCTTTTCGTATCCGGGTCCTCTGTCAATCATCGTATCATCCATGGCGTTTATCGTCAACCAAATGCCAGGCAGTATTCTGTCTATGCCTTTTTTTCATGATCATAAATGATCAGTGCCATCACCTGTAATTCCTCATCCTGAAGATTGGTGAGGCTGTGACCTTTGCCTGACGGTGTGAAATAATGTTCTCCCTCTTTCAATGTCAGCGTTCTTTCGTGATTATCATCAATGGTTGCTGTGCCCTTGATCACATAATAATCTTCCCCGTCACCGTTATGCACATGATAACCCACAGAACAGCCCTTCTGCAGCGTCACCTTGGCATAAACTCTGTTCATGCCATGCATCTCCTCCGCCTCCAGAATATGGTCAAAGTGAACTGTCCCCTGACCGCCTAAAAATTCCTTCTGATCCACACTTTTCATAACAATCTCTCCTTTATTTTTCATATTAATTACAGACTTTCTTCTGTGTTTCATACTTTCTGATGCACTCCAGGATATGACCGATATTTCCGTTTCCCGCAAACACATTCCTGTCAAAAAAATCGTGATTTCCATCCAGCCAGAACAACTCGTTTTCTTCCCCATATACCTCAAAATCTCTGCTTAAATAGCCCACATAAATTTCCAACAGTATTTCGTCCGTGTAATAGGTAAGATCCATAAAATGCATTAATTCTATTTCTCGCTCTGTAATACCTGTTTCCTCACAGAGTTCCCGGTAAGCCGCATGCATATGCTCTTCTCCCGGTTTTATTTTGCCTCCCACAAAATTATAGAGACCTTTGAAAGGTTCTTTCCTTCTTTTGCAGAAAAGCAGCTTGTCCTTCGCCTTATTAAATACAACAATTGCATTCATTTCATGCTGCATGGAATGTGTCTCCTTATCTTTTGATCCACCTCTTCTACTATAAAGCAAAACATACGAAAAATCCATATCATATTTCCTCTGTTCTATTTGAGAGCGATATGATAAAATCTCCATATAAGACAGAGCGGAAGCGTTTCGATTCCGCCCAAATACCTCGTCTGTGAAAGGAAAGGAGTTTTTTAATGGAAATCACAAAAGACATTAAATACATAGGGGTAAACGACCACGATATCGATCTGTTTGAGGGACACTATATCGTAGAGAACGGAATGGCCTACAACTCCTATGTGATACTGGACGAAAAGATTGCGGTGATGGATACCGTCGACACCCATTTTACCGAAGAATGGCTTACAAATCTGAAAGCAGCTTTGAATGGCAGGAAACCGGACTATCTGATCGTACAGCACATGGAGCCTGACCATTCTGCCAATATTGCAATCTTTATGAAGGAATATCCGGATGCAGTGATCGTTGCCTCCTTGGCAGCCTTCAACATGATGAAGCAGTTCTTTGGAACTGATTATGCTGACAGGAAAATGGTTGTAAAAGAAGGGGATACCCTAGTGCTTGGCAAGCACACACTATCCTTTGTGGCAGCTCCCATGGTACACTGGCCGGAAGTCATTGTCACTTATGACGCCTGTGACAAGGTTCTTTTCTCTGCCGATGCTTTCGGTAAATTCGGTGCCCTTGACACAGAAGAAGACTGGGCATGCGAAGCACGCCGCTACTATTTCGGCATCGTGGGGAAATACGGTATGCAGGTTCAGACGCTGCTCAAAAAAGCAGGCAGTCTGGACATTCAGACCATCTGTCCGCTGCATGGCCCTGTTCTCACAGAAAATCTCGAATATTATCTGAACCTTTACAATATCTGGTCATCCTACGGCGTGGAAACGGAAGGTATCATGATCGCCTACACCTCCGTCTACGGGAACACCAAAAAGGCTGTGGAAATTCTGGCTGACAAGCTTCGTGAAAAAGGCTGTCCCAAAGTCGTGGTAGCCGACCTTGCCAGAGAGGATATGGCTGAATGTGTGGAGGACGCCTTCCGCTACGGAAAGCTGGTGCTTGCCACCACCACCTACAATACAGGTGTTTTCCCCTATATGCGCGAATTCATAAACAGTCTCACGGAAAGAAATTATCAGAATCGTACCATTGCTCTTATGGAAAACGGAACCTGGGCACCTACGGCTGCCAAGACCATGAAAACCATGCTGGAAAACAGCAAGGATATCACCTTTACGGAAAATTCCGTATGTATCAGATCTGCTCTGAACGACGAGAGCCTGGCTCAAATCGACGCTCTGGCGGAGGAGCTTTGCAGGGAATATTGATTTTTTAAAGGGACTGTCTCTCCACGAATTTCCATTCGTTAATGAGACAGTCCCTTTGATCTTAATTTCCCCAATAAAGTTTCAACTTTTCATTTGCTTCTTCTTCACTTAAGTTATATGCATTGCAAAGTCTGTCAGCTATGAACTCTTTTGTTCCTCCACAGTCTTTGACCATTTTTATGGCTTCCCTGATTCCTTTTTCTTTTTCCCTTTCCGCTTCCTCTGCTCTCTTCTCCGCCGCATCAGCCCTCTTCTCGGCCTCTGCCGTCTTTCTCCGCTCTGCCTGTATATCCATCTTGTCCATGTTTGCAAACAATTCTCCCATTTTCTTTTCCTTTACCTTCCCTACAA
>CAMEIH010000081.1 GCA_945917985.1 uncultured Clostridium sp. | reverse complement strand
CACACATTTCAAAAAACTGGCAGGCATAGAATAGAATTTACCTTTCGGAGCTGATTTTAAAAGGCGGTAATAGACACTTCTTCAAATCTGTGGTATAATCCATAAATACGTTTAAGCAATATCGACCGTTTGGTCGGTTTGCTTTAAAAAAGAGAAAGGTACAGGGAAAGCATGAAAAAAGCGCTTATCATTGGTGCCGGTCCTGCGGGACTGACTGCAGCTTACGAACTCTTAACCAAATCAAAGGATATCGATGTCATTGTTTTTGAGGAAAGCGACTGCTTTGGCGGTATTTCCAAAACTGTAAATTATAAGGGAAACCGTATGGATATGGGGGGACATCGTTTCTTCTCCAAAATTCCTGAGGTCAATGAATGGTGGGACAAGATGCTGCCCATGCAGGGTGCGCCTACCTATGATGACATTATTCTGAATCGTCCCATGCCTCTTCACGAAGGCGGTCCCGACCCGGAAAAAGAAGATCGCGTAATGTTGACAAGACACCGCGTATCCCGTATTTTGTTTGACTCCAAATTTTACGATTATCCCATTTCCTTGAAGCCGGAAACCTTTACGAATATGGGATTTCTTACTACCATGAAGGTTGGATTCAGCTATCTGGCTGCGATGGTACACAAGCTGCCTGAGGATAATCTGGAGAATTTCTACATTAATCGTTTTGGACGTAAGCTTTATTCCATGTTCTTTGAATATTACACAGAGAATTTGTGGGGACGTCATCCCAGTGAAATTGATGCTTCCTGGGGCGCACAGCGCGTAAAGGGATTATCTATTGTAGCAATTATTAAGGATATTTTCGGTAAGATCTTTAAGAAAAAGAATCGTAAGGTAGAAACTTCCCTAATTGAGGAATTCAAATATCCGAAGCTCGGTCCCGGTCAGCTCTGGGATGTGACTGCAGAGGAAATTCAGAAGCTTGGGGGAACGATCATAAAGAATGCAAAGGTGACTAAAGTCCACAAGAATGACAATAATATTCTGACGGGAGTTTCCTATGAGAAGGACGGGCAGGAAATCTATGTGGATGGTGACTATATCATCTCCTCCATGCCGATCAGAGATCTGGTGGCAGGTATGAATGATGTTCCCGCTGAACCTGCGAGAATCGCAGCAGGACTTCCTTATCGTGATTATATGACACTTGGTGTACTGGTTCCCAAGATCAATCTGAAGAACAAGACCAACATCAAGACAGTTGGTAATATTGTTCCGGATTGCTGGGTTTATGTACAGGACAGAACCGTGAAGCTGGGACGTTTCCAGATCTATAACAACTGGTCTCCCTATATGATCAAGGATCTCGAGCATACGGTATGGATCGGACTTGAGTACTTTGTAAATGAAGGCGATGAGTACTGGGATATGACCGAGGAAGAATTCTCCAAACTGGGTGTGGAAGAGATGATCAAGCTTGGTATTATCGACAGCCCTGATGTGGTGATTGATACTCATATGGAGAAGGTGAAGAAAGCATATCCCGCATACTTTGATACTTATGATGAGATCGACACGCTGATTGACTATCTGAAAACGATTGATAACCTTTACTGTGTGGGACGTAACGGACAGCATCGTTATAATAATATCGATCATTCCATGGTTACTTCCTTCGAGGCCGTTAAGAACATTTTGAGCGGTGAGAAGGACAAGACCAACATCTGGAGTGTCAACACAGAAAAGGAATATCACGAAGAGACAAAAGAAAACGAAGCGGAAGTAGATTAAGATTAGGCTTAAAAATTGCAAAGAGAGATAAAAAGCAACCGGTGAAGAACCTCTTCACCGGCTGTTGCATTAAGCGTATCAAATTATGTCTTTAAAAAGGGGAATTTCTATGTCTAAAGAAACAAATAGCAATTTGGGAATGATTAATGTTCCTGATTCTGTTGATAATGCTGTTATGAATATTACCAATGATTTAACGCAAAATATGGGGAAAACACTTGGAGATATTTGGTATCTTGTATTTGGCGGTATTTCACATTTTGCTGACAAACGTCGTATGAAATATGCTCATGATTTAGAGGTATTTAGCAAAGAACTTTCAACATCTATCTCAAGTATTCCAGAAGAAAACAGGATTGATCCATCAATTCAAACAACTGCGCAAGCATTAGAAAATGCGAAATATTGTTTGGATGAAAAAGTGCTGCGTGATATGTTCACATCTTTGATCAGTAATTCCATGAATTCTGGTTTTTCTAAAGATGTACATCCTTCTTTTGCAGAAATAATCAAGCAAATGTCTCCTCTTGACGCTAATATCATTCGTATTTTTAAGAATTCATCTGTTAATGGCTTTGCTATAGCTAATTACAAGTTAAATAAAAATGGAGGATATCAAATTCTTAATGAAAACGTCTATATCCCTTTTTCAGAGCATTTGTGGTTTAAAATGCTTCAGGGAAAATTTCCAGATCAATCTGTTACTGTTGAAAAAGGAATGGTTTTTCTTACGCCTTTAGGCAGATCGTTTACCAATGTATGTATCCCTGATTGACTTTTTTGAAACTCAAAATCAGATCTATCAATACATGAATGATATTTATTATGGAAAGAAGGAGAAAAGCACATAAGAAAGGGGAATTTTATCATGAGCAAAGAAATTACTAAAGAAGATGTTATTATCCACAAAAAGCAAGCTATTAAAAAAGTTAATAATTTGTTGGAATTATACATTAATCATTCTGATCCTAAATATCTGAAAAAAGCGAATTTGCTTTCTTATTGGCTTGAAAGTTTCTCAGATTACATTAGAGAAGAAACCATATTCAATCCAAAGGAGTTGCTTTCATATAAACGTGGTGATGTTATAAAAGTAAATTTTGGCTTTAATGTTGGCTCAGAACATGGTGGTCTGCATTATGCTGTTGTTTTAGATAATAATAATCTACAAAGTTCACCAGTAGTAACAGTGATTCCACTTTCCTCTGGTACGCCTGATACAACCCACGAAAGAGATGTATTTTTAGGACGCGAATTGTACACAAAACTTAATGCAAAAAAACAAATCTCTATTAGAAAATGCTAAAAAAAAGTATGATGAGAATAATCAAATCATGACTACACTAAACCATACTATTAAAGAGGCTGAAAAATCAGGTATACCAATAGAGAATATTGAAGGAATAGACGAAATACTAAATGATCTTCGTATTCGTCAAAATGATGTTAATAAAGACATTAAGCTTCTTGAAAAATATGGTAAAGAAATATCACATATGAAACAAGGCAGTATTGCGATGATGGAGCAGATTACTACAGTTAGTAAAATGAGAATCTATGTTCCAAAGAAATCTACTGATATTCTTTATGGCATATCATTTTCTGCCGAATCAATGGAAAAATTAACGAAACAATTAATAAATTTATACATAAAGAATAAATAATTATTGACTATGAGCATATAATTATTGTATGATTACTCTGTAAGTGATATTCATTTACAAAACAGTGCCTATAGGGCATCTTAGAAGACAGAGATTTATCAGGTGAAGGCCTCGTAGAAATACGAGGCCTTTTACGTTAATAAAAACAGATCTGATTACTTATTTTTTTCTGAACAGCGACTGTCTTGCACCGTGGTTGGCATCTCTGTGCTTTAAGGTGTCATCTACCACGTCCATACGAAGACCTGCATCAATGAAATCACAATATTTGCAGAAATTGTAATCTCCACGGCTTGTCCTGATTGCCTTACGAAGCTCCTGATATTCCTTGCTGTTCCATGCTTCCTTAATGGGAGTCACATTCAGGTCTGCCAGTGTGGTCACTTCAAAGTTATCACAGCAGCAGATTCCCATTCTTCCGTCAGGGAAGATAAACATATCTGTATAAGGCATCAGACAGGTTTCTTTGATAATCTTCTGGGTGTTCTGCTTGTTGGGGGCGCTTCCAGCACGGTTTGTGAGGACAGCATCCATGTATCGCATCTGGATCAGAAGCTCCACGTCCTTGAACTCATCGGGATGAGCCTTGGCATAATTATATATTTCCTGTACGTTGTCATGTAGCTTCATATCTCTGCAGTAGTTGTTGATGATCAGCTGATTGACATAAGGGATGATCTCCTTTACCTTGTCCACGGTGAGGAGAAGACCGTTACTGGACAGGAAAATAAAGCTGTCGGGAAGCTTCTCTCTGCAGTATTTGTGGAATTCCACAATTCTGGTATCCAGGAAAGGTTCGTTGTTTCCGTAGAGAGTTAAGTGTCCCTTGTAGCCCCAGTCATGAAGCTGGTCGATAATGCTGTAAAACAATGCATCATCCATTCTCTTGTAGGGACGCTTTTCAGCATTCTTGTTTGCGGTACAGAAGGAGCAGGTGCTGTTGCAGCGGTTGATGGTCTCCAGATTGAC
This sequence comes from uncultured Clostridium sp., assembly GCA_945917985.1. Lineage (GTDB taxonomy): Bacteria > Bacillota > Clostridia > Lachnospirales > Lachnospiraceae > Suilimivivens. Next base: position 3,846 of record CAMEIH010000081.1, on the reverse strand, counting down.
CACCAGAGGCATGGGAACCTCGTCTCCATTCATGAAATAATTGATATACTGTTCCTGTAGTTTGTTTCTTGTAAGAAACTGCAGTTTTAAATAACTTTCGGAGGAAAGCTTGGGAAATCTTTTTTGAAGATTCCAGCCGAGAGCACCGCCGAAATTGTGAAATCTAACTGACATAACCGTCTCCTTTGATTTGATAAACGTTTCTAACCTATTAATAGTACCATTGATTTAAAACAGCGTCAAGATTTGGGGAAAAATCGGCTTGACTGCAAAATTAAGAGAAAAAGACTGATATAAAATAAGGGCATATTATAAATTGTGTATCTGGTTTGGCAGAAAATAACAGCTGAAACAATCGATACATTGATAACGATGGAAAACAGTGTCAGTATGGAAAAAAGCAAAATCGGGCTAAACTTCTTTTTTATGATCTGGATCAAAAGGAGTGCCATATAAATGAAATAAATAAATACGGTATACAGGATCAAAATGGGTCTTCGTTGTGCAACGGTGGTGATTAAGCCTGAAAGAAAGTTATCGGCAAAGGTGGCGAGAACTTTGGTCCAGACATGAGGAAGAACCGCACCAATGATTTCATTGGTTACAGCATCCACCTGTTTTTCCAATGTGACGCTGTCTCCGGTGTAATGATCGTTCACATAACGTTCGATTGCCGGCCACATGGTATCGATCTGAATGCAGTCATAATAATCACCGAAGTGTGTAACCCTGTCATACCATCCCTTTCCGGCACTGTGCTTTACATATCCGGATGTATCACAGATATCATAAATTTCTTCGGAGAGAATGCGCAGGTTTTCATCCTCTATATGTTGAAAATCTTCTTTTTCCGCAGTGTAAAATACCATGGTTGCCAGAAAACGGTTGTCACTGGAATGGGTTCCGGCTGATCCGTGTACGGCATATACATAGACGTTTTCCAGGGCAAAATTACAGGCGAGAATACTGAAAGTACACAGGATGAGGGTCAGGATTCCCTTTTTCAAACAGTGAGATTTTAGTGAAACGAACAGAATGCAGATGACAAGCAGAAAAAGCGTCAGATACATCTGCTTGCGCGTAGCTATCATAACAAAAGACAGAAGGCCGGACATAATAAGACTTTTCTTTGTCTGATGGCAACAGTATTCGAATAGATAGCGAAAAAAGATCAGGAAAAGTGAGCAGGCAATTCCTTCTGTCAATATGCTGTTCGAATACATGGAGGAGCGCTTTGCTGCAAAACGGCACAGCAAAGAGGTGGCCAGCGGAAAGGCCAGGATAATGTAGGAGATCATAAGCGACAATTTTAACTCTTTGCGCAGATAATCAGTCAGGATAAAAGCGGCAAATGCCGCGAGGATGCTCTGCAGGAAAGCCGCAATAGTCAGATAGAAATCGGTTCCGTCAGAAAATATATGGCGAAGAACGGAAAGGAATATTGGATAGAGCGGTTCTCTGGATATATGCATGTTGATATAGCTGGGAGAGTCCACACAGATTACAGCACCATCATATATTGCAAAAAAGCCATAGAAAAGCAGGCTGGTCGCCAACAGGGCAATGGAATATCGTGTTTGTCTGGAAAAAGCTGATTTCATATTGAGTCTTTTCTCCTTGAAGGAAATGCATTTTTATGTTTTGCTAAATAATAATGATCTAATATAGTATAACTGAAAAAGAAAATAGATACTAGTGCATATGAAAAAATTAGTGTAGAATAGAAGCTATGGAAAGAACGAAAAACGAAAATAAAATTTCTAATCATATATGGTTTGCCATGATATATCTGGTGCTTGCAGCGTTTGTGATCCTGCTGTTTGCGTCAAGATCATCCATGCTCTATCCCTGTAACGACTGGAATGACGCCAACAGCTATTTTTCTGTGGGGAAAGGGCTTTTTAACGGAAAGGTTCCCTACAGGGATATTTTTGATCAGAAGGGAATGTATCTGTATTTCTTTTACGGACTTGCCTATCTGATATCCCATACTACGTTTATGGGTGTATTTTTGTTGGAATGGATTCTGGCAGTGGCAGATTTGCTGGCAATCTGTAAGATCCTGCAGCTTTATGTTAAGAAGAACACGGCACTTGTGCTGACACCGCCTGTGCTTGCGGTTTCCTTTGCTTCCCAGAGCTTTTACTGGGGTGGCAGTGCGGAGGAGATTTGTCTTCCCTTCCTTTTGTGGGGACTGTATCTGTCCCTGCGGTATTTCAAGAGGGAATATCCGGACAGCTCTATAGATGACAGGACTTTGTTCCTTGGAGGGATTCTTGCGGGGATGGTGGCCAATATCAAATTTACTTCTCTGGGCTTTTTCTTTGCATGGATGATGTGCGTGGCTTTTGCATTTCTTGCAAGGAAAGATCTGAAGGGTGCCATTAGGGCCTGTGTCATTTTTCTTCTTGGCATGGCTCTTCCCTTTGTCCCCTGGGTGATTTACTTTGCCGTGAATCATGCGCTTTATTACTGGTACTGGGGATATGTCTATATCAATGTGTTTGCATACAGCAATTTAACAGGAGAGGGACCGGGGCTTTTGGAAAGAATCTATACGCTGTCAAAGCTTCTGTACTGGGTGATCCGCAAGAATCTCTGTTATTTTGTATTTGTGATTCCCGGTGTTCTTTATGAATTTTTCGGGAAAGGAAAAGACGAAAAGAGAAGGCTGCTTCCCATGTTCAACATTTTTTCTCTTTGCTTTTTCCTGTTCCTGGGTATTTATGTGGGAGGCTCGGAGCTCCCTTATTATGCACTGCCGCTTTCGGTATTTACGGTGCTGGGCTTTGCCCTGATCGGCAGGCTGTGGGAGTACTTGTGTGGGAAGAGAGCGGAAAGACCGGGATCTTCAGACGGGCTGGCGCAAAGCCTCTGCTGTGTGTTATCTTTATGTATTTGTGCAGTATTCATCTATTCATCTTCCATGAATACGCCTTTTATGAAGGTGAAAAAGGAAGACCATTTTTTGTATAAATTTCAGAAGATTGTGGAACAGGAGGAGAATCCGACGCTGCTCAATATCGGATGCCTGGATGCCGGTTTATATACGGTCTGCGATATTGTTCCTACCTGTCAGTGGTTTCAGACTCAGACTGTGATCATGGATACGGTTTTAAGTGAGCAGGAGAGATATATCAGAGAGGGGCAGATTACCTTCGTGCTGGCAAGGGATTCTTACCCTGATGTGATCTGGGAACAGTATGAGCTGGTGGCCAGTGAGCCCTGGGACCATAATGGACAGGAGTTCACTTATTATCTGTTCCGAAAGAAATAAAGAAAAGAACGGGAGGTGAATCGGAATGATCGTGTTACAAATAGCCGGTCTGATTTTGTGGCTGATATTGATCCCCTTTTGCATGGGGCTTTTGCCTGCCATGCTGATGAAAAAGGAGGACAGAACCCCCGGATGTATTTTTGTGTCCGGCTATCTTGTCATGTTTGCATTGTTTGAGCTGATCGGCATTCCGATTGCCATCACAGTGATCTATCACAGCTTTAGTCTGCTTTCCAATATTTTTGCGGCAGCAGCGCTTCTGCTTTCTGCGCTCGGCGTGATAGCAGCACTGAAAAAGCACAAAAAAGGCGACGGGCTTATGCCTGTTAACCGGGAAAGCCTGAAAGCCTATGGTCTTGAAGACAAGCTGTATTTTCTTATCTTTCTGCTGCTTGTGGGATTTCAGCTGTATATGGTATTTACCAGAGCTTCTTTTGACGGGGATGACGCTTACTACGGAGTGCAGGGGCTGATCGCTCAGCAGAAGGATACGCTTTACCGCATCAATCCCTATACCGGCAGGAGTGCACCCCTTGATACGCGTCATGTGATGGCACTGATCCCGGTGT
>CAMEIH010000080.1 GCA_945917985.1 uncultured Clostridium sp. | reverse complement strand
AGGCCGGGGCTAATGTTTCAATTATTTTAGGACATTTTCAAAAATGCTTGACAGAGAATCTGAAATTTTTGTGAAATGCTTTTCCCATCGATTAAAGTATGGTATAAATGAATAAGGGCAAAAGCGTGTCCAATCAAAAATGAGGAGAATGTTTATGAAAAAGAAGATATTGACGGTCCTTCTTGCAGTGGCTGTATCCATGACGGTTGTTGCCTGCGGTGGCAAGGCAACGGAAGAACAGGGTACCGAAGCTGTAGAGGAGACCACAGAGACTGCACAGCAGGATACCGCTGCAGTTGAAGCGGTAACAGCGGTCGGCGGATATATGAAGGATCTGAATGCAGAGGAGTATGTGACGCTCGGGGAATATAAGGGTGTTGAAGTGACACTGGAGGAACCGGAGATCACGGAGGAATATCTGGACGGCTATATTGAGTATGTGCAGCAGAACAATGCCGTTTCCACACCGGTTACGGATCGCGCGGTGGAGATGGGGGATGTGGTAAACATCGATTATGTGGGAAAAATAGACGGTGTTGCCTTTGATGGCGGCAGTGCGGAAGGGTATGATCTTATCATCGGTTCCGGACAGTTTATCGACGGTTTTGAGGATGGCTGTATTGGTATGGAAGTGGGAGAAACGAAAGATGTGGAGGCCACTTTCCCGGATCCTTATAAGAATAATCCTGACCTGGCGGGCAAGGTGGCAGTGTTTACCGTTACGGTGAACAGTATCAGTGTGGAAGAAATTCCGGAGCTTACGGATGAGTATGTGCAGAGCCTGTCCCTGGAGGGCTGTACGAATGTGGAGGAGTACAGGGCTTATGTCTATGATGTACTTCTGGAACAGCAGCAGGAGAGCTACGAGTCCGACAAGGCGGATCTTGTCTATGAAAAGGTGGCGGCAGCCTGTGAATTTAAGGATGCCCCTGAGGCTATGGTTACCAGAATGAATAATACGCTGACTTCAAATCTCAGCAGTTATGCAGCAATGTACGGAGTGGATCTCGGAACCTATGTATCCGCTGCGTATGGCGGAGAGGCAGAGGATTATGAGACAACTCTCCTGCAGCAATCTCAGATGATGGCACAGCATTACCTGATGATGCAGGCTATTGCTGACAGGGAAGGTCTGACAGTTTCCGATGAGGAACTGGAGGAGCAGCTTACCATGGAAGCACAGGATTACGGGTATGAGACAGTGGAAGAATATAAATCCCTTGTAGATGTGGAGGCTTTCAGAGAATATCTGATGACACAGAAGGTGCTTACCTTCCTTGGAGAAAATGCGGTAGTAGTACCGGCAGAATAAACAGAGCCGTCTGCCGGACGATTTCAAAATGCTTTTTGAGGCGGGTTTATGGATAAAAGAAAAAAGGTTTTTCATACACTTGCAATTTTATTATCTTTTCTTATGATGATCTCAGTGGTAGACCCTGTACAGGCTACCACTATTTCTGATTTGGAAAAAGAGAAGCAGGAACTGGAAAAACAGAAGGAAGAAGCCAAGAATAAGCAGAAGGAAGAATCGGATAAGCTAAACAGTGTGTCGGGCAGAATCGATTCCATCCAGGGAGACGCCGATGCCGTGGCAGAGGAGATCGATGAGGCGGATGCGGCGCTGGTTGAGACGCTGGCCAGCGTTGAGATCATTGAGGAAGAACTGTCAGACAAGGAAGAAGAGATTGAAGTTACTACGGCAGAATATGAAAAGGCAAAGGAAAAGGAAGAAGAACAGTATGAGGCCATGAAGCTTCGTATCCAGTTCATGTATGAAAAAGGAGATTCCACTTATCTGCAGCTCCTTCTGGAGAGTCAGAATTTCAGCGAAGCGGTAAATAAGGCGGAATATATCACCCAGCTTTATGACTACGACAGAAGGATGCTGGAGGAATATGAGGCGGCAAAAGAGGAGTGCGAGAATTTAAAGAATCAGCTGGAGGAAGAAAAAGCAGAGCTTGAGGCTCAGCAGCATGAGCTCCGGGAGGAGCAGAAGAATCTGGAGACTCTTCTTTCGGAAAAGCAGAAAATTTATGATAACTATGAGGTGCAGATCGCACAGGCCAGGCAGGAAGCGGCTATTTACAAAGCAAATATAAAGAAGCAGACAGAGGAGATCAGAAATCTGGAGGCTGCCTCCAAGAAAAAGGATTCCGAGATTGAAGCGGCTAAAAAGGCGGAGGAAGAAGCAAGAAAAGCACAGGAGGAAGCTTTGAGAAGGCAGGCAGAGGAAGCGGCAGGTCAGTCAGGTGAAAGCGGCTCCTCCTCGGGCAGCAGTTCCTCCGGCAGCAGCTCGTCCGGATATGCTTCCGCTTCCAGTTATGCGGGCTCCGGTTCCAAAGGACAGCAGATAGCCAGTTATGCCTGTCAGTTCATCGGCAATCCTTATGTGCCGGGAGGAACCAGTTTAACCGACGGAGCCGATTGCTCCGGATTTGTGTGGAGAGTTTACAAGGATTTCGGCTATTCTGTGCCCAGAACCTCCTACGGCTGCAGGAGCGCAGGAACGGAAGTTTCCTATGCGGATGCCCAGCCGGGTGATATCGTGTGCTACGCGGGGCATGTGGGTTTGTATATCGGAAACGGACAGATTGTTCATGCCAGCACCCAAAAGACGGGAATTAAGATTACCAATGCCACTTATAAGGAAATCCTGACTATAAGAAGAATCGTGTAGGGAAAAGGAGAGGAGAAATATATGTCAGATTTTGAAGAGAAAGATTTGGAGAAAGAAGAAAACGATACGAAAATAGAAGAAGTAAAGGAAGAAAGAGAAGACAAAGAGGCCGGTCAGGAGGAAAACGGGAGCGATAAGAAGGAGAGCGAATACGAGGATGTGTGTTTTATCTGCAGACGTCCTGAGAGCAAGACGGGTAAGATGTTCAAGCTCCCCAATAATATTTCCGTCTGCAATGACTGTATGCATAAAACTATGGATGCAGTAAGCCAATTCGACTACCAGGGAATGCTTAGTCCTAACTTTATGGACGATCTGAATAAAAATATGAATGAAAAGGGATACCCCAATATCCGGTTTGTGAATATTGCGGATCTTCAGGGAGAAGGCGGTATTCCCAACAAGCAGAAGATCAAGAAGAAAAAGAAAGAGCCGGGACAGGAGCCGGTGCTTGATATCAAAAACATCCCGCCTCCACACAAGATCAAAGCACAGCTGGATGATTATGTGATCGGTCAGGAACATGCCAAGAAGGTGATTTCCGTTGCCGTTTATAATCACTATAAGCGGGTGGCTACAGGCACCATGGATGAGATCGAGATCGAAAAGTCCAATATGTTGATGATCGGACCTACCGGCTGCGGCAAGACCTATCTGGTAAAAACACTGGCGAAGCTTCTCGATGTGCCGCTTGCTATCACGGATGCCACTTCCCTTACCGAGGCAGGCTATATCGGGGATGATATTGAGAGCGTGGTATCAAAGCTTCTGGCTGCGGCGGACAATGATGTGGAAAAAGCGGAGAGAGGTATCATTTTTATCGATGAGATCGATAAGATTGCCAAAAAGAAGAATACCACAAGCAGGGATGTCAGCGGTGAAAGTGTGCAGCAGGGAATGCTGAGGCTCCTGGAGGGAGCAGAGGTGGAGGTACCTGTGGGCGCCAACAGCAAAAATGCCATGGTTCCTCTGACCACTATCAATACAAAGAATATTCTTTTTATCTGCGGCGGTGCTTTTCCTGATCTGGAAGAGATTATTAAGCAGAGGCTGCGCAAACAGACCTCCATCGGATTTAATGCAGAGCTTAAGGATAAGCTCGACAAGGAAAAGGATATTTTGAGCCAGGTCATCATAGAGGACTTGAAACAGTTTGGTATGATACCGGAATTTCTTGGACGTCTTCCCGTGGTCTATACCTTGAAGGCTCTCGACAAAGAGATGATGATCAAGATCTTAAAGGAGCCCAAGAATGCTATCTTAAAGCAGTATCAGAAGCTTCTCGAGCTGGATGAGGTGAAACTTACGTTCGATGACGGCGCGCTGGAGGCCATTGCCGAGAAGGCCATGAAGAAGGATATCGGTGCCAGAGCTCTTCGTGCGATTATAGAAGAATTTATGCTGGATATTATGTATGAGATTCCTAAGGATGACAACATCGGAAAGGTGACGATCACCAGAGAATACATTGAGGGAACAGGCGGACCGATCATCGATATCCGGAATGCCGGAGCAGTGAATCCTGATGAACTGAATCAAATTGAGGGGTAGACAGAAACGAAAAGACAGAAAATGATTACGATTAAGGAAATTGCGAAGGAATGTAATGTATCGATTACAACAGTATCCAATATTCTGAACGGAAAACCGAAAGCCAGCGAGGAAACAAGACAGAAGGTTATGCGGGTAGTGGAGGAGAAAGGATATCATCCCAACTATATTGCCCAGGGACTGCGCAGGCAGAAAACGCGTATGATAGGTATCATTGCCGAGGATATCGCGCAGTTTACTATGCCGGAGGTCATCGAGGGCATCATGGAGCATTGTGAGAAAAGGAATTACCGGACAATTGTCCAGAATCTGCGTCTTTACTCCAGATGGCAGGACTCGTGGTACGATGATGACATAAGATATCATTCTGTTTTGGACCCGGCCTTACGTGAGTTGAGATCAATCCGGGCAGACGGCATTATTTACGTTGCCGGACATGCCAGAATACTTCACTGTTTTCTGGATGATCTGCGGGTCCCTGCTGTGATGGCATACGCATATTACAACACAGATGAGGTTCCTTCTCTTGTCTTGGACGATGAGCAGGGTGCCTATGAAATGGTGAAATATCTGATTTCCATGGGACACCGCAAAATAGGTTTTGTTGGCGGACTTAAGGATAATATCCATGAGCAGAAACGATTGCAGGGAATAAAGAAGGCTCTATCCGAGGCCAATATTCCTTTTGATTCTTCCCTGTTTTGCTTTGGCGGATGGAACAGGGAAACCGGATACAGAGAAGTACCGAAAGTTATTTCCCGGGGAGTGACAGCGGTGTTCTGCATGGCTGACAGAATAGCGGGAGGCGTGTATGATTACATGGAAGAACACCACTTGTCAGTGGGAAAGGATTTCTCTGTGGCCGGGTTCGACAATCAGGACATAGCGGCATACTTTAAGCCGGCATTGACTACGGTGGATCTGCCGTTAAGGGAAATCGGACAGCGATCTGCCGAACTGTTGATTGACCGCCTGGAAGCAGACAGTAAGCAGTGTGCAGAAGGTGTAATTAAGATTCCCTGCCGGCTGATCATCCGGGACTCCGTAAAAAAATTGAATTGTGATCTATAGATGGAAAAGCTTTAAAATGACTGTATTCCGCAAGGGATATGGTCGTTTTTTTTCGATGGAAAGGGTCGGCTCTCATATTGACAAAAGAAAAATTCGTCAATATAATTTAAGCAACAAAGGTAAAACGTTAAACATAATTTCTCAGATAACTTCTTATTTTTTATGAAATTATGGTAATAGGGCGGATTAAACTAAGGAAAACGAGATAGGAGGAATTGCTAAAATGAAGAAGAAGGAAATAAAGATTTCCGTTTTGATTACCGTATTGATTATGGTTGTACAACTAATCGTATTGGTTATACTTTATGGGTTTGTGAGTTATTCCAATACGAGCAATATGCGTCAGAATACTGTTGACAGCATGAAGACGATAGTGGAGGAGCGCTCCATGATCATAGAAAATTATGTTAAGGAAAGGGAAAGATATCTCACGGCGTACAGCAGAGCCGGGGAGATCAGAGAGCTGTTAAAAAATCCGACCAATGCATCTGCCGTGGCAGCAGCGCAAAAGTATACGGAAACTTACAGTGCCGATATGGAAAATCTGGAAGGAATCTATGCCAGTGAGTGGGATACCCATGTTCTGGTGCACACGAATCCGAATGTGGTGGGAATTACCACCAGAGAGGGAGATTCCTTGAAGGCGCTGCAGGATGCCATGCTGGCCTCTGACGGAGTTTACAATGTGGGATTTATTTTTTCACCGGCCAGCGGGAAACAGATCATTTCCATGTATCAGGCATGTTATGATGAAAACCAGAATCCCATAGGATTGGTCGGCGGCGGAATTTATATTACAGACCTAAAGGATCATCTGGACTCTCTTCCGGTGGCAGGTCTTGAACAGGCGAAGTATTACCTGATCAATGCCAAAACCGGTGAATACATTTTCCATGAAAATGAAGAAATGCTCGGCACAGTGGCAACGGAAGCGCATGTGACTGAGATTATGGACATACTGAACCGGGGCGATAAAGAAAACGCGGTTACAGGCTATGTGGAATATCAGGAGCAGGGAATCGATAATATTGCAGCATACCACTATATGGCAGACAGAGACTGGCTCTTTTTGCTGACGGATACCTCCGATGAGATTTTTGCCACAGTGAATAAAACAAAGGGGGAATTGTTTATCCTTTGTGCGATAGCACTTATTTTGCTGATGGGAGTAACCTATGTGGTGATCTCGGTTTCCATGCGACCTCTTTCACCAATCGGGAAAACGCTTCTTCAAATTGCACAATGTGATATCAGTGATGACACTGATATCAAGAAATATATCAACAGAAAGGATGATCTCGGAGGAATTGCGAAGGCATCAGGAATCGTGATCACCTCTCTGCGCAATATTGTGAGTACATTGAAGGATTGCTGCTTACAGTTAAACGAAAAGGTGTATTCCCTGAAGAATTTCTCGGCACAGCTGGTGGATGGCGTGACGGATAACATAGCGACTACACAAGAGCTTTCAGCAAGTATGGAAAACGTAAACACTGCAATCGAAAATGTAAACGGTGAGATAAGCACCATTCATACAGCCATCAGTGAAGTGGCGGAAAGTCTGCAGAGCAGTGTGCAGTCCAGTGATTCCATGCTGGACGGCGCGATACGGATGAGGGATTCTGCGAATGTAACTTTCGAAAATACGAAAAACAAGATGGATGAAACAAAGATTGCAGTGAAAAATGCACTGGAAAGCTTAAATAATCTGTCCCAGATTAATGGAATGGCGGCCAGCATCCTTGAGATTGCGGATCAGACCAATCTGCTGTCCATCAATGCGTCCATCGAGGCAGCAAGGTCCGGTGAAGCGGGAAGAGGCTTTGCCGTAGTTGCAGGAGAAATAGGGAAACTGGCGGAAACCTCTAAAAATACTGCTTCCGGTATCCGGGCGGTATGTGATTCCTCTAATGAAAGTATTCTTGCGGTCAATGAATGTGTCCAGACAATCATGAAGTTTATGGAAGAGCAGGTTATGGTATGCTTTGAAGATTTCGCAAAGCGGTCAAGCGATTACAGCTCTTCCGTGGAGGAGATCAAACAGGATATTCAGAAATTAAATGGATTTGTGACGGGTCTGGAAAAATCCATAGAGCAGATCTCGGAAAATATCGGCGATGTACAGAAAATATCTGCCGAGAACAATATCGCAATAAACGATATTGTACAAAAGAATGAAAATACGGCCAATATAGCTGTGTCAATCCAGACACAGTCTGAAGAGAACAGGAAGATGGCAGACAGTCTGGGAGATATTGTCAACAAGTTTTCACTCGAATAGCGTGCAGAAAAATGAAAACGCAGGAAATGTCAGGTGACATATTCCTGCGTTTTTTCATATCGTAATATAAATGCCTTTTGCGGGTGAACTAATGACAGACAGGGAAAAGATCATGTCCCAGGATTATTATGAGATCCTGTCGGATTACAGATATCCGGAGGGACTGGAGCATTCCTTTGAGGATCTGGTATTCCAGCGTGTGGATGCAGATCTGGGAATTGCATACATCAATAAAAACGAATTGACTGCTGCGGATGAAAGGAGAATTACTTACCGCGGTACACCAAAGGTATACGGAATGATGCGGGGGCAGCCCGGTCAGGGAAGCGGTTTTGATCCGTCACCGCTTATGAAAAGCGGCATCCTGCAGACGCAGGGACAGCCTTTAAATCTGACAGGAAGAGGGGTGGTTCTGGGATTTCTTGACACCGGAATCCGGTATGAGGAAGAAGTGTTCCGGAACCCGGACGGAAGCAGCCGGATCCTCGGCATCTGGGATCAGACGATCAATACAGGGCAGACCCCGGAGGGTCTTTTGTACGGTACAGAGTATGACAGAGAGATGATCAATACGGCGCTGCTAAGTGATAATCCGAGGGAAATCGTGCCGAGCTACGATGAGAACGGTCACGGAACCGCACTTGCCAGTGTGGCGGCGGGAAGCGCCATAAGAGGAGGACTTATTTTTACCGGGGCAGCGCCGGAGGCAGATATTGCCGTTGTAAAGCTGAGGCAGGCCAAGGATTATCTGAGAGAGTTTTACCTGATACCGGACGGAGTGCCGGCTTATGCGGAAAGCGATATTATCACGGCGGTGAAATACCTTGAGAACTATGCCATTTCCCTGGTAAGACCTCTGGTGATCTGCATTGGTCTGGGAACCAATATGGGAGACCATGAGGGACACTCCGTTCTTGCCGGCTATCTGAATACCATTGCCAACAGAAGGAGCAGGGTGGTCGTTCTCGGAGGAGGTGACGAGGGGAACAGCGCCCATCACTACGTGGGCTATGCCACGGAGGGAATGACAGAGACTACCGATAATGTGGAAATCAGAGTGGATGAAGGAGAGAGGGGATTTACGGCGGAGCTTTGGGGAAATATTCCCGCAAGTCATTCCATCGCCATCCGTTCACCCGGTGG
>CAMEIH010000079.1 GCA_945917985.1 uncultured Clostridium sp. | reverse complement strand
GGGTAACATTTGGGCGGTTTGTCCACCCTCATAAATACAGGTGTTTTGAGACATAGAAGTCCTCCTTTGGTAAAGTTTTTCTTTTCAAGGGAAATGATTGGAAGGTAATAAGAATTACGTGATAAAAAGAATCCATCAGAAACCTTTGAAAATAGATCATAAATGTGTTATATAGCAAAGAATAGCATGCGAATGATATTTTGACAATAAGTTTATAAAAAATTAATAAGAACTTAATAAAAAAGACAGAACTTCACCGAAACGGCGAAAAATGTGTCTGAACTTTTTTTGAACGGTTTTAAGGAAAATGATTGAAAAACCTGTCCGTTTCATATACAATAAGTATCAGCAGGTTATATGCTTTGAGAAAGGAAGAGTGCAATGGAATTCTTTTTATTGGCAGGCGGTTTGCTCATCGTAATTATAGCAGTTGTGATCGCAGTGGTTTCATCCGTAGTTTCTGCTGTGGCAGCTGAACAGGATGAAGAAAGTGAACAGTAAGTCTTTAGAGAAGACAGATATATGAGTGAGGGAAAAGAGACGTACCACGCGTGAGCGGATACGTCTTTTTGGTTTATATAGGCATGCTGCTTGAAAAAGCCGGTAAATATCTGGAATAATAAGGAAATATTTTATAAATTCTTTAGATTCCTTTAGAATGCGTTAATTGATTTGTCTGTATACAAGTAGTAGTATATAATTTATCGAATTTGAAAGGCGTGACCACATGAAAGAGAAATTATACAGATTTATGATGGGAAGATACGGCAATGATCAGTTCAACCGTTTTTTGATGATACTGGCAATGATCTGTTTTGTGCTGTCCCTGTTTCGCATTCCGGGTGTTTATCTGATCGGACTTTTCTGTCTGGTTTATGTGTATTTCAGGATGTTGTCCAGAAACACCTATAAGAGAAGCCTGGAAAACAATAAATATCTCCAGTGCGAGTATAAGGTAAAGCGCTGGTTTTCCGGTGTAAAGCGGAATATGCAGCAGCGCAGGACACATCACATTTATAAGTGTCCCTCCTGCAGACAGAAGATCAGGATTCCCAGAGGCAAGGGAAAGATTGAAATCAGATGTCCCAAATGTGGTCAGACCTTTATCAAGAAGAGCTGATATATTCGCAAAGTTTGATGTGGGAGAAACGTTATGTTTGGATATGTTATTATTAATAAAGGAGACATGAAATTCAAAGAATTTGATGTGTATCATTCCTATTACTGCGGACTTTGCCGCACGCTGAAAAACAGGTATGGTGTTCTTGGACAGATCAGTCTTACTTATGATATGACTTTCCTTGTTATGCTTCTTACAAGTCTTTATGAGCCGGAAACGGGCGAAGATATGACGGGATGTATTGCGCATCCTTTTGAAAAACAGCTGTTCAGGCGTAATTGCTATTCTGATTACGGTGCAGACATGAACGTGCTTTTTACCTATTATAAATGCCGGGATGACTGGGAGGATGACCGCAAGGCGTTTAAACTTGGCTATGGAAAACTGCTTCACGGTGCCTATCGGAAAATTCAGTCTGATTACAGTGAGAAGGTAAAAAGAATCGACAGCCTTATGAGAGAACTGGCCAGGGAAGAAAAAGCCGGGAATGAGGATATCGACAAAATGGCCGGCATTTTCGGTGATATCATGGGTGAGATTTTTGCGGTAAAGAAGGATGAATGGGAGGAAAGTCTTCGTACGCTGGGATGTTTTCTTGGAAAGTATATTTATTTGCTGGATGCCTATGAGGATATTGAGGAGGATATTAAGAAAAACAGATATAATCCTTTGAAAAAGCGCTATGAAAATCCCGATTTTGACGAGGAGATTAAAATGATCCTCACCATGATGATGGCAGGCTGTTCCAAGGAGTTCGAAAAATTACCCATTATTGAAAATGCAGAGATTCTGAGAAATATTTTGTATTCAGGTGTATGGTATCGCTATGATGTAGTGCGGGCAAAGAGAGAAAAGAAGGAAACAGAGCATGAGTGATCCTTATCAGGTTCTCGGTGTCAGCAGAAATGCCACTGAGGAGGAAATAAAAAAAGCATATAAGGCCCTGAGCCGTAAATATCATCCGGATGCCAATATCAACAATCCAAACAAGGATCAGGCGGAGGAGAAGTTTAAGGAGATCCAGCAGGCCTATCAGCAGATCATGAAGGAGAGAACCTCAGGATACAGCTATGGCAGTTCCGGAAACTCCTATGGAGGGTCCTCCGGCACAGGCTCTTACGGTAACGGCGGTTATGGCGGTTTTGGGGATTTCGGTGATTTCTTCGGCGGTTTTGGCGCCTCTTATGGTGCCGGTGGTTATGGAAACAGTAGTTCCACCGGCTATGAGGAGGACAATTACATCAGGGCTGCCGGAAATTATGTGCGCAACGGCTATTACAAGGAAGCAAGAAATGTGCTGGATGGCATGCCGGAAAGCCAGAGAAGCGCCAGATGGTATTACTACAGTGCGCTCGCCCATGCCGGACTGGGCAATCAGGTGACTGCTCTTGAACATGCCAAGCGTGCCCAGGCAATGGAACCCTCAAACAGTGATTACAGCAACCTGGTCTATCAGTTCGAGAACGGAGGAAGCTGGTACAGGCAAAGACAGTATACTTATGGTCAGCCATATTCCGGAGGAAACGGTCTGTGCCTGAAGCTTTGTATCGCAAATCTCCTTTGCAATCTCTGTTGCGGCGGTGGCGGAATGTGCTGCGGCGGTGTGCCTTATTACAGGTATTAGTGGATACATGTATTCAGAAAAATACATGGCAGAGGTTGACGAACAAAAAAACAGATGCTATAATGCTACCATATTATTAAAAAGAGTCATGTTATCGAAGGGGATAACACCCGATGGTGTTATCCCTATTTTTAAAAAATGGCTCAAAAAGGAGGAAGTTATGAAAAAATTAACAGCTTTATTGGCAGTAGCAGCTATGACACTTTCCTTAGTTGCCTGCGGAAGCAGTGCTGAGAGCACAACAGAGACAACAGAAGAAACAACTGAGGCTGTAGAGACAACAGAAGCAGCAGAAACAGAAGAGACTGCAGATGCAGCAGAAACCACAGAAGCTAAGACTTATGTGATTGCAACAGATACCACATTTGCACCTTTCGAGTTTGAAAATGACAACGGTGAGATGGTTGGTATCGATCTTGACCTTCTTGCAGCAATCGCTGAAGATCAGGGATTTGAGTATGAATTACAGGTAATCGGATTCTCCGCAGCAGTAACCGCTCTGGAAGCAGGCGAGGTTGACGGTGTGATCGCAGGTATGTCCATCACTGATGAGAGAGCACAGAAGTATGATTTCTCAGAACCTTACTTTGATTCAGGTGTGGGCATGGCAGTAGCAGCTGATTCCGATATCAAGTCTTATGAAGATCTGGCAGGCTTACAGGTTGCAGCAAAGATCGGTACAGAAGGATGTGCATTTGCTGAGTCCATCGCTGACCAGTACGGATTTACCATCGCACAGTTTGAGGATTCCTCAACCATGTATCAGGATGTTCTTTCAGGAACAAGCGCAGCATGCTTTGATGATTATCCGGTACTCGGTTATGAAATCTCCAGAGGAACAGGTTTGGCTCTTCCCATGGAAATGGAGAGAGGCTCTTCTTACGGCTTTGCTACCTTAAAGGGTGAAGCACCTGAACTTGTTGAAATGTTCAACGCAGGTCTTGAGAACTTAAAGGCAAGCGGAAAGTATGATGAGATCATTAACACATACATTTCCACAAAATAGTCAGAAGTCTTAAAGATAATTTGGCCGGGCGGGCATGGAAGCATGCCCGCCTGCTGAATATACAGGCATGAAAAGGAAGAACTTCCTTTTCATGGTTGTGCATTCAGCAAAGATGCAAACGAAAAGAAAGAGGTGTAGTAATGGCATTTTTTGAAGTATTAGCAGGAAGTGTAAACACATTTATCGCTGCACTGGGGGAGACGGTAAAGCTTGCAATCGTGTCTCTGATTATCGCTACGGTGCTGGGTATTATTTTTGGATTGTTTACGGTTTCCAAGGTCAAGATTCTGGAGTGGATTTCCGCAATTTATATCGGGATTATTCGTGGTACACCCCTTTTGGTACAGACCTTTATTATCTACTATGGACTCGCTCAGGTTCTTCGTCCGCTGGGATTCCAGTGGAAGCTGATCGGAGGTCCTTTCACTGCCGGTGCCGTGGCTCTAAGCTTAAATGCCGGCGCCTACATGGCTGAGATCATCAGAGGCGGTATTGAATCGGTTGACAGGGGGCAGATGGAGGCAGCCAGAAGTCTTGGACTTTCCTACGGCAAGGCGATGCAGAAGATCGTGCTTCCCCAGGCGTTCTTCACTATGCTTCCGGCTATCATCAATCAGTTTATCATCACGCTCAAGGATACTTCGCTGATTTCCATTATCGGTATCCGCGAACTGACTCAGAACGGTAAGATTCTGGCAGCAAACTCATCCACTAAGGTTATGATTATCTGGGTGATAGTTGCCTTGTACTATCTGGTTGTGTGTACGATTCTTTCCAAGATTGCCAAGGTAGTAGAAAGGAAGGTATCTCATGGAAAATAAGAATATTGCCGAAAGGCCCGTTAAGATTTCTGTAAAAGGACTCAGAAAGTGCTTTGGAGAGCTGGAAGTGTTAAAGAGCATGGATGTGGAGGTGCATGAAGGAGAGGTTGTCTGCCTGATCGGTCCTTCCGGATCCGGAAAAAGCACATTTCTTCGCTGCCTGAATAAGCTGGAAGAGGCAAACGGCGGAGAAATCGTTGTAGACGGTCTGAAAATAACAGATAAAAAAATCAATATCAACAAAGTCAGGGAAAACATCGGTATGGTGTTCCAGCACTTTAATCTGTTTTCCAATTTGAATATAATTGACAATATTACACTGGCACCGGTAGAACTGAAGATTATGAGCAAGGAAGATGCCAGAAAGAGAGCCATGGAGCTTTTGAAGCGGGTAGGTCTTGAGGATAAAGCAGACGCCTATCCAAGTCAGCTGTCCGGTGGACAGAAGCAGCGTTGTGCCATTGCAAGATCTCTTGCCATGTCACCTGATATCATGCTCTTTGATGAACCCACCTCTGCCCTTGACCCTGAAATGGTAGGAGAAGTACTTGATGTTATGAAAGGACTTGCCAAGGATGGTATGACCATGGTGATCGTTACCCATGAAATGGGCTTTGCAAGAGAGGTTGCTGACAGAATTATTTTCATGGATGGCGGTTACATCGTAGAGGAAGGCACACCGGATGAAATTTTCAATCATGCAAAGGAAGAGCGTACCATCAGTTTCCTGAACAAAGTATTATAGGACAGCAGCGTGGCAGGACAGATGAAGCCACTTGGAGGTGACGGAAGATAATGAAACCGATCATAGGAGTAATTCCTCTGTTTGATGAGGAAAAGGACAGCATATGGATGGTGCCGGGATATATGGAAGGCATCAGGGCAGCAGGCGGGCTCCCCATTATCTTGCCGCTTAAGGCAGAGGAACAGGAGACAGAACAGATTTGTGACATGTGTGACGGTTTTCTTTTTACCGGGGGACATGATGTGGATCCGGCATTGTATGGAGCAGAAAAAAGTGACAAATGCGGATTGCCCAATCATGACAGAGATGTCCTCGAAAAGAGAGTATTCAATTACGCGATTGCAAAGAATAAGCCGGTGTTTGGTATCTGCCGTGGCATTCAGTTGATCAATGCGCTTTGCGGCGGCACCCTGTATCAGGATCTCCCTTCAGAATATGTGGGCACAAAGAAAGTAGAGCATCATATGACTCCGCCTTACGATGTGCCGTGTCATGAAGTGACCATATTGGAAGATACGCCTTTGTGGGAATTGTTACACAAATCGACTATAGCGGTCAACAGCTACCATCATCAGGCAGTGAAAGATCTGGCCCCTGCATTAAAGCCTATGGCTATTTCTGAGGACGGACTGGTGGAGGCTGTCTATATGCCCGGTAAGAAATTTATACAGGCATTGCAGTGGCATCCGGAATTTATTTATCTGAAGGACCAGGATGCCTGCAGAGTTTTTGAGAGTTTTGTGAATGCATGTAAAAAATAATTTTTTGAAAGTAAGTGGAGGAGCGAATGAGCAGTAAATTAATCATTACTATCGGACGTGAATTCGGAGCGGAAGGACATGAGATAGGAAAAGAGCTGGCTGACCGTATTGGTTTTACCCTCTATGATAAGGATATGCTGGCGATTGCTGCACAGAAGAGCGGAATCGATATCAATGTGCTTGCCCATGAGGATGAAAGCTATTCCGGTCATGCCTTAAGTCCCTATCTGACAATCGGCAGACTCAGCAAATCCATGGGAGATAAGCTGTTCCAGCTGCAGACAGATATCATACATGATCTGGCAGCCAAGGGCTCCTGCATTATTGTGGGCCGCCTTGGGGATTATATTTTAAAAGACAATCCCAACTGTCTCAAAGCATTCATTTATGCTCCCTTTGAAAAGAGAGTGGAGATCATTAAGAATAAGCATGGGATCTCAGAGGGAGAAGCCAAAAAGCTGGTAAAGAAGATGGATTCCGCCAGAAGAGAGTATTATACCTACTATTCCAACGGCAAGTGGGACAGAAAGGAAGGAAAGGACATTCTTCTCAATCGTGCCACTTTCGGGATCGAAGGCTGTGTGAACATTCTGGAAGCCATGGCGAAGTCTATGGATCCTTCCATTTAATAAGAAATGATCATGAAAACAGAATATGGATATAGTCAATAAATTCCCAGTGCATGAAAGTGTTTTGGGAATTTTTCATTTATAATGTTTTTTATACCCCAATTTTCTGATATTATGAATATAATGAAAAAACTTTAGAATGAAATTTGAGATGTGGGGATAAAATGCTGAAAGGGAAAGATGCATTTGAAATATTACAAATTGAAAAAACCAATGACATAAAGAAAATTAAGAAAGCATATGCAAGACTGGTAAAACAATATCATCCGGAGGAAGACAAAGAAAAATGGTTGATTCTACATACAGCATATCAACAGGCATTGGAATACGCAAAATGCAATGATAAATTCACTCAAATACAAGTACCGAGAAAAAATACAAATCTTATAGTACCGAAAGATGGAAACGGTGAACGGATTGCAGAACAGGAATTTCGAGATGAAGAACTGGAAGAACTGATGGAACAAATCGCAAATTCTAAGGTATGTGGTTCGAAGAAAATATCCAGCCAGAATGAAGACGCCTTTCTACATGCTTTTATGTGGCTGAATAAGATGGAGAAGGAACAAGGCGGACTTTGTGTGAAATGGATGGAATTTTTCCAAAGTGAAACATATATAAGAGTATGCCTGAACGAGCAATTTCTTTTTGACCTTGGGAGAATGATAGGCAGTATCAAAATTGATGGGGCTACGGAACGATTTTTGAGACAGGAAGTAAAGAAAATCAGAGCCCGGTTATATGATGACATTGATACAAATCAGACTGAACATCGATCGAAAGCCATCAAATATCTGGAGAACGAAATTGATATTGCAAGTAAGCGGTATAAAAAGGAAACACAGGACAGAAACAATACCACACTTGCTTTAATCTTTGTAGCCTTTAACTTATGTCCGATTGGCATTTTGATTCTTATGTGGATTTGCTCAAAACTGTTGCCGTGGCTGGAAAGATTAATATAAAGTGAAAAAAGGAGAAAGAAATGTCAAAAATTATAGGAATTGATTTAGGAACTACCAACAGTCTTGTGGCTGTATGGGAAAACGGAGAAAGCAAACTGATTCCCAATGCTTTTGGGGAGTATCTGACACCCAGTGTGGTAAGTGTGGATGAGGACGGAACAGTTTACGTAGGAAAGACGGCAAAGGAGAGACTGGCTGCTTACCCTGCACAGACGGCAAGCGTGTTTAAACGTTTTATGGGAACCTCTAAAAAATATGCGTTGGGAAAGAAAATCTTTCGTCCGGAAGAACTGTCTGCAATGATTTTAAAGAAACTAAAGGAAGATGCGGAGAATTACCTGGGTGAACCGGTGGAGGAAGCGATAATCAGTGTCCCTGCGTATTTTAATGACATGGCGCGCAATGCCACAAAGCGTGCCGGTATTTTAGCAGGTCTTAAGGTAGACCGAATCATTAATGAACCTTCTGCAGCAGCTCTTGCCTGTCATAACATGGAGGTGCAGGAAGATGCTACCTTTCTTGTGTTTGACTTTGGGGGAGGAACTCTGGATGTCTCTTTGGTAGAGTGCTTTGACAATGTGGTGGAAATTATGGCCGTTGCCGGTGATAACCAATTGGGAGGACAGGATTTTGATGACATGATTGCCACTCATTTCATACGCTCTCTGAAACTTGAGCCGGGTGCTCTGCAGATGGAAACCAGAGCTCTGATCAGGAGCAGTGCCGAAAAGTGTAAGAGGGACCTGACAGAAAATAAAACAGCGGAAATGGTGGTAAACTGTCCCCAGGTAAATGGAAAGCTGGAAATATCCAGAAAAGATGTGGTCACCATATGTGCAGAACTGTTTGAACGCATGAGCAAGCCTGTGCGGCGTGTCCTTATGGATGCGCAAACTGCGTCCGCAGGGATTGACCAAATCATTCTTGTAGGTGGTTCCTGCAAAATGCCTATTGTGAAACAGTATTTAAGACATTTGCTGAATCGGGATGATATCACAACATTAAATCCCGATTATATGATAGCGCTTGGCTGTGGTGTCTGCGCCGGAATCAAGGAAAGAGATGAGGATGTGAAGGACACTCTGTTGACGGATATATGTCCTTTTTCTCTCGGAACCGGCGTGATCAACAAGGAAGATCCGGATAGACCATTAATGAATTTTATTATTCCAAGGAACAGTCCGCTACCGTCCAGCAAAGAAAAAACTTATCAAACCGCCAGGGATGACCAGGAACAAATCTGTTTCGGCATCTACCAGGGAGAAGCTATGCATGCGGATGACAATATCAAACTGGGAGAATTTCAACTCAGTATCCCTAAAAGACGGGCGGGTGAGGTTAAGTGTCTGGTCCGTTATACCTATGATATTAACGGAGTGCTTGAGGTTAATGTACATATTCCCCTTACAGGTGAAAAGAGACAGCTTGTCATTGTCAATAAGGATCTTGGAATGACGGAAAAAGAGATAAAGAGAAAGCTGAAGGAGTATGAAAAAATAAAAATGAATCCGGTAGAGGATGAAGAAAATAAGTATGTATTGGCGTGGGGAGAGCGCCTGTTCATGCAGTGCAGCGGTGAATTTAAGGAAGAAATCATGAAGAGAATGCAGTATTTTGTTCATATCATGGAGAATAATCCTTATCAAGTAACGAAGGTGAGAAAATATCTCACAGTATTTCTTGCCTATGTGGAAAAGCTTACGGAGAGCTATGTGGATATTGATGAGAAAGAATTGGATAGTGTCAAATGACCTATGAAAAACTGAGACGAAGAAAAAAGGCTCAGATGAA
>CAMEIH010000078.1 GCA_945917985.1 uncultured Clostridium sp. | reverse complement strand
AGCAAAAACTTACTTCGTATGCAATAGCTTGTTCAGAATGCGCTTTTTGTTTCCCTTCTCATATTTCAGATTGTGAGCCATGCGGAAGGAGTATTCCATCACATCCTTATCAAGGATGGGGCATCTTGCCTCCAGAGAGTATTTCATGGATGCCCGGTCCACCTTACAGAGAATATCCCCCGGCAGATAGGTGTCCATGTCAAGAAGCATTCTCCTGATCTGCCAGTCTTTTACGCCGTAACCACTCTCAATTTCATAATGGCAGGGCAGGCCTTCCGAAGATACCATCTTGTTTGCCCTGACCACATAGCTTCCTGCCCCGAACTGGGTTTTGGTTTCCTTATTTCTGTTTCCCGCGATCACTCTGACACGGAAGGGCAGCTTATCGGCAAGTCCTGCCTGCTTTAACCCCGGCAGGTTGCAAATGCCGTGGGTCAGTCCTCCCAGCCTATCGAGAAGCTGCGCCTGGTGTACATTTTCATAGATATTATAGCCGCAGAAGAATTCATCCCCGCCATCCCCCGAGAGGGCAACCGTCACAGACTCTTTCGCCAGCTGTGATACCAGCATGGTAGGAATCTGTGAGGAGTCTGCAAAGGGTTCATCGTAATACACAGGAATACTCTCCACCAGCTGAAACATTTCCTGTTCGTCTATATAGAGCTCTGTGTGGTCTGTTCCCAGATGCGCGGCTACCTCTTTGGCATATTTCGCCTCGTTGTAACGCTCCTCATGAAATCCGATGGAGAAGGTTTTCACAGGCTTGTCACTGTGTTCCTGGGCAATAGCCGTCATCAGGGAGGAGTCATAGCCTCCGCTTAAAAAAGCCCCGAGAGGAACATCGGAGATCATTCGCGCTGCCACCGATTTTTTCAGCAGTTCCTTCAGTTCCGCCTTTGCCTGCCCATAGTCTGTCACAGGATTTTGCTGCATCCTGTGATAGACTTCCTTAATATCCCAGTATTTCCAAATTTTGATCTCCCCATAATGAAACTTAAGGATACTGCCCGGCTCCAGCTTGTATACATTTTCAAAAATGCTGTCCGGTGCGTTGATATACTGCTGGAACAGAAAACGGGATAACACTTCCGTTCTTATTTTCTTTTGAAATCCTTCTCTTATCATCAGCGGCTTTAATTCCGATCCGAAGATCAGGTTACCGTTCTCCACTTCATAGTACAGCGGTTTTTTCCCGATTCTGTCACGCACCAGGTAGACATCATCGCTTTCTCTGTCATAGAGGCAGATGGCAAACATACCGTTAAAGCGGTTCACACAGTCAATGCCCCACTTCAGGTAGGCGGCAATAATCACTTCCGTGTCACAGGTAGAAACAAAAGGATAATCCTTTAGTTCCTCTTTGATTTCCTGAAAATTATAAATTTCTCCGTTATACACCACACTGATGCGGCGATCCGGAGAATGCATGGGCTGATGCCCAAGTGGTGACAGATCGAGAATGGAAAGTCGCCTCTGCGCAAGTCCGATGCTGTAGCCATCCCTCATGGGAAAGATTTCTTCCCCGCTGTCGTTGGGTCCACGGTGATACATGGTATCATTCATTTTTTTCAGCTGTTCAAGCGTGATATTCTGTTTTGAGATAAATCCACATATTCCGCACATGGGGAACCTCCTTATTCATGCAGACCTGCATGCTCCGTAAACCAGTCCTTGTACTCTCCAAAATCCTTACATTCATTGTCGACACTCTCGATCATCTCTGTAAATTTCTCCCGGATCAGTGCCTTGTAATTGTCAAAATTGTTGTAGCCCTGTTTGCACCAGGCAAAGGGATGCGTAAGAATCTGTATCTTGTCATATCCCCTGATGTTAGCCTCATCGGGATAGCCGTAACGCCAGATATGGTTGGCATCTGACATATATTTCACCTTCACCGGAGTGTCCTCCGTCACATTCTCTGCAAAGGTAAAGAAATCATCCTGATAAGCGTTGATGATGCCGGGCAGCTTGATATTTTCACGGAGCACATCCTTGGAGGGCCTGTGAACCGAAAAAGTGTCTATTTGAAACCCGAACATCTCGCTTAAGATGTTCATCTCCTTTACGATCTGCTTCCGGATCTGTTCCATATCCGTCATGCCGTTTAATGCAAAATGAAGACCGATCTGATGTCCTCTTTCATGCATATCCTTGATCATATCCATGTTTCTTCTGGAAAGAATGTTGTAGGAGTTGTTTGTCCACTGAAAAAAATAGGTGGAAGTGAAATCCATGCTTCTCTCCACCTTGGAAAGTGCATAGGCACGCTCCACACTATATTCCACATCATGGCGCATGATAATAAATTTATCACGCGTAAGGGCCTTTTTATAATCTGCCTGAAGTCCCGTCTCCTGAATCAGTCTCAATATCTCTTTGTAGTCACTAAATGAAAACATAGCTTACTCCTTTGCGTCTCTGATCACTGTTTCAATATAATCACGCCACTGTTCAATGATTGCCTTTCCGTTTGCCTTTTCACTGATCTTTCTGGCATTCTCTCCCAGTCTCTCGGCAAGCTCCTTATCCTCGATCAATCTGCAGATTCCCTGTGCCATTGCCTCGGGATCCTTGATCGGCACAAGCAGCCCGTCCACCTCATTTGTCATCACTGTTCTGGGTCCGCCGCAGGGGCAGTCCGTGGCGACAATCGGCATTCCAAGGGCCATGGCTTCCAAAAGTGCATTGGGAAGTCCCTCCCAGTCGGAGGAGAAGGCATAGACCGAGGCCTCCGGAAGCTGTTTTTCCAGACTGTCGCTGGCTCCCATCAGGGTGATGAAGTTCTCCGCATGATGTTCCTGTATGAGTTTTTCCAGTATTTCCTTCGTGCCGTCAAAGGAATCGCCGCCGTAAATCTTAAGGTCATAGTCCGGATGCTTTTCATGCACTTTTAGAAAGGCCTCGATCAGCATGGGCTGGTTCTTGAAATCTACCAGCCTTCCCGACTGCACCACGGTCTTCTTACGCACCTCAGGCTTCGGCACATTCAGATATTTATCGTTGATGGGATTTAAGATGATCCTTGATTTTTTCTGTAAATACTCCGGGAAAAAGTCTCTCTGTCCTTCCGTCTGGAACACACAGCCTGCTGCCCTCGGAAACAGAAGAGGAATCTGAATCTTATCGGAAAGCGAATCATAATGTCCCACAGGATCCGTTCTCACGGAAATAATCACCGGCATTTTCATTCCGATGGTTGCTATCAGCGCCCTGTAATTTGCTTTATGGGCAAAAGCGATGGTGACATCCGGTTTCTCTTCCTTCAGAAAGTTTCTTAAATATTTCACTCTGAGCCACATTTTCGCGATTCTGCTTTTTCCCTCATCGGAAGGCTTTAAGCCCACATGAACTCTCCGGGCTTTTTCATCCAGCCTGAATTCATTTTCGCCCTCCCACTCGGTAGCTACGATCACCTCATAATTTTCCTTGGCAAACTGATTGGCCAGGTTGGATACCACACGTTCAGCACCGCCCTGTTCCAGACAGTTCAAATGAAACACGATTTTCGTCATAAACAGTAGTCCTTTAGCAATAACTTAATTTCATATTTTATCATAATTCCCCTATATCCACAAGTTTTAAGAATTCCTGCACGTAACTCTCATAGGTAAATAAGCCTGCTCTCTTTGCCGCAGCCTCCCGGTATCGCAAGAGTGCTTCCCCGTTCTCCATAAGCTCTGTCACCACATCGGCCATAACCTGTTCCTCCTCCGATAGGTGTGCAGGATCCAGATCTCTCTCCTTATCCATAGCAGGGAGCAGGATCCCGTAATCGCCGTAAATCACGCATCTTTTCCCTTCCTTCTTCAGCGTTTCAAACTGTGTATCCAAAGAAGCGGTATCACCGTTCTCCACCAGAATCTCCGCAGGTCCTGTCTTGCAGTTCACGCAGACAGGAGCAAGGGAAAGACTCATGCCCTCCACCAGTGCGTTGGGGAATCCCTCATTGCAGGAAGTGAGCAGATACACCTCTCCCTTTTTCAAATACTTGTAAGGGTGTTTCTGCATGCCGGCAAAATAAATTGCATCCGTTATTTTAAGTTCCTCCGAAAGCTTTTTATAGTGTGCAAAGCTGCCTGCTCCCATCAGGATAAGACGGCTCTCCGGAATCCTCTTATGAACCAGATAAAAGACCTTGATCATATGCCAGAAGCCTTTCATATCGTCGTCTCTTCCCATGGAAACCAGATAACGGAGCTTTCTTCCCTGCGCATCCGTCTCTCCAAAGGGCAGCTCAGGTTCCTCCTCATACGCTTCTTTCCTGATGTTTTCCACGTCGTATAGGTTGTAGAGAACCGCTGTTTTATTAAATCCAAATTTATTTTTCAGTTCTTTTTCTATGTCCTTTGAGCAGCAGATCATCAGGTCAGCCAGCTTCACAAAAAGCCTGATTTTGCTCGTTTCTTCCACATCCGTGTAATTGCGAAGTCCCAGCCAGACCTTCTCCTTTCCCGTCTTGGAAAAGGCATTGACCATATTGGCAGTGGGACCAAAGCTGTAGGCAATGTCAGGCTTCATCTTCTTTTTGAGCTGACGCACTTTGCGGGAGCGCCTTACGATGTTCAGAAGCTTCTTTATCTTTCCTTTCTTTACCCCCATATTGATGTCGATAATATGGAGACCTTCCACATCATAGGCGATATTGGCAGAATTAAAAATAACAATTGTTACGTCAAAATAAGGTTCCATCAATCTGGCCGTTGTGATGCAGACTCTCTCAAATCCTCCCTGATGAAGCATGGGACTGATCAGCATTAATTTTTTCTTTTCCTTCATTGTAACTCTCTCCATTTACCGGTCTCATAAAAATCCGTCATGAGCATAGCCTGACCCTTCACATCAAAGCCCGCCTGTGTCATTTCCTCTACATGGCTCCTTCTTTCATAGTCCCTCGTGGTCTCGATATACGCTGCCCACTTCTCCGGATCTTCGGCAATACTCATGGTATGTACCAGGTCTGTCACAGACACTTCTTCGCAGATGGTATCTGACATAAGGCACTGAAGTCCACAGCTTTGCGCCTCCACAACGGTGCCCGGAAGTCCCTCGTATCTGGATGGATAGACAAAATAATCCATGGCCTGATAGTAGTCGTACACATTGCTGTGATTGCCAAGGAAAAATACCTTATCCTCTATCCCAAACTCCTTTGCAAGCGCCCTGCAGCCTTCCATGCCGCCGCCCTCGCCTAAGAGGATCAGCACATAGTCATCCCTTTTCCGGCAAAGCTTTGCAAATACCTGCAGAAGGTACTCATGATTTTTTGCATAGTGGAATCTTCCCACATGACCGATCACATATTTGTCTGTCAGCCTTAAGCTTTCCCGCATTTCCTTTCTTTTTTTCTCGTCGTAGGAGAAGGCACCGCAGTCGATGGCATTGGGGATAAAGATGGTTTTTCCCTGCTCCACAGCTTTTTCCCCGAAGACAGAGATTCCGGCTTTTTTCGAGCAGGTAAAGAGATAATCTGCCTTCCTCCAGAGATTTCTTCTCATCCACCTGGTCAGCTTTCCCTTGAGTCCTTTATCCACACCGGCGCTTCTGGCATGGGCAATGGTTGTGGATATTCCGGCCTTTTTGGCTATGGGAAGGTAAATCGCGGCAGAGCTGGTCATATGTCCCTGTACCATCCGAAATTCCCGATGCTCCCGAAAAAAATCCCGGAAAGCTCTCCGGTAGGAAAAATAATTATAGATACGAAAACGGGGAACACGGAATATCCGTCCTCCCAGTTTCTCAATTTCCTTATCAAAAAATCCCTCTTTCTCTGTGTGGACAACAAAGTCAAACTGTACTTTGTTTCTGTCCATATGCCGGTACAGATCCATAATGCGGCTCTCTGCACCGCCCAAATCGGTTGTCCCAAGCACATGTAAAATCCGGATCGGTTCTGCCATATACTTATCCTCTCAGCTTCACTAAAAGATATTTCATCTTTGCCATCATATACTCCAAAAGATGCCCCGGGGCCGTTCGCTTTACCGGTTCCTGCTTCAAATACTCCTCATAGGAAATCCATTCCACTCCGGGTCTGTTAAAATAGTTTTCGTAGTTTTTCAGTTCCTCTTCCTTCACAGTTCCCGCATGTACCACCATGGTAGAATACCCGGTCTTCTTTTGCAGTGTTTTGCTAAGCTGAAAGGAAATAGGATAAAAGGTAAGCCCCTGCCAGCTGTAGGGTCTGCTTCCAAAGCCGTCTGTCACTTTGGTAAAGCCGTTTTCCTTCAGAGCCCGCAAAGTATTCCTGTCATAAGAGTGGGCAGGTGCCATGAAAAGATCCGTGTCAATTCCGTTTTCATTAAGAATCGCTTTCCCCTTTTCCAGCATTTCTTTCTGTTTTTCGTATGGAGCTCCGGCAAACTCAGAGAAATTGTTTAAGGGAAAAATCCCGCCTTTCCCGGTGGTATAGATATGATGACAACCGTGAAGAGCGATGCTCCAGCCTTCCTCTTTCAGCTGCCTCACATAGGCCCAGAAATCCTCCGGTGCACCTTCCCCGGTGCCTTTCAGGTTCTCATCCCGGTTGTCCGGCACAATCCCTATAAGCGGTTTCACCTGATACTTGTCCAGAAGCGCCTTAAAGCTAAGGAAGCGCTGCCAGTCCATATCAGGTGTAATATCATCCAGTCGTACTGCTATTTTCATTTTCTACCTCTATTTCAGGATATCTCCGGTATGAATATCCTGCATACATTCAAATCTGTCGATCAAAAGGGAACCGTCCACGGTTCTGATCACAAGTTTTCCATCAAAAATATCGATCACTTCCCCCGGCGCATAGCCAGAGAAATCGATCATTTCATCAAAGGGATGGGCCTCCCAGATGGTAATTTTCCGATCCTCCTGCTCCTCATTTACATAGGCAAAGGCACCCGGAAAGGGAGCGGCCACACCTCTAATCAGATTATAGATCTCTCTTGTTCTTTTATGGAAATCCACTTTGCCGTCAACTGCCGTTCTCTTCTGGTACCAGGAGTCAAAATCCTTCGATTCGGTACGGATCGTAATACTGCCTGTCTCATATGCCGTAAGAAGCTTACGAATCAGATTTTTGGAGCAGATCATATTCTTATACTGAGCCGTTCTGATGTCATCATGAGGTGTGATGGAAAACATTTCCGTGGCAAATACATTAGGGCTGTCCGCCTTTTCATCATACCGGAAGAGATTTAAGTTAAATCTGGTATCCCCCAGAATGATGGACCAGTTTAAAGGAGAGCGGCCTCTTCCGAAAGGAAGATATCCGCAATTTCCGTGAAAACCGTAAATTCCATACTGAAACCGGTCCAGCACGGATTTGGGGATCAGTCTCTGCCATCCCATGGAGATGCCGATATCAAATTCATTCTCTGCAAGAAAGCTTTGGGTCTTTTCATCAGTCAGAAAATAGCTGTCCGCCTCATGCACAGGGATACCGTATTTTTCAGTCAGCACCGAAAGTCCCTTGTAACCTGATACCTGATTTTTCTTTGTCACCTCAGGGCTGATGGTGATCACCAGATCAACAGGGCAGATGTTTTCCTGTATAAAAGTCACGATATTTTCGGAAGTATCCTTCACTCCAAAGACAACCACTCTGTATTTCATGACGGCTCCTCAAATTATAAATTTTCTTTATACCAGTCAATGGCAAGGTTGATTCCCTTTGCGAAATCATACTCGGGATCATAGCCGAGAAGCTCTCTCGCCTTGCTGATATCTGCGTTGGAATCTCTGATATCGCCCTTGCGGTTCGGTCCGAAGTTGGGTTCCACCTGCTTGCCCAGGGCATTGCAGAGATCATGGTACACATCGATCAGGTATTCTCTTCCACCTGCTCCGATATTGAAGGCTTCTCCTGCTGCCTCGGAAGGTGCAAGACAGGCTTTCAAGTTTGCCTCAATCACGTTATCGATATAGGTAAAGTCTCTGGACTGTCTGCCGTCTCCGTTGATGGTGGGAACCTCACCGTCCATCAGCTGTTTGATGAACTTGGGGATCACAGCCGCATACATGCCATTGGGATCCTGGCGTCTTCCAAAAACATTGAAGTAACGCATGCCGTAGGTGTCAAGACCATAAAGTACTTTGTAAAGTCTTCCGTACTCTTCATCCACTCTCTTTGTCAGGGCATAAGGGGAAAGCAGCTTGCCTTCCTGTCCCTCCTTCTTGGGAAGCACCGGGTGGTCTCCGTATACGGAAGAGCTAGAAGCATAGACAAACTTCTTTACACCATTCTGCCTGGAAGCCTCCATCATGTTTAAGGTTCCTCTGATATTGATCTCCTCATAGAGAAGAGGCATCTCGATGCTCCTCGGAACACTGCCCCAGGCTGCCTGGTTTAAAACGTAGGTAACACCCTTTGTTGCCTCAAGACAGGTATCCAGATCCCTGATATCACCCTTGATGAAGGTAAACTTCGGATTTGTGGTGAAGGGCTCAATATTCTCATATTTTCCGGTAGACAAATTGTCAAGGCATCTCACCGTGTATCCCATGGTAAGGATCGCCTCGCAGAGATTGGAACCGATAAATCCGGCCCCGCCTGTCACAAGAAAGACGGCGTTATCGTCAAACTTTAATTCTTTATAACCCATTTTCTGTTAACTCCTTTATATGCTCTGTCAGCTTTCTTCTGCTGCTTACAGTCTCCAGTAGATATAATCTTCTGTCAGGTATTCCTTTCTGTCAAACAATCCCTTGATGTCCATGAATACCTTTTTGCTGTGATTCGGATTGAAGAAAGCGCTGATCTTCTCTTTATCAAGACTTAAGAATTCCTTGTGTGCCACTGCCACGATCACGGCATCCATGTTCTTCACAGCATCCATGGTGTCAAAGGTGATGCCGTAAAGGCGTTTTGCCTCATCCGCATCTGCCGCAGGATCCACCACAACAGGTGTGATTCCGTATTCTCCAAGCTCCTTGTAAATATCGATGACCTTGGTGTTTCTGGTGTCGGGACAGTTCTCCTTAAAGGTAAAGCCAAGGATGGCAACCTTTGCACCCTTTACGGGAATATCGGCCCTGATCAGGTTCTTTACCATGGACTCTGCCACATATTTGCCCATATCGTCGTTGATACGGCGTCCGGAGAGAATGATCTGGGAGTGATAGCCAAGCTCCTCTGCCTTATAGGTCAGGTAGTAAGGGTCAACACCGATACAGTGGCCGCCCACAAGTCCGGGCTGGAATTTCAGGAAATTCCACTTTGTTCCTGCCGCCTCCAGTACGGATTTGGTATCGATACCCATCTTATTAAAGATGATGGACAATTCGTTCATAAAGGCAATGTTGATATCTCTCTGGCTGTTCTCAATGACCTTGGCAGCCTCTGCCACCTTGATGGAGTCTGCACGGTAAACGCCGGCTTCCACCACAAGCTCATAAACCTTTGCAACCGTGTCCAGAGTTTCCTCATCCATACCGGATACGATCTTGGTGATGGTCTCCAATCTGTGTACCTTATCACCGGGGTTGATTCGTTCCGGAGAGTAGCCGATCTTAAAGTCCACACCGCACTTAAGGCCTGACTCCTTCTCAAGGATGGGAACACAGATGTCCTC
>CAMEIH010000077.1 GCA_945917985.1 uncultured Clostridium sp. | reverse complement strand
TCATCTGAGCCTTTTTTCTTCGTCTCAGTTTTTCATAGGTCATTTGACACTATCTACAAACTGCTTCGTCTCGCTTTTACCGTTGTTTTATATGCATCCCGATCAAAATGATGCGTAATTCCCGTAATGTAATATTTGCCGTTGATTGCAGAAGCAAATTTATCCAGCTTTACAAAACGGCCGGGAACCAGCTCCGGTATACCGGTACAAATCAGTTCCATAGAACAGAAATGACTTTTCAAGGCATCCATGCGGACACTTGCCCGTTTGGAAGCCTCCGAAACGCTTCCTACTCCGGGCTCATAATACACCTGGGTTGTGGAACGGTATATCTTACCTGCAGAAGCGCCGTTACTGTATTTGCCCGTCAGCTTGGCTTTTCCCTGAATCATCTCTCCGTTTTCCTGATTGATGGAGCGCACCTCCACATTCTCTACCAGTTTATTCCCGGAAAAAGACACCATCGTCTCCTCCACTCCTAGCTTTGGTTCCAGCGTCATGATTGGGGTAGTTGTCTTCTCCGCTTTTCGGAAATATGCCTTCCCCTGAATAATAAAAAATTCAAATCCCATTTTTCCGGCAAGCTCGACGATAATATCATAGTCGGTCTTCATGCCCGAACGGAGGGGAACGTCCTCTTTGGAACAGCTGTCTATTTCTTTCCCCGACAGATAGTAGCTCACCGGCTGACTCGTCAGAAGGCTTTTTACGACTGCATCCGCACTTTTTTCCTTAAAAGCCTCCAGCCGCCGGTTTTTCATCAAAAGGCCCTTGGCATCCATGCAGCGCACTCTGATCTCACCGACTGAATTGCTTGCAAATTCATAACTTACGGTATCAATATATCCTGAAAAAACCATTTCCGTCTTTTCATAGCCTGTCAGAACTTCCACTTTTTTCCCGATTTGAAATTTATCGGAAACGTCACGATCAAAATCCTCTTTTTCCGGGTCATAACAGTCCCCCAACAGGAATTCGCATCCACTTGCCTCATACCCGCAGGTCAAATCTACCGTCAATTCCTGCACCTTCATCTTTCCGGATGAAATGATTTTGGTTCCATCCACTTTGATTTCCAGTGTGGGGACTATGAAATCGGAATATTTATTTTTCAATGCTGTATAATTGGTGGTACCTGTCATCAAATTCATATTATTCTATCCACGTTTCCTATAAACTCATCTTCAGCGCATTTCCTACAAGCTTTCTGATATTCATCTGATTCGATTGTTCTCCCTGCTTTCTGGCCTCGGACTTTCCTGTAGAACCACCGCCCAACAACGACGGCTTCCCCAGAAAATACGTATCTTCTCCGATAATCTGCAGTGATATTCTGGCACGGGTAGGGTCGCCAGACCTGTCAAACATGATAAATTGGGCATTGTAGCTGCGCAGTTTCCCGATAAACCGCATTTCTCCCCAGTTAAACGCAATATATGGCGTTGTCTTGGTTTTGGAATCATTATGCATGAATCCCTCAAGGAGCTGGCAGGCCTCTTTTACCGTTTTAGGAGTTTTGAGGTTACCCGAAGATTTTATCGCCGTATATATTTTGGCTCCGTACTTTACAACAGACCCCGCCATAATGGTATCATCCACTAAAATATTGACGGAGAGTGTGGAAGGTTCCCCTCTCATATATTTCAAATCCTTCATATCAAAAGGCTGATTAAGACCGGTTTCCGTATAATATCCGAGGGATTTCGACACACTATACTCTGTTGGATTAAATCCACACTGTATAGATTTCTCCACATTCCCTTTTTCATCACAAAACTCCAATGATGCCTTTGTAATGGGGCCAAAAAATGCCTCTTTGACCAGATCTACCCCATACTGCATTCCTAATGACATCTCTACAATCCTCTCCTCTCCTGCTCCTTCTTAATCTGACGAGCCAGACTGCGATATACCTGCCGGCTGATCTCCTGAATGTTGTCATCCATTTTTCTTGACACACTCTCCGAAATCATCCGTTCCACATTGACAGCGGACATCATATTGGCCTGCTGTCCAAAAAACTGACTTCCCATGATTCCCTGCACCGGGTTTTCCGACATCGGTATCTGCCCAGCTGCAGCACCCTGCTGATTTTGCTGCATATGCTCCGTTATGACATGGTCGATATTCTGTTTTGTCACAACCTCCCTTGTAAATTCAATGTCCGGCTGTACAATCTCTTTCTTTTGTAAGCTGTCGGAAGAACTCTCTTTCTCCTGTCTGTCCTTTCCGTTTTCCTCACTCTTATGAATCAGACTCACGGGAGCTATTGGTATGGAAGGAGGTTCTTTCTGTGCCGCATTTCTTTCTGTCTGTGCCGCATTCCCGACAGGCTCCTGTCCCTCATAAACCAAAAATGTGAGTTCCTGTGCTCCTGCCTTATAGGAAACCGCAGGCTCGAAAGAACTGTACATCATATTTACCGGCTTATAGGGTGCAGGATTCCCGGCAGTAAATTGCGGTATCTGCCGATGAATCACTCTCCGCTCTGCCGGTTCCCGATATTCCGTAATCTGATTTTCTATTCTATGAACGACTTCCTCTGTCGTCTTAATCACTGTTTCATTTTTTATTTCGCTTGATACTCTTCCTGCTATCTCATCTTTTACCATCTGTTCCCGCACAGAATCGTTCTGTGACCGGGCAAGCACCTCCAGCGGCAGTCTGATCACATCCCTGCTGACAAAATGTACGGTTTCTTTTGGCTTCTGATGGTAAATGATGCCGGCGGGAAGTGAGCTTCTGTCTATTTCCGTTTCCCGCTGTTCTTTGTTTCTCTTTAAAAACTGTTCTATGAAATGCGTGTAATATTTGTTTTCTGTTGTCTGCTCTTTTTTGAGAATCCGGACTACTTTCTTTTGAAGGATCCGGTTTTCCTGCTTCGCAGGCATCTGCCCGTCGGCCTCCTTTTCCTTATCCGGCTGTTCTTTTCTGAATTCCAGGCTGACCGGTCTGACCGGAAGAGGCGTAAGTCGACTGACGATCTGTCTTTCGTATTTTTCTTTTCCCTTTCGGCAGGTGTCTGTATGCTCTGCAATTCTTTGTATTAAAGTCTGTATGATTTCTCGGATTCGCACCGTATTTGTCTTATTTTCCACGGTATGGGAAGCATATTCCAGCTCCTGTATAAGGACTCCCACCGCCTCATCCTTCTGACATACCTTAAGTATTTCCTGGCGAATCACGGAACGGGAAGTTCCCGGTGACATCGCCATAATATAGGGCTCTATCTGCCTTACCAATATATTGTTTATGATTTCTCTTCGATTCTCTGTCTGTTTTTCTACGGTATGCTCTGTCTGCTTTGCTACAGTATGCTCTATCTGCTTTGCTACGGTATGCTCTATCTGCTTTGCTACGGCATGCTCTATCTGCTTTGCTACGGTATGCTCTATCTGCTTTTTATCGGATACGGGAACTCTCTCCGATTCTTTTGTCAAATATACGGTGAGTTCCCGAATCATTTTTGCCGTCGTCTCCGCTATGACCGGTTCCGGCATTTTGCCCGCATTCTGCGCTACCACTGTTTTTACGGACTGCTGCAGTAATTTCGTTGTCTCCCTTGTCAATACCGTCTGTTCTGTCTGTCTGTGCACGATGGGGAGAATTTTTTCCCGTACTTCTTTCGTTATTTCGGAAATGATCCTTTCTCTTGTCCTTAAAGGTAATATTTTCAGGGAATCAAAGGCCTTTCCTTCCGTCAGTTGTTTCAGGACAACCTCCGTAACCTGTTCCTTTAAGTGGTCGGTCCGGACATATTCCTTTAACAGTCGCTCTGTAACCTGTTCTACTGTCCTTTCCATATTTGCTGTTGTCTGCGCTGCCGTGTAGTTCAGTTGAACAGGATGAATATCCAATTTAAAGTTGGGACTGTCTGCGTACAACGTATTCGAGTTCAGAACCGATACGATCTGATTGTAATTCTGTACATACCGGTTTACTACATTATTGTAGAGGTAATGATTGGTACGATAAAAAAACTTACGCACATTGGTAATCTGCGCAGGACCTGAAGGCGGCTGCTCCTCCTCTTCCTCATTCCTGAGAAAAACAAGCGACAGAGGATTAATCCTGCTGATCATCCCGCCATATTTCTGCATTATGGAATTGCCGAACATCAGATAATTATTATTTAACATATCAACCTACCGCAGGAGTCTTAATGACTGTTTCATAAGAAATTTCAACCCGTTCCATCAAAAGTTCACTCTTTGTAGCATCCAGGTCTCCGTAAGAGACTTTTTTCACATAACAACCGCTGAAAGAATATATGAAATGAGGAACTTGCTGCGCATCCAGCACAATCACCAAAATATCTGTCGTAAAACGGAAGCCCGGTATCAGCATTAATTCTGCTGGATTCAAAGTCTGACAGACTCCGCGCTCCAAAATCAGTGTTCTTTCCGTCTTTGCCGGTGCCGGCAGCGTATATACCCTGTCATTTACTCCGCCCTCAGACACGGTAGTTGTATCCTCTACCCTTTCGATACCTGATACTTTGGCGCAGCGCATCCATATTGGTCCCAAAAATACAATAAAATTGTATGCGGGTGCTTTTCTCATCATTGATAAAATGTCCAATATGATACCTCCTGAATTGTCATCTTATAATTCAAATATATTCTTGGGAGCTCCAGATATCTGTTTGTGTATTGCTCCAATCTCATTGCAGAATCTCCGTCTTGTATGGTGATCCAGCTGCATCACCTCGTCGAAGGGCCAGTGGAAATAATAGGAGATATAAGATACCTCCTTATAAGCCTCCTCCTTCGGATATACGGCTATTCCGCCAGTGTAAAATTTATGGCTTTCTCAAATATCTTGCCACATTCGGGACATACACAGGTTTCCTTGACCTCTTCCATTGCGTTAATCTGCTGATACATATTCTGAAGATACGCAAGATCTGCCGAATATAATCCTTCAATCACTCTTGTGGTAATAACTGGGATATCCCCAAGTTTTGTTATGACTCTTGACAACAGCATGATCGTGAGATAACCGGGATTAGCCACTACTCTGGGGTCTCTGAGCGGCACGATCTCATCGGCAGCTGTGGCCAGACGCATTACGCCGTGTTTGTGGATCACACCACTGTCATCCTTGTATCCCTTTGGGAGATCAAACTCAAATTCTGTCAAAAATTCTGCCATTAATGCTTCCTCCTCTTATGCTATTTTTTATAGTTCGGGCAGGAAGAAGCCTTCCTGCCCGCTTTTTACATGATACCTGCTTCCGGTATCAGTGTTCTCCGGTTACAGAGCTATCCTGATCAGCCTCCGCTTACAACCTTGGAAATGCTGTAGCATACCAGTTCAACGCTCTCAAAAGCAATTTCGGAAGAACTTGCGTTAAAGTCCGGAGCCGTATACTTGCTGGGCCATGCTTTCTCCAAAAGCCAGCTTGCAAGTACTGTGCTGTTGGTATCATCATACAGCTCGATGGTCACATCTTTTTCTCTGTCAGCATCCTTTAAGGAGCCATCGGAAATGCCAACGACCCAATCATAGAAGGTTGTCGATGCTGTCATGCCCCACTTTAATGTAACATTTCCGTACTTGGTCAATCCGGGATATTTTCTGGGGGAGTTGATTGCGTCATCTCCTTCCCTGTATTCAATCACGTCAACTGTTGCGTCAAATCCGCTTACTTCAGAAAAGGATGCGGAGTCAGCGTCTTTTACGTTGACCTTATAGTTATATTTTTTAAAAGGGTAATTCGTTGCTGCCATTATTTAAATTCCTCCAATCTCAATTAATTTATTCTTCTTCCATCAACTGCGTAATTCTGAAGATTACGAATTCAGCCGGTCTGCTGGGAGCCACACCGATTTCACAAATCAGGCGTCCGTTCAGAATATCATTCTGGCTCATTGTGTCGCGTCCTACGTTAACAAAGAATGCCTGTGCTTCCGTTTCACCGACCAATGCTCCCGCACGCCACATATCACGCAGGAAGGAGCTGATAGTGGATCTGACTCTTGTCCAGAGGAATGTATCATTAGGTTCAAATACTGCCCAGCTTGTGTTTGCTTTGATGCTTTCTTCCAGGTAAATGAAAAGTCTCCTTACGTTGACATATTTCCATAACGTGTTAGAAGAACATGTTCTTGCGCCCCATACGCGGATTCCCTGTCCCGGAAGTGCACGAATCAGGTTTACGCCTGCCGGATTTAAGATATCCTGCTCTGCCTTATTGTACAGACAGCTGAGTCCAATTGCATTATAGATCACTTCGTTGGCCGGAGCTTTATGTACACCTCTCTCGGAATCAGTTCTTGCATAGATACCGCAGACAGCTCCTGAAGGAGGAATATATGCGGGTTTCTTGTTTAAGGAATCATAAATCTGAATCCAGGGATGATACATAGCCGCATAGTCGGAATCAATCTTTTCTCTGCAAGCCAGAGCATCCTGTGACTTTGTGACATTCAAGGGCAGATCCAGTACTGCAAAACGGCTTCCAAGGTTTGCACACTGTGCGCAGAGTGCAAGCTGTACAGCGGGACTTGTAACACCGGGGATTGCCATAATGCTCACATTGTTGAGCTCAATGAAGGATGCAAGACCGGTTCTCTTGCCGGGTCCATTGTCAACACCCATAAAGATATCATCCGTAATGCCCTTCTTGCCGCCATCTTCACCGCCTGCAAGACGCACGATCGCTTTCTGACTGTCGGCCTTGTCAGTGAAGATAGAATAAACTGCAACTGCTTCAGCAGGCTCCGTAGCTTCTACATCCACTATCTGGGATCTGGAAATTGCTTTGCCGATGAAGTTTGTGCTTTCAGCGTTTAAGGATACCTTCTCATATACTTCAATGGTGTCCTTGTAACGAATTTCAAGATCGCATTCGCATGTGATAAGCTGCTTTTTGGGAACCACATTCTTGTCCACCATATCTTCTTTTAAGGCTGATGTAAAGGTGATCTTGTCATCCTGAACGCTTGCAACCTTTGTGTAAGCAACTGCTTTTCCGTTTACTACTGCTGCAACTGTATCACCTGCTGCAAATCCGCTTGCGTTAGACAATGTGTAAGTCTTAACACCGTCTGCCCCGTCTATTGTTTCCAGTACAGCTGCTTTCCCCTTGGTAGCAGGAGTAGCCGTAATTGTAACTTCATTTCCCCACTTACCCGGATTCTTTGCTGCAAAGGATACCGTACCGAGTTTTAAGGAAGCACTCTTTGCATCTGCGGGAACAACTCTCATTACATAACATCTTGTTCCTCCGTTCGCGAAGAACTGTTCTACGCTGTACGCGAGGTAACGATATTCACCATGTGTGTTTTCAGACAGATAACCACCAAATTTGCGTGTAAAATCAGCAAAACTGGAAACAAATTCCGGTGTGCCGATCACATTGCCCTTTTCTGCCATTCCCACGAATCCGGCTGTAGATGTTCCCACACCTTCCATCGGTCTTAAGCCTGATTCAAATTCCTCCACATATACTCCGGGAGATAAATACTCTGCCATTTTTAATTCCTCCTTTAAAAAGATTTTAAAATTATTATGTTACTTGTTATGGAACCATTGCTTTGGTCTGCCCGGGATTTGTAATCTGTATTACCCCCGCATAGGCACACATACATTTGCAAGTCTGGTTCACAGCCGGTTTGCCTCCGATCATTACAGTCGGAGAACCGGGCAGCCAGGTACCCGCTATAACAGGAGTACAGGGCTGAGGTGTTAGTACACCCATCGCTGCGCTGGTAGCTGAAGCTACAGACGGATTTGCTAATGACGAACACATTCCAAAAGGCAGAATGTTCGTGTTCGGAATGCAGTCACCGATATTAGCAGCCGGTGTGCCGGAAAAAACTCTGGAAGCCGGCAAAACTGCTAAGGTAGACGGTGCCATTCCAAAACTGCACATCAACGTAGCACCATTAGTAACCAGCATTGACATAATGACTCCTTTCTGCCCTAAGTATCCGCGATTTTGGTATAACCGTAATCTGATCCTCTGTCCCTTCTGCCACGGGCATTACATAATTGCCATCGCCGTCCGCATAAGTCCGGTATACCCGCAGAAGCTTATCACCCTTTTGGTGCTTCTTCTTCAGTTTCCCGCTTGTCAGATAATCATTGATTCCGGATTTCTCCGTGATCACAAATACTTCCAGGTCTTTTCCATTCCCCAGGCCGAATACTCGTCCGGGTAATTTTTCTTTGTGATAACCGGTCAGTTCTAACATAGAAACGGAATCCATATCTTTTACTGCTTTCAGCACATATCCGCTGTCCACACTGCTGACCCCGTATACCATGAATGGCTTTCCGGCCTGCGGCGGCTCCACTCTTCCACAGCATAAGCTGCATCTGTATGGAAATTGACCGCCTGGTTTATGATAAAGTCTTACGTCCACCACAGGGTACGTCGGGTCCAAATCCCTCTGATCAATCAGAACCATTCCCGGGAAATAGTCTTGTGCCTCGATCTGTAAATTACAGGGGCATTCCATTGGTTCCAAAAAAAGATATAGACCTTCCTCCTTGTAAATTGTGGAAATAAAACGTCCATCCGTTTGAAAAGTACATGCTGTCTTACCGATTTTTCTTCCGGTAAAATCATCAATCAGCCGAAGCGCAAAGGATAGCTTGTGTCTTATCATCCTCTTCCTCCCCTTATCTGCTCCGTACCGAAATCTGCATCCACAACTCTTGTATAGCTGCTGATCTTACGTGATGACAACATTACCGGTGATACAGAGAAATATACGGCCAGCTGATATGGTGTAGATAACACTGACCACAGCTTACTCTTATCCTCAAAGCTCATCGTCTGAAAAGTAATTGTTAATCCCATTTCATCTTCATCTGTGATATTCTCAGGCAAAATCGGATGATCCATCAATATCTGCATGACTCTTCCAAGAATCCTCTGCTCATTTTCCGCGTCCACCGTCATCTGTGACTTGGCATTGATATAAAGAGCATAATACAGATTTAAGGGTTTGGGTGGCAGTCTTCTCTGGGAATGATTGATCCTTACATATTCTGTCTGCCGATATTCCCTCATTTCCTGAATATCATACAGATATAGGCCTAATTGGAAATCCGCATTTTTGTCGGTCGGTACTGTAAGTGCAATCGCTTCCGGTGACTGAACCAGTTCGGGACATAGATTGTCTCTCATCGTCTTCAGTATTGCATTACTTACTTCTGAAATTACGCTAAAGT
Source organism: uncultured Clostridium sp. (assembly GCA_945917985.1). Lineage (GTDB taxonomy): Bacteria > Bacillota > Clostridia > Lachnospirales > Lachnospiraceae > Suilimivivens. The sequence continues at coordinate 1,088 of CAMEIH010000077.1, read as the reverse complement.
CTCCCATTTTCACACCTCTTCTTCTTCGAAATCGCTCTACTGGATACCGGATACCTTGTAATAATAAAGCTTTCCGGCGTCATCTATCTGATAACACAACTGATAAGAAAAATCCTCCGTATCAATCAATTCTTCATATATTGCCTGGGCATAATTGATATTTTTTACATAGGTATAGCGATAATTCCTGCTTACCTCTTCAAATGTGATATTACTGAATGCGGTAGGAGTTCTCTTTCTGATTTTTTCGATTGCGATACAATCCATAAGCTCAGTGACACCGTTTGCTGCGATAAATTCCTTGTCATTCTTAAAAGGATTTGTCAATTCCTCCCTGTATACCGTAACCCCTTCTACCTTGACACTTCCCTTGTCCATATCGCTTTCTGCAACCCATTCGGAGTTATTCACATAATAGTAAATTTTCTGTTCCTCTGTAATAAACTCTGTCGGCATATCTTCATCAACCGCTTCCTCCTGGGCAGCATTTATTTTGTCCACCAGCGTATTCAGGGAGGCAATTAATGCTGCGTTTTCCTGATTCTCATCTGTCTCCGATGTACTGTCCCCCGGTTCGGAGGATGAGCCCGACTCATCACTCTGTGAATTATCCAGTATGACCGCATCACCCGCTTCCTCCGGCAGATACCACCCATCGCCTTCGTTCACGCCAGAATCATTTTCATTCTCCAGTATCTTATTTGTTACAATTCTTACAATGCAATCCAGCTCAAGTGCCACCTGGGCAGTTTCATACACATAACAGGTGCTGTCCAATGTGTAATAAACGGTCGGTTCTTCATAAAACATCTCTTCAATATTCTGCAGGGAAAGGGAAACCAATGACTCATAGGCAATATCACCATTTGCAACAATTCCCGTATAATACGGTCTTCCTGCGCCGGTAAAAAGTGTACCCGTACCCTGGGGTTTTCCCATTACAAATTCTCCCTCATATTTGCGGTCACCATCCTCATAATAAAGAACGCCATTCCCGTGATACAGACCGTTCTGGAAAGTCCCCTCATAAATCAGTTCCCCGCTCTCCCCGTACAGGAAACCGTTTCCGCTGAAAAATCCGCCGGAAA
>CAMEIH010000076.1 GCA_945917985.1 uncultured Clostridium sp. | reverse complement strand
AGACTGTAAATCTGCTGCAAATTGCTTCGGTGGTTCGAATCCACCTCCACCCATTAGCCGAAAGGCAACTAATTAAATAACGCGGGGTGGAGCAGTCTGGAAGCTCGTCGGGCTCATAACCCGAAGGTCATAGGTTCAAATCCTGTCCCCGCTACTAAATGCCCAGATAGCTCAGTTGGTAGAGCAGAGGACTGAAAATCCTCGTGTCACTGGTTCGATTCCGGTTCTGGGCATTTTTATTTTCTACAAAAGCCAGATAGACATCCTTACAGATACGAAAAGTGTCTTGTAAGGATTTTTTATTTTAATAAAAAGTAAATAATGTGTTAATTTTTAATAGATTGGCATGTTTTTATGCATTTATTTCGTTTTATATGGTAGAATACATAATTGAGGGTAAAATATAGTGTAGCTGTTAATGAGGGAAAAGTGAAAGATTATAAGTTAAAACGTCAAAAGAATTTAGATAGATATAGAAGACAATATGAAGAGAGAAAAGAATTTCATAGACTTTTGAAGGAATATGCTTCTGATATTATTGCTTCTGAAAACTTTCGCAGCACAAGAAACTATATTCAACATGGATCTATTCCGGTGTACAGGCATTGTATGGATGTGGCAGATCAGAGTATTAAGATCAGTAAGCTTTTGAGAGTTAACTGTAATGAGCGTGAATTGATCAGAGGGGCGCTTTTGCACGATTATTTTTTGTATGACTGGCATGATAAATACAGAGATAATTATCAGAGACTTCATGGTTTTTATCACCCCGGCATTGCGCTTAAAAATGCACAGAAGGAATATGGTCTTTCGGATAGAGAAAAAGATATTATAAAAAAACATATGTGGCCGCTTACTATTGTCCCTCCGGCCTGCCGTGAGGCATGGATTGTGACAGCTGCAGACAAATACTGTTCTCTGCTTGAAACGTTAAAGCTTCGCAGAGGTTCTGGGAAAACAAGAATGGAAATTGCTAAATGAAGAGAAATCTTTTTGAAGAATTAAAGACATATGGGGAAAGTGATTTTTATCCTTTCCATATGCCGGGACATAAGAGAAATCCGGACAGTGGTTTTCTTTCGGAAATGTATAAGATTGACATTACCGAGATAGATGGCTTTGACAATCTTCATCAGGCAGAGGGCATCATAAAGAATGCGCAGGAAAAAGCGGCTTCGCTTTATCATTCCAAAGAAACTTTTTATCTGATAAACGGGAGTACAGTTGGAATTCTGACTTCAATCGCTGCCTTGTCGGACAGGGGAAAAAAGCTGATTATGGCAAGAAATTGTCATAAAGCGGTATATCATGGTGCTTTTTTAAATCATTTGGAGACAGAATATATTTATCCCAAAATGATTGAAGAATTTGGAATTTCGGATGGTATTACAGCGCAGCAGGTAGAAGATAAAATACAGGAAATTATTTTAAGGGAAGGAATTTCAGATGAGCAGGCAGGAAAGCTGATTGCAGGTATTGTTGTCACATCGCCTACCTATGACGGTATACTTTCTGATGTGAGAGGCATTGTAAAAATTGCCCACAGTTATGGAATACCTGTAATTGTCGATCAGGCGCATGGAGCTCATTTTGGATTTCATCCTGCTTTTCCGGAAAATGCAGTTTCAGAAGGTGCAGATCTTGTTATTCACAGCACTCATAAGACATTGCCGGCACCCACACAGACAGCACTTTTGCATTACAACAGTTTACTGGTTAGCCTTGAAACTGTAAAAAAATACTTAAGAATCTATCAATCCAGCAGTCCTTCCTATGTGTTGATGGCGGGAATAGATAGCTGTATGGATTTTGTGAAAAGAGAAGGACAAGAAAGATTAGAACAACTGCTTATTTTCAGAAAAGAATTGTCAGAGAGAGCCAAAGAACTGAAAAAAATAAAAATATACCCTTCCATGTTGGAGAGGGGAATAAACGGGCATGATATCAGTAAGATATTTTTCCAGGGAACAGAGGAGCCTGGTCGGCTTTTAATTTCAGTGAGAGGATCAGAATTTACAGGACAGCAGTTATATGATGTACTACGAGAAACCTATCATCTACAGATGGAAATGTGTGCTTCCGATTATGTGATAGCCATACTTTCCATGATGGACAGGAAAGAAGGCTTTGATCGGCTTTGGAAGGCTTTGTCAGAAACGGACAAACTGCTTACAAATACGGAGAAGAATACAAAGGAAGAAAAGACACAATTTCCTGAGTATTGCCATTTTCAGCCTGACGTTGTATTAAAAATAAGCGATGCCTATATGGCGGAAGAGGAATCTGTGTTGCTTTGTGAGGCTAAAGGGCGGATCGTGTCGGAATTTGTGAATTTGTATCCACCCGGAATACCGCTTTTGGTACCGGGGGAAAAGGTTGATGAAAAAATCATACCAATGATAGAGGCTTATCTTGACAATGGCTATGTTGTTCAAGGCATTGAAAGAGATGGAGCAAAGAAAGGATATTATCTTAAAGTCATTCATGAGAGACGAGAGAGTGTATGACGGTGTGAACAGCATGAAAGAGAGGTTAACAGCTATATGAGAAAGACAAAGATTATCTGTACCATTGGTCCGGCAAGTGAAAGTGAAGAAAAATTAAGAGAATTGATGTTGGCGGGAATGAATGTTGCCCGTTTCAATTTTTCCCATGGAACCCACGAGGAACATAAGGTAAAATTTGACAGAGTCATCAAAGTAAGTAATGAACTGGGACTACCCATAGCAACCCTGCTTGACACAAAGGGACCCGAAATCCGTTTGAAGGATATTGAGGGTGGCAAAGCAGAACTGCAGGCCGGACAGAAGTTTATTCTCACAACAGATGAAATTATCGGAAATAATGAAAAGGTAACGATTACTTATAAAAATCTGAAAAATGATATTTCTGTGGGAACCACCATATTAATTGATGACGGATTGATCGAAATGGTTGTGGAAGACATCAATGAGACCGATATAATATGTAAAGTGATTAATGGAGGACCTATATCCAATCATAAAGGTGTCAATGTTCCGGGTGCAATTTTGTCTATGCCATATATCAGCGATGTGGACAGAAGCGATATCATGTTCGGCTGTGATATGGGATTTGATTTTCTGGCTGCATCTTTTGTCAGATGTAAGGAAGATATTCTGGAGGTTCGTAAGATTATCGAAGAGCACGGAAGCCATATGAGGATCATTGCAAAGATTGAGAACATGCAGGGTATTCGTAATCTGGAAGAAATACTTGAGGCTTCTGACGGCATTATGGTGGCACGTGGAGATATGGGTGTGGAAATCCCTATGGAGGATGTACCTGTTGTCCAGAAGCGGATGATCAAAATGGCAGAGGTGCTCGGGAAACACGTGATTACGGCTACTCAGATGCTGGAATCCATGATCAAAAATCCGAGACCTACAAGAGCAGAAGCTACAGATATTGCCAACGCCATTTATGATGGCACTACGGCTATTATGCTTTCCGGAGAAAGTGCAGCAGGACTCTATCCGGTAGAAGCAGTGAAAACAATGGCAAGGATTGCAGAACGCACAGAAGAAGATATCGATTATAACAGACGTATGAAACGCAGAAAGGAAATCGATCATTTTGACATTACTACTGCGATTTCCCATGCTACTTGTACAACTGCCATGGATTTAAAGGCTGCAGCAATCATCACGGTTACGATCTCCGGTTTTACCGCAGGCATGATTGCAAGATATAAGCCTAAGTGTCCCATTATTGCCTGCAGTGTAAGTCCCAGAATCTGCAGACAGCTGAATTTGACCTGGGGTGTTACTCCCATGTGGATAGCAAGGGAAAGTACGGCTGATGATCTGTTTGAAGAAGCTGTCCATGCAGCAGAAGAAGCAGGGTATATTAAAAAAGGTGACAGAGTAGTGCTCACTGCGGGAGTACCTCTCGGCGTTTCCGGTAAGACCAATATGATTCGAGTAGTAGAGGTTTAATTTGCATGGGAAAAATGGTATACTTAATGGGGAAAAGCTCTACAGGGAAGGACACTGTATATAAGCAATTGCTGAAGAATCCTTTTTTGCAATTAAAAAAAATTGTTCCCTATACGACGAGGCCGATCCGGGCGGGAGAAACCGAAGGTGAAGAGTATTTTTTTACGGATGAGAGCGGATTTGAAAATCTAAAGGCACAGGGCAAAGTGATTGAAGACCGTGCCTACCATACATATCATGGCCTGTGGAGATATTTTACGGTAGATGATGGGAATATAGATCTGGAAAATAATAATTACATTATTATAGGGACATTGGAATCCTATTTGAAAACCAGAGAATATTTTGGAAAGGCAAAAGTACTGCCTATATTATTGGAGGTAGATGACGGAATAAGGCTGCAGCGCGCTCTTGACAGGGAGAGAAGACAGGAAAATCCCAAATATGAGGAGCTTTGCAGAAGATATCTGGCAGATGCGGAGGATTTCTCGGAGGAGAAAATAAAAGAAGCAGATATTACACTAAGATTTTCCAATGAAAATCTGGAAAAATGTCTTTCAGAAATAGAGGAATATCTGTTACACTGAAAAGGGAGGGTAACCGATATGGATATAAAAGTAAATCAGGTAAATCAGGTTACCCAGACGGAAGCAGCTGCACCCGTAAGGGAGACAGACGGAACATTTAAGTTCACGTTGATTAGTCATGTGGAGGAGCAGGAGCTGCAGGCAAGACTGACTACTCTGATGGAGGAAATTACCATGCAGGGGGACAAGCTTGCCAAGAAGCGCGACGTGAGAGACATGAAGAGATACCGGGGATTGATCAAGGATTTTATGAACGAGATTGTGAATCGTTCCCACTCTTTCAGTCGTGAAAACTTTTTGGACAGAAAAGGGCGTCACAGAGTATACGGGATTATACGTTTAGTGGACGAAAATCTGGATGAACTGGCGCAGGAGTTGATGAAAGATGAACAGGATCATCTCGCAATTCTGGCTAAGATAGGAGAGATTAGGGGTCTTTTACTCGATATTTTGACATAAGGGGGATTGACGATGAGCAGATTTAAGGACATCGTAGGTCAGGAACAGTTAAAAGAGCATCTTCAGAATGCTATCCGTTTAAATAAAGTTTCTCATGCTTACATTATTAATGGAGAACGAAGCTCCGGCAAAGAATTTATTGCAAAAACCTTTGCTATGGCATTACAGTGTGAAAATCTTCAAACGGATGGACAGGACGTGGAACCATGTCAGGAATGTCACTCCTGCAAGCAGGCGTTGAGTGGTAACCATCCGGACATTATTTTTATTACGCATGAAAAGCCCAATACGATCAGTGTTGATGACATCCGTTCCCAGATCAACGGTGATATGGCAATTAAGCCTTACAGTGGTCCAAAGAAGATTTATATCATGAATGAGGGAGAAAAAATGACAGTGCAGGCACAGAATGCACTGCTTAAGACATTGGAGGAGCCTCCGGAGTATGCTGTGATCCTGATTCTCACTTCCAATGTGAGTGCATTGCTTCCCACCATTCAAAGCCGGTGTGTGCTTCTTAACATGAAACCGGTAAAGGACGAACAGCTGAAGCAATTCTTGATGGAAACCATGGAGATTCCCGACTACAAAGCAGATATCTGTGTGGCATTTGCCAGAGGTAATGTGGGGAAAGCGAGACTTCTTGCCAAAAGTGAGGAATTTGATAAGGTAAAGGAAGAAGCACTTGCATTGCTCAGAAACATCAACGATATGGAAATCAACGAGATTGTTGCTGCCATTAAGAAGATTAATGAATATAAGTTTGATGTCAATGATTATCTGGATATTTTCTCCATCTGGTATCGGGACATGCTGTTATTTAAAGCTACTCACGATGCCAACCACTTGATTTTCAGGGAGGAAGTACAGTATATTAGAAAGGTGGCCGATAAGAGTACCTACGAAGGTATTGAAAAGATTATTGACGCATTGGAGAAATCCAAGCAGAGATTAAATGCCAATGTGAATTTCGAACTGACAATGGAACTCTTGCTGCTTACCATTAAAGAAAATTAGTGAGGTTGATAGATTTATGACAAAAGTAATTGGCGTACGTTTCAGAACCGCGGGTAAAATTTATTTTTTTGATCCCGGCAAATTAAATATTAAAAGAAATGATCATGTAATTGTTGAAACAGCGAGGGGAATTGAGTATGGCACCGTAGTGGGAAATCCAAGAGAGGTAGAAGACAGTAAAGTGATTCAGCCTTTAAAGCCGGTGCTTCGTATCGCAACAGAAAGAGATGATGAGCAGGAAGCAAACAATAAACTGAAGGAAAAGGATGCCTTTAAGATCTGTCTTGAGAAGATCAAGAAGCATGGTCTTGAAATGAAACTGATCGATGCGGAATATACCTTTGACAACAATAAGGTACTGTTTTATTTTACTGCAGACGGAAGGATTGATTTCAGGGAACTGGTAAAAGATCTGGCATCGGTATTTAAGACAAGGATAGAGCTTCGCCAGATTGGTGTAAGAGATGAGACAAAGATTCTCGGCGGAATCGGTATATGCGGAAGAGAGCTTTGCTGTCACAGCCATTTATCCGAGTTTGTTCCTGTATCTATTAAGATGGCCAAGGAACAGAATCTTTCCTTAAATCCCACAAAGATTTCAGGTGTCTGCGGAAGACTGATGTGTTGTCTGAAGCATGAGGAAGAAACCTATGAGGAATTGAACAGAAGACTTCCGAATGTGGGTGATCATGTGACCACAGATGACGGACTTAAGGGTGAGGTTTCCAGTGTCAATGTACTTCGTCAGCTGGTAAAAGTCATTGTAGATGTTGATGATGAGAAGGAAATCAAGGAATACAAGGTAGAGCAGCTGCGCTTCAAGAGAAAACACAGAAATAATAAGGTAGAGGTTCAGGATGAAGAGCTGAAAGAGCTCGAAAAGCTGGAGAAAGAGGAAGGAAAGTCAAAATTAGATGACAACTGATGTACTTCTTAAGGAAAATGAGAGAGTGGATGATCTGCAGAGAAATCATTATAAGATCATTCAGGACCCAAATCGTTTCTGTTTTGGCATGGATGCCGTTCTTTTATCGGGATTTGCAAGGGCAGGAGAAGGAGACCGGGTTCTCGATCTCGGTACCGGTACGGGTATTATCCCTCTTTTGATGGAAGCAAAAACAAAGGCGTCTCATTTGACCGGGCTGGAAATCCAGGCGGAAAGTGCAGATATGGCAGCCCGAAGCGTAAAACTGAACGGTCTGGAGAGCAAGATAACAATTGTAAATGGAGATATTAAGGAAGCGGTGAGCCTTTTTGGCGCTGCTTCCTTTGATGTTGTAACCTGTAACCCTCCCTACATGACAGAGCATCATGGTTTGACAAATCCCAATGCTCCAAAGGCAATTGCAAGGCATGAATTGCTGTGTACCCTGGAGGATGTGATCAGCCAGAGTGCCAGACTGCTGAAGCCGGGAGGAAATTTCTTTATGGTGCACAGACCTTTCCGTCTTACAGATATTATTGTGCTGCTCCGAGAATATAAGCTGGAACCTAAGCGGATGAAGCTGGTGTATCCTTTTGTGGATAAAGATCCCAACATGGTACTGATAGAGGCAAACCGGGGAGGGAAACCCAGAATGACGGTGGAGAAGCCGTTGATCGTGTATAAGGAGCCGGGAGTTTATACGGACGAGATTTATGATATATACGGATATTAAGGAAGAAGAGGAAAGAAAATGACAGGAACGCTCTACTTATGTGCGACACCCATAGGAAATTTAAGTGATATGACGCAGAGGGTCATTGATACCCTGCGGGAAGTAGATGTGATTGCGGCGGAGGATACCAGAAACAGCATTAAGCTGTTAAATCACTTTGAGATCAGAACGTCCATGACCAGTTATCATGAATACAATAAGGTGGAAAAAGCCGATCAGCTGGTTTCGCAGCTTTTAAGCGGGAAAAATATTGCATTGATCACGGATGCCGGTACACCGGCGATTTCCGATCCCGGAGAAGTTCTGGTTGCCAAGTGCCATGAGGCAGGTATTCCTGTAACTTCTCTTCCCGGGTGCTGTGCCTGCATTACGGCGCTTACTCTGTCAGGACTTTCCACCAGAAGATTTTGCTTTGAGGGCTTTCTTCCTTCCGAGAAAAAGGAAAAGAAACTGATATTGGAAGAATTGAAAGAAGAGACCAGAACCATTATTCTTTATGAAGCGCCTCATCATTTAAAACGCACGTTGCAGGAGCTGTATGACACTGTGGGACAAAGAAAGATTACTCTTTGCCGGGAGCTTACCAAGAAATTTGAGACGGTCATGCCAACCACGCTGGAACATGCTATCCGTTATTATGAGGAGAATGAGCCGAAGGGGGAATATGTACTTGTCCTCCAGGGAAAAAGCAGAGAAGAGATCAGGCAAAATGAGCTGGCCAGATGGGAAGAAATGAGTATAGAGGAGCATATGGCTTACTATGAGGGGCAGGGGATTGACAGAAAAAGCGCCATGAAACTGGTGGCGGCTGACAGAGGTGTGGGGAAGAGAGAAATCTATCAGGCGCTGCTGTAAATAAAATGGTTTATCCGGCAATATGGATAAAAACAATTAATACCAGGAGAACAGTATTATGACAATGGATGAGATAATTAAAAGAATCAATGAGCTGTATCATAAATCTCAGGCAGAAGGACTGACAGAAGAAGAAAAAGAGGAGCAGAAAGAACTGCGGCAGAAATATATCGAGAGTGTCAGGGGAAATTTGCGAGGGCAGCTTGAAAATATGACGATCCAGAGACCGGACGGAACTGTTGAGAAGGTGAAGAAAGTAAAGTAGACAGATACTAAATATAGAATTCACATTGCTTTTGTACCATAAATATTGTATGATGAAATTGCATAACGTATTAAAAAATTTTTTTTGATCACAGAAAATTTTTTCGGGTATGATATTTCATGGAGGAATGAGATGAAAGGACATAAGATTGCAAAAATATGTATGATGGTTTGCCTTATTTTGGGAATGGTGTTGATACCGTCAAACAAGCTTAAGGTGCAGGCAGCTGAGGTAATCGCGACCGTGCAGGGGACAATTCTTTCCGGCACATCATCTGATTTGTTAAAGCTCAGCACCAAGGAAGGTAATATGGAGATCAAGCTGGACAGCGGAACGGATACCAGTGCCTGTAAGATTTTGCTTCCGGGTAAGCATATCAGTGTTTCCGTATCGCACGGCTCCGATGGTTATCTGCATGCAGTTAAGATCAGCAGCGAAGCACAGGCACCTACCGTAACAATTGATAATTCGACAACGGCCACCGTGACAGGAAAAATAAGCGAAAAGAGTGAGGGTGATATTCTTCGTTTCATTACACCCCAGGGAGAGATGGAGATTAAGCTGGATTCTACTACCAATATGAGTGGATGCTCTATGTTGGTGGCAGATAAGAATTACAGCATCGTTTGTGCGCGCGGTTCCGATGCCTACATGCATGCAATCAGCATTTCTGACGGAGCGGCAACTGTATCCTCGGTAGACACATCACTGACACCGGCGCCTGCGGATTCTGTAAACCGAAAAGCAGCAACAGGTTCCGTTACGGGAACCGTAGCCAAAAGCACGAAAGAAGACCTTTTATATTTATCCACAAAAGACGGAGAAATGCAGTTTGTGATTGAGAAGAACACGGATTCCAGAAACGGTATGATCCTCACACCGGGTAGTAAACTGACAGTTTCTTTCTATCATGGATCAGATGCCTATCTGCATGCCGTTGATATTGTAGGGGTGAAAGAAAGCTCTTTGCCGGTGTCTATTGATACCTCTTCTCCGGCAACGGTAAGCGGAACAGTTGGAAGCAAGTCCACAGAAAGCCTTCTTTATCTTGATACAAAATACGGCACTATGGAGCTGAAGCTGGATGCAGTAAAGAGCGTTACCGGCTGTAAGGTGATTGTCAGTGGTAAGAAGCTTACCGTGACCTGTGCGCGCGGTTCCGATGCCTACATGCATGCACTTGATATTACAGGGGCTTAGTGCAATAACTGCTTTATGTATAACAGACAGATTGATAAATGATAAGAAGTGAGAAACCTTCCCTGACTGAAGTGGAGTACGGGGAAGGTTTTTTATTTTAAAATGGGGAAAAATATCCGCAAATACATACCACAGAATATGATTTTAATGATACAATAATAGAAACAGCAATAGAAATGTTTGCGGCATTAGGCGGAATAAATCAACTACAGTAAATAAAAGTGTAACGAAAGGAAGAACAGAGAATGGCATCAAAAGTATTTTTTTCCAGAGAAATCACTCCTGAAAAGGTAGTGGAAATGTATCAACTTGCAGGAAAGGAACTGTCCGGCAAGGTGGCTGTAAAACTTCATTCGGGAGAGGAGGGAAATCAGAACTTCCTGAGACCGGAATTTTGGAAACCCATGATAGAGTACACAGATGGAACTGTGGTGGAGTGCAACACTGCCTATGAGGGTTCGCGCAATACGACGCAGAAACACC
>CAMEIH010000075.1 GCA_945917985.1 uncultured Clostridium sp. | reverse complement strand
TTTTGTGCGGACTGACGCTGGCAGCTGCCAATTTCGCAAAATTGCTTATCTTTGACAGAGTGACCATTCCGGTGGCAGCAGTTGTGTGTCTGACTCTGATGGCAGCAGTGCTGATTGCCAAGATCGTTGGCTGTATTTTGCCGATGCTGGCTAAGAAGATCGGCTTTGACCCGGCTGTCATGGCGAGCCCGTTTATCACAACCATAGTGGATGCATTGTCACTTTTGATCTATTTCAGGATCGCAACGCTTGTGCTTCATATATCGTAAAGTAATTGTAGCTTACAATTCACAAAATAAATGAAACAATCGGAGAAAAAGAAAATGAACTTTTTAGAGGAACGGATTCAAAAAGACGGTATCGTGAAGGAAGGAAATGTACTGAAAGTCGACAGCTTTCTGAATCATCAGATGGACATTTCACTTTTCAGACAGATCGGAGAGGAGTTTAAGAGGCGTTTTGCAGATGCCCCCATCAATAAGATTTTGACCATTGAAGCATCAGGAATCGGAATTGCCTGTATTGTGGCGGAATATTTTGATGTGCCGGTGGTCTTTGCAAAGAAATCAAAGAGCATTAACATCGAAGGAGAGATGTATGTTGCCGAGATCGAATCCTTTACGCACAAGTGCAAAAACCAGGTAATCGTTTCCCAGAAATTTTTAAATCCTGAGGATCATGTGCTGATCATCGACGATTTTCTGGCAAACGGCTGTGCGCTGCAGGGCCTCATCTCCATTATCGGTCAGGCAGGGGCCACTGTTGAGGGAATCGGCATCGTGATTGAGAAGGGCTTCCAGTCAGGAGGACGAATTATCAGAAATCTTGGCTATCACCTGGAATCGCTGGCAATCATAGAGGATATGGATGCAGCTACCGGAAAGATAACCTTCAGAGAACAGTAAAAAGAAAACGGATCAAACAGAAAGCCTGCGAGGGATAATCCTTCGCAGGCTTTTTCCATGCCCGATCGTGTTTCACGATGAACTCTGTTATTTTTATGAATTCTGTGCAAGAGAAGCGGCTCTCATGGCAGCTCTCTTTCTCATGGTGGGATCGAGGATCTTCTTTCTGATCCTGAGAGACTTGGGAGTAACCTCCAAAAGCTCATCCGTATCGATGAAATCGAGAGCCTGTTCCAAACTTAAGATCTTGGGTGGTGTCAGTCTTAAGGCTTCATCGGCACTGGAGGAACGGGTATTGGTGAGCTGTTTCTTCTTGCAGACATTCAGCTCAATGTCCTCGCCGCGGCCATTCTGTCCAACCACCATACCGGAGTAGACTTTTTCGCCGGGACCAATGAAGAGAGTACCTCTCTCCTGGGCATTGTAAAGACCGTAGGTGATGGCTTCTCCCGCTTCAAAAGCAATCAGGGAACCCTGCTTACGGTACTGGATATCTCCCTTATAGGGACCGTAGCCGTCGAATACACTGTTCATGATACCGTTGCCCTTGGTGTCTGTTAAGAATTCACCGCGGTAACCGATCAGACCTCTTGAAGGAATGGAGAATTCCAGACGGGTGTAACCTCCGGAAGCGGTTCCCATACTGATCAGTTCCCCTTTACGCTGGCTCAGTTTTTCGATGATGGAACCGGAAAACTCTTCGGGAACATCGATATAGCAAAGCTCCATGGGTTCCAGCTTCTTGCCGTTTTCATCTGTTTTATAGAGAACCTCAGCCTTGCTGACTGCAAATTCGTAGCCTTCACGGCGCATATTTTCAATCAGGACAGACAGATGAAGCTCTCCGCGTCCAGATACTTTAAAGGCTTCTGTTGTATCGGTTTCCTCCACACGAAGAGAAACATCGGTATTTAATTCGCGGAACAGCCTGTCACGCAAATGGCGGCTCGTCACATATTTTCCTTCCTGACCGGCAAGGGGCGAGTCATTGACAATAAAATGCATGGCAATGGTAGGTTCCGAGATCTTCTGGAAAGGAATGGGGGTTGGATTGTCGGGAGAGCAGAGGGTATCTCCGATATGGATATCGGAAATGCCGGAGATGGCAACGATGGATCCGATGCCTGCCTCTGTAACCTCTACTTTATTTAAACCGTCAAATTCATAGAGCTTGCTGATCTTTACTTTTTTCTGCTTGTCAGGTTCGTGGTGGTTGACAATGACCACTTCCTGATTCACTTTAACGGAACCATTGTCTACCTTACCAACACCGATACGCCCCACATATTCGTTGTAGTCGATGGTGCTGATCAGCACCTGGGTACCGGCATCGGGGTCACCTTCGGGAGCAGGGATATAATCAAGGATTGTCTCAAATAAGGGAATCATATTGGTCCCCGGGGTATCCATATCGAGAGAAGCGGTACCTGTCTTTGCGGAGGCAAATACAAACGGGCAGTCCAGCTGTTCTTCACTTGCGTCAAGTTCGATGAAAAGCTCAAGCACTTCATCGATCACTTCCTTGGGACGTGCTTCCGGTCTGTCGATCTTATTGATGCAGACGATAACGGGAAGCTTTAATTCCAATGCCTTTCGCAGAACAAATTTTGTCTGGGGCATGGCGCCTTCAAAGGCATCTACTACAAGAACCACACCGTTTACCATCTTAAGAACACGCTCTACTTCTCCGCCGAAGTCTGCATGTCCCGGAGTGTCAATGATATTGATTTTGGTATTTTTGTAAGTTACCGCGGTATTCTTGGATAAAATGGTAATTCCGCGCTCTCTTTCAATATCTCCCGAATCCATGACACGTTCCGCAACATCCTGATTTTCACGGAATACGCCGCTCTGCTTTAACAGCTCATCCACAAGAGTTGTCTTGCCGTGATCAACGTGGGCGATAATAGCGATGTTTCTTATGTCTTCTCTTTTCTGTCTCATAATATGATCTCCTCAATAAAAACAAAAAACAATAAATACTTTCCTATTAAAACACTTTTCGTAGTATATCACTAACATAAGCTGCTTGTAAAGTGTCAGAATGTCGATTTTATGCGATGGAATAAAGTTCTTATTTGGGAAAAAAGATGATATAAATTTATTACATACAAGGAAAAAATTCTTAAAGTGTAAGAAGGAGAATCGCAATGACAGATAAGGTAATTGAAAACAACCAGGTGGTAATCATGGGAGAGATCGTGAGTGATTTCTCATTCAGCCATGAAATTTTCGGAGAGGGCTTTTACATGGTAGATGTAAAGGTGGAAAGACTCAGTGACTCAAATGATATGATTCCCGTGATGGTATCGGAACGTCTCATTGATGTGACGGCAGATTACAGGGGACAGAATATTATGGTTACCGGACAGTTCCGCTCCTATAACAGACATGAGGAGAGAAAAAATAAGCTGGTACTCTCCGTATTTGCAAGGGAAATTGAGTTTGTGGATGAGACCCCGGAAGGCTCTAAAACAAATCAGATTTATCTTGACGGCTATATTTGTAAAGAACCTATTTACAGAAAGACGCCCCTTGGAAGGGAAATCGCAGATCTTTTGCTGGCAGTGAACAGACCCTACGGGAAGAGTGATTATATTCCCTGCATCTGCTGGGGAAGAAATGCCAGATATGCCAACAATTTCCATGTGGGAACCAGATGTGAGATCTGGGGAAGAATTCAGAGCAGAGAATATATGAAAAAGCTTTCCGAGGATCAGGTGGAAAAGAGAGTGGCTTACGAGGTATCGGTAAGCAAGCTGGAGCTCCTTGACAATCTGATGGAAGATCCCCTTCATGCCTGAAGGTTGCTTTTTTTTACCTTCTGTGATATGATGAGCCTTACAGTTCAGGGAACAGGCTTATAGGACTTTTGATCGTCCATAAGACATTCATTATGAGGTGGATTATGAAACAGGGTTTGATACATATTTACAGTGGGGATGGACATGGCAAATCTCCGGCGGCGCTTGGAAAAGCCGTTCTTTTGGCAGCAGCCGGTGAAAAGGTAGTAATCATTCAGTTTCTGAAAGGAAAGGGCGTTGGAGATTCTGAGTTTATCAGAAGACTGGAGCCTGAGATCAAGATTTTCCGTTTTGAGAAGAGTGACGGGAATTTTGATGAGCTTTCCGAGGAAAAGAAAAATGAGGAGATCATCAATATCAAGAATGGCCTGAATTTTGCAAAAAAGGTACTTGCCACAGGCGAGTGCGACCTTTTGATTCTTGATGAGGTGCTCGGGTTGATCGACAATCACATCATTACGGTGGATGATCTTAAAAATCTTCTGGAAGGAAGGGATGAGGACACCGATATCATCATGACAGGCATTACCTTAAATGATGAGATCTGCATGCTGGCAGATGAGGTATCCAGAATCGAGACCCTGAAGTTTAAATGCTGGTAGGGAATTCTAAGGTTGTCAGGCCAGCCGCATTTTTTGCAATATTGTAAGCATATAATCATAGCATCTGTGCATTGACAGCGTTCATGCAAGGTGCTATGATTTATTTTAACAAGATAATTTCATAAACGAGATAGAGGTTGCGTGTTTTATGAGTAGTTTTTTGGATGTGGCAGGCACATAGGAAGAAAAATGAAAGGAAAAAACGCCGAAAGAATCCGGATACACTGCTGACGGATTCTTGGGCATACAGTTAAGAGCTGTATGACTGTCATCAAGTTTTGATGGGGCGCTATCCGATGACGTAGGAGATAAGTCGGTGCCCATTTGTGCATCGATTTTTTGTTTCATAGGAAGACCTTTTCTGTGAAACTCGTTATTCCTGATTCATAATGAAAGCCCGGAATTTTAAGGAGGAGAATAGTATGGCTGTATTTACAGGCGCAGGTGTTGCAATTGTCACACCATTCAAGGAAAACGGAGAAGTAAACTATGAGAAATTTGCAGAGCTGATCGAATTCCAGATTGCGAACGGAACAGATGCGATCATTGTCTGCGGAACCACAGGAGAATCATCTACCTTAACACATGAAGAACATCTGGATGTGATCAAGTACTGTGTGGAGAAGGTTGCGGGAAGAATTCCCGTGGTTGCAGGAACAGGTTCTAACTGTACGAAAACTGCAGTTTACCTTTCCACAGAAGCGGAAAAGTATGGCGTAGACGGACTGCTTCTTGTTACCCCTTACTACAACAAGGCTACCCAGAACGGGCTTTTCAAGCACTTTAAGACGGTTGCGGATTCTGTCAAGGTTCCCTGTATTCTTTACAATGTACCCAGCCGTACAGGTTGCAACATTGCCCCGGAAACGGCAGTGAAGCTCTGCACGGAAGTGGAAAACATCGTGGGCATCAAGGAGGCCAGCGGCAATATCAGCCAGATTGTAAAATTGATGGCTCTTGCAGACGGGAAGGTAGATCTCTACTCAGGAAATGACGATCAGATCACACCGCTTCTCGCACTGGGCGGCAAGGGCGTTATTTCTGTCCTTTCCAACGTGGCACCCAGACAGACCCATGAGATCTGTGAAAAGTTTTTTGCAGGAGATGTAGCAGGCAGCTGTGCGGAGCAGCTTCGTGCGATTCCTCTGTGCAACGCACTGTTCTGCGAGGTAAATCCCATCCCTGTAAAGAAGGCTTTAAACCTGATGGGTATGGAAGTGGGACCTCTTCATATGCCTCTCACTGAGATGGAGGAGGAAAATGCCGCAAAGCTTGAAAAGGCAATGAAGGAATACGGGATCTTATAAGGCGGAAAGTAAAACTGTCATTCCCCATATTAATATAGAAGAAAAAGGATGTAAGATTATGACAAACGTGATTATGCATGGCTGCAACGGAAAGATGGGAAAGAACATTGCAAACCTGATAAAAGAGGATGAGGATGTCACGCTGGTAGCGGGCATTGATGCCTTTGATGAGGGTAAAAATCCTTTTCCCGTATTTACCGATATCAACGAGTGTGATGTGGCTGCGGATGTGATTATTGACTTCAGCGCTGCCCCTGCGGTAGACGGACTCCTTGATTACTGTGTAAAAAAGCAGATTCCCTGCGTGCTCTGCACTACGGGGCTTTCCGGGGAGCAGCTTGACAAAGTGGAGAAGGCATCAAAGAAAGTAGCCATTTTACGGTCGGCCAATATGTCTCTCGGTATCAATATGCTTTTAAAAATTCTGAAGGAAGCCACGGAAATTCTGGCTCCCGCAGGGTTTGACATTGAGATCGTTGAAAAGCATCACAACCAGAAGGTGGATGCACCCAGCGGAACAGCTCTTGCCCTTGGGGATGCTATTAATGAAGTGCTTGATAATGAATATGAATATGTGTATGATAGAAGTAGCAGAAGGGAGAAGAGACCGAAGAAAGAGATTGGATTTTCGGCTGTCAGAGGCGGTACCATTGTGGGTGACCATGATGTGATCTTTGCCGGAGCTGATGAGGTCATTACCTTCTCTCACAGTGCATATTCAAAGGCCGTGTTCGGAAAAGGCGCTATTCAGGCAGCCAAGTTCCTCAAAGGAAAGCCGGCAGGACTTTACAATATGAGCGATGTGATAAACGCATAAGGGGACATGATAAACAGCATGAACGAAATGAATGAATTGGAACTGAAATACCTAAAGAGTCTGGCGCATCAGTATCCTAATATTGCGGCGGCATCTACGGAGATCATCAATTTGCAGGCGATTTTGAACCTGCCAAAGGGCACGGAACACTTCCTGACAGATATTCACGGGGAGTATGAACAGTTTAACCATGTATTGAAAAACGGTTCCGGTGCCGTAAGACGTAAGATTGATGAAGTTTTTGGAAATACCTTGAGCAATAAGGACAAGAAATCGCTGGCTACTTTGATCTATTATCCCAAGGAGAAACTGGATCTTGTGCTCCAGGAAGAGGATAATATTGAGGACTGGTATAAGATTACACTTCACAGACTGGTCCAGGTTACAAAGACAGTTGCTTCCAAGTATACAAGGTCAAAAGTGCGCAAGGCACTTCCAAAAGATTTTGCCTATATTATAGAAGAGCTTATCACAGAAAAAGCGGAGGTTTCCGATAAGGAAGGCTACTACAACGAGATTATCCATACCATTATCAGGATTGGGCGGGCGCCTGACTTTATCATTGCTTTGAGCAATCTGATCCAGAGACTTGTCATCGATCATCTCCATATTGTAGGTGATATTTACGACAGAGGTCCGGGACCCCATGTGATCATGGATACACTGATGAAGTATCATTCTGTGGATATCCAGTGGGGAAATCATGATATTGTCTGGATGGGAGCAGCATGCGGACACCTTGCCTGCATTGCTACGGTGCTCCGGATAGCGGCAAGATACGGAAGCCTTGATACGCTGGAGGACGGTTACGGAATCAATCTGATCCCGCTTGCCACCTTTGCACTTGAGACGTACAAGGATGTCAACTGCGATACCTTTGCCATCAAATACAATACAGATTACGATACCAAGGACTTAAGCCTTGATATGAAGATACACAAGGCAATTGCCATCATTCAGTTTAAGCTGGAGGGACAGATCATCAAAAAGCATCCGGAATTTGAGATGGATGACAGACTTCTCCTTGACAAAATTGATTATGAAAAGAAGACCGTGAGGATAGGAGATAAGGAGTATGTTATGTCCGATGTGGAGTTCCCTACGGTTGATCCTTCCGATCCTTACAATCTGACACCGGAGGAAGAACAGGTGATGGCAAGACTTCGGCAGGCTTTCTTAAAATGTGAGAAGCTGCAACGACATATCAGATTCCTGTATTCCAACGGAGGACTTTACAAGATCCACAATTCCAATCTTCTCTATCACGGATGTGTGCCGGTTGACGAGGAGGGAAATTTCAAATCAGTCAATGTGGATGGCAAGAAATATAAAGGAAAGGCATTATACGATGTGCTGGATAGCTTTGCCAGAAAGGGATATTATGCAAAGAATGCGCCGTCAGAGATGTACCGTGCGCAGGATCTGATCTGGTATATCTGGGCAGGTCCTAATTCTCCGGTATTCGGCAAGGATAAGATGGCTACCTTTGAACGGTATTTCCTTTCCGACAAGGAAACGCATAAGGAGACAAAAAACAGTTATTATTCTCTTCTTGACAATGAGGAAGTTTTGAATAAAATTCTTGTGGAATTTGGCCTTGATACGGAGAAGTCCCATATCATCAACGGTCACGTTCCGGTAGAATTGAAGAAAGGTGAGTCTCCCATCAAATGCGGCGGAAAGCTTCTTATTATTGATGGAGGCTTTTCGAAGGCTTACCAGAGCAAGACGGGAATTGCGGGATATACACTGGTTGCCAATTCACACGGCATGCGACTGGTAGCGCATGAGCCTTTTGAATCCACGGAAGCTGCCATTTTGCATGAATCGGATATTTTCTCGGATACAACTGTCGTAGAGAATTCCTATGACAGGATTCTGGTAGCGGATACTGATATCGGACGTGAGCTCAGGGAGAGTATTGTTCAGCTGGAACATCTGCTTAAGGCATATCAGGACGGCACCATTGCGGAGAAATAAATGCAGGTATTGACAGAACAAAATAAGAGCTGCTCTTTGGGAAAAGGGCAGCTCTTTTTGCTGCGATAAAACTGATGCGCAGCGTTATTTTGCTTTGGGCGTGGCAGTTGCCTTTGCCGAGTTTGTTGTGTTTCCTGTTGTATTACCCGTGGTGTTGTTATGATTACCGTTGGTATCGGTAGCAGTGCCGTTATTGTCTGCGCCATCACCAACGATGTCATCTACACCGTTTGCAACACCGTCCACAACATCGTTTACACCGTCAGCTACTCCGCCGACTACATTGCCTACAGCATCTCCTGCATTGTCAAGCACAGAATCATTGTTATCTGTACCGTTACCTGTTGTGGCATTGTTCTGATTGTCGTTGTTCACGCCATTTGTGGTATTGTTGATGCCATCGGTAGTTTCAGTGCCGGCAGTATTGTTAGTTCCGGCGGCGTTATTTGTACCGTTCGTGGTGCCATTGGTGGTGCCGTTTGTGACACCGTTTTCCGTTGTAGTGTTTCCGGCCATGTTGTTTGCATTATTCTTGTTTTTGTTCGTACCGCAGGCGGTAAAAGCAAAAACCATCATCAGGACCATGGCTACTGTAATAAATTTTTTCATAATAGCCTCCTTATATCACTTTAAACTGAACTGCATAGAATCAGTTCTGTTGCTATTATGTGCACCTTGAGGTAAAATATTCGAGTAGATAATTATTATTTCATTATTTGGAAATATGAGGAAAAAATATGAAATTCAGACCCTGTATTGACATTCATAACGGCAAGGTAAAACAGATCGTAGGCGGAAGTCTTTTGGATGAGGGCAATCTCGCAAAGGAAAATTTTGTATCGGAGCAGTCTGCAGCTTTTTTTGCAAAATTATATCGGGATAAAGGACTGCAAGGCGGACATATTATTCTATTGAATCCGGTATCCAGTGAGTTTTATGAAAAGACAAGGGCGCAGGCATTGTCAGCTCTCAAGGAATATCCGGGAGGACTTATGGTGGGCGGTGGCATCACACCGGACAATGCCGGGGAATATCTGGATGCGGGGGCAAGTCATGTGATTGTGACCTCCTATGTATTTCAGAACGGAAGGCTTCATTATGACAGGCTGAGAGAGATGGTAAAATCAGTTTCAAAAAAGAGACTGGTGCTTGACTTAAGCTGCCGCAAAAAAGAGGATACTTATTATATTGTAACAGACAGATGGCAGAAATATACGGATGTCGTTTTAGATGGGAAAACGCTTCATGAGCTTTCTTCCTGCTGCGATGAATTTCTGATCCATGCGGTGGATGTGGAGGGAAAAGCGAAAGGAATAGAGGAGGAAGTGGCAGCGCTTCTTGGAAGAGAATGTGAGATACCCGTTACCTATGCAGGAGGGGTTCATTCCTTTGAAGATCTCAAAAAACTGAAAGAGCTTGGAAATAACAAGGTGGATGTGACCATCGGCAGTGCCCTTGATCTGTTCGGTGGCAATATGAAATTTGAAGAAGTGCTTACCTATATGGAGAGATAAAAATGAAATGTTGTCATACTCTGCCGGATAGCGTTTGAACAAAAAGAAAAGCGGACAGTTTTACTGTTCGCTTTTACATTTTTAATTCCTTAAAACAATAGCAAATTCTAAATAAAATGAAACATTTATATTTAAGAACAGGCACATCGTGTTACTGAATTAATGTGTTATAATTATGAGAAATTATAACTTTGTTACGTTTACGGCCTGAGGTCCTTTTTCTCCGTTAACTACGTCGAATTCTACGGAAGCGCCTTCTTCAAGAGACTTGAAACCTTCCATGTTTAATCCTGAGTAGTGTACGAATACGTCGTTTCCTGATTCATCAGAGATGAAGCCGTATCCTTTTTGGTTGTTGAACCACTTTACTGTACCTTTCATCGTAGATACCTCCAGATAAAAATAAAAAATATAAGTTACTGCAGCGCATAACGCTACAACATCTAAAGCATAGCACAGTCAAAGCTGATTGTAAAGAAAATTCCATATTTTATACAAAAAGCGTTAAATAAAAAAGTAAATTCCACCTTGGGCTGAATTTAGTCTTACACTCTGGT
>CAMEIH010000074.1 GCA_945917985.1 uncultured Clostridium sp. | reverse complement strand
TCTGTGCCTCATAGCCGGGCTTTCCGAGAAGTGCAAACATGTTCTTCTTGTAGCTTTCCACGCCGGGCTGGTTGAAAGGATTCACACCAAGCAGATATCCGCTGACACCGCAGGCAAACTCGAAGAAGTAGAACAATTCACCTAAGTAGAATTCGTTTACCTCGGGAACCTTAACCATAAGGTTGGGAACCTGTCCATCGGTATGTGCTAAGATGGTGCCGTTCATGGCGCTCTTATTTACAAAATCAACACTCTTTCCTGCCAGATAATTAAGACCGTCAAGATCTACCGGCTCTTCCTGCAGAATGATCTCTTCTCTGCTGGTCTCGATGTTGATCACGGTTTCAAATAAGTTCCTGGAACCGTCCTGAATAAACTGTCCCATGGAGTGAAGATCTGTGGTAAGGTCAACGCTTGCAGGGAAGATACCCTTCTGATCCTTGCCCTCGCTCTCGCCGTAGAGCTGTTTCCACCATTCGGATACATAATGAACACTGGGTTCATAGTTTGCAAGAATTTCGATCTGTTTGCCTTTTCTCAGAAGAATATTACGAAGAGCTGCATATTTCACGGCATCGTTATCTTCAAAAGGAGCATTGAGGGCTGCCTCACGACCTGCCTGTGCACCTTCCATCAGCTTATCGATATCTGCACCGCTGACTGCAATGGGAAGTAAGCCTACTGCAGTAAGAACGGAGAAACGTCCTCCTACATCATCGGGAACCACAAAGGTTTCATATCCTTCCTCGGTAGCCAGATTTTTGAGAGATCCTCTTGCCTTATCTGTGGTAGCGTAAATTCTCTTTGCTGCTTCAGCCTTGCCGTATTTCTTTTCCATCATTTCCTTAAATACACGGAATGCGATGGCAGGTTCTGTGGTAGTACCCGATTTACTGATCATATTGATAGAAAAGTCTCTGTCCCCGATCACATCCATCAGATGTCTGATATAAGTAGAGCTGATGGAATTTCCTACGAAGTAAATTTCGGGAGTCTTTCTTACTTCCTTGCTTACTACATTATAGAAACTGTGACGTAAAAATTCGATGGCAGCTCTTGCTCCAAGATAAGAACCACCGATACCGATCACAAGAAGGACCTCGGAATCGCTCTGAATTTTTGCGGCTGCCTTTTTGATTCTGGCAAACTCTTCCTTATCATAGTTTACGGGAAGATCGATCCAGCCAAGGAAATCATTTCCTGCGCCTTCTTTGGAAACCAATAACTCTTTTGCATCCATAGCCAGCTTCTTCATGGACTCCACTTCATGATCCTTGATAAAAGGTGCTGCTTTGGAATAGTCAAATGTAACTTTACTCATAATATTCGCTCCTTTTTATTTGTACTAAAATGCTTTTCACTTTCATAACCACGTCCTAGTTTAGCAGACAACCTTGCAATTTTCAAGGTTTTGTGCAAATCTCTGCTATCCCGGAACATCCTTTTGATGCACCTTGGGAAGCGGCATCACAGATACATCAGCTTCTCTGCGAGCATGGGAAGCAGCATGGACATCCCGATTCCGTACAGAAGATCCAGCCAGAATGCGGAACCGATTGCTCCAAGATAGATGAGTCCGATAAAGGGTGCCGTCACAATCTTGGCAAAAATATTTACCTCTTTGTTTTTCATCACACTCTGCACCAGCGATTTGGCATCTCCCGTACTGGGAAATGCGTGCATCAGAATGGAAAGTCCAAGCCAGTAGAGCACGATAAGAACAGCCATCATCCCTTCATTTCCTCTCCCGTATCCATACATATTCTTTCCGCCACCCCAGAGACAGAAATATGCCGGAAAGGTAATGATCATTCCAAGAATAGTATTGACAAAAAACGGGCCAAGTCCTGTCAGAAGATTTTTCCAAGGATTTGGAGTTGCTTCATGAAGCACGTATCCGCAAGGGTTCTTAAGCTGAAAATATTTTACCTCATAAACGGGAATCCTGCAGATCCTGCAGCAGATCTGATGGGCAAGCTCATGCACTGCCACTCCCGGAAAAGTTACTGCCGATATCAAGATACCTGGTATAAAAATCATCTTCTGTCCCCTCCTAATCTCCGATATAGTATTCTTCCAATGTCATATCTCCCATCTGGAAGGCATAAAAATCATCATCAAATAGATAACCCTTATCTTCCCACTCCCTGGTAAGCTTTTCTGCTTTTTCCGTTTCACCGTTAGCCATAAGCGCGATCAGATAAGTATCAACCACATAATCTCCTTCTTCATAGAGCTCATAAGCACTTTCCGCATAGGAAAGACCAAGCTCGAGATTTCCCTCACAAAGCTCCAGCGTCGCCAGGGATCGAAGCACGGGATAAGCCTCTTTATTTACTTCGTAAACAGGTTCCAATATCTCTCTGGCTTTCTCTAATTCCCCCGCTCTTCTGTAGTAGGTACCGAGCTGCGCCTGTGCATCAAAATAATTTTCATCAAAGCCCACGCAGTCCCGCAAATGTTCTATTCTTTCTTCTTCATCCTGGCAGATATAGGCAAGATCATAACTGACCAGCGCCTGATCATAATTCTCATCCCCCAGATATTTTGCTATCTCATCATGACATTGTTGAATCAATGCCGCATAGTCTTCATCGGAAGCTTCCTCTCCCAGCGCTTCTATCCCTTCACTCAGTGTAGTCCAGACCTCATCGATCTTATCAGAGGTTTCATAATAGACATCAAGCTTGTCAATATAACCGATAATTCTGTCATAAGCTTCGTCCGATACATTCTTACCTGCCACATAAGTATCAATGGCATATGCCGCATAATCGGGATAAGAATACTTCATGGCCACATCGGCAAGGGCAATTGCCATATCCACATTCTCCGGATCAGCTTCCAGTTCATCCAGCATACCGTCAAGTGCCGTTACCACCTTTCCCGTATCGGCCAGCTCCGCATAAGACTGGCTGAGAGCGTCCGTTCCTGTTGCCCAGGAATCAAGGCGCCTCTGTTTACTTGGCGTGTCTTCTTCATCCCCAAATAAATCTTCCGACAAAGCTTCCTCTGTGTCTGCAGCAACTTCTGCATCCGTATCATCCTCTGCAGCTACGTAAAAACTGCCACCAGAAGAACTGCCTGTCTTCATTCTGACAAAGTCCACCGCAACCATACCGATACACAGCAGAACGATCACCAAAACCAAAATTCCTGCGCCGACCATAACCGGCGGAACCTTCAGCTTGATCAGTTCCTCCCTGCATTCCTTACATAAAACCGATTCGGGGTTTTCACTGCGGTCAATCTTCCCTCTGTGACAGCGGTGACAGAGCTCTGCCTCCAGCTGTTCATAAAGATTTCCTTCATACCCATAATTTTCCTGCTCTTCCATTTGTGCCTCCCTCTGTCAATTTTTCTATAACAGTGTTTCGTCGTAAACAGCTCGTACGCCGCCCACAAATTTTGCTCTTGTTCTTGCACATACCACATGGGCATTGCCGATCTGTTTATGCCGTGTCCGCACAGGAACCGCCACCTCATCAAGATGCATACCTATCAGCGTATCTCCAATGTCAATTCCAAGCTGCGCCTTGATATGCTCTACGGCCACAGGCTCTTTGAACCTCTCATAGGCAGTGGTTCCAAAAGACCCGCCCGCTTTCGGCTGAGGAATCACGTTGACTCTTGTCAGATGCTCCCGCCTTGCGATTTCTTTTTCCACAATAACGGCCCTGTTTAAATGCTCACAGCATTGGGCTGCCAGAAAAAGCCCGTATTCCGATACTACTCCCAAAATTCCTTCAAAAACCGCCTGCGCCGTTTCCACACTGGAAAAAGTACCGATTCTTTCTCCCACCACTTCGCTGGAAGAACAGCCCACGATAAGAATATCACCCTTTTCAGGCTTTGCCTGCACAATCAAATCTCTTGTGATTTCTGCTGCTTCTTCTCTCACCTTAAGGAGAAACGAATCCTCCATTTTTCTGTCTGCCATTCCTTTTGCTGCCATCACAATCCTTCTTTCATAATATTTTATAAATTCCTTCTGCCACACCGTTTTTATCATGATGCGAAGTAATCATATCCGCGGCCGCGAGTGCTTTCTCTGACCCGTTTGCCACAGCAATCCCTATCCCCGCAATTTCCAGCATTTCCACATCATTGTCTGCATCTCCGAAAGCCGCTGTTTCCTGCAAAGAAATGCCAAGCAGAT
Source organism: uncultured Clostridium sp. (assembly GCA_945917985.1). Classification (GTDB taxonomy): domain Bacteria; phylum Bacillota; class Clostridia; order Lachnospirales; family Lachnospiraceae; genus Suilimivivens. Next base: position 6,467 of record CAMEIH010000074.1, on the reverse strand, counting down.
CAGCCAAAAATTTCAATCCGTTGTGTTTTCCGCTGCTCTTACCGGAAATTTCAATGAGTTGCTGTATGGATGAGGTGATATAGATATCCTTAACTGACTCTTCCAAAAGCTCCCATACCTCTGCTTTTTTCTCCTCATCCTTCACAATAATATCCATACTGCTCAGTTCACTGCTGTGAGTCAGGATAAAAGCCCTGATATCATCCTCCATTTTGCGGGTGTGCTGCACATACTCTACTGCCTGTTTTGTCGCACCAAATCTGACAGGATCCTTCACATATTCCGTTCCGGCATAAGCCTGTCCTCTGATAAAAGCCTCATAAGTTACAGGATCATTCTCCGTCACTTTCATGATTGCCTTCACACTCTCCCCGGGAAGACAAAACCTCTGAAGACATTTTTCCCGTGGCACATCATAAACCTCCGCCCCGTTACAGGTGATGGCATATTCAATTCCTGGCAGAGAAACTACATCTTCCGGGAGCGCAGAAAAAGCGCGCCCACTTGCAATACACACGTGAACGCCCTTTTTTATCGCATATAAGAGTGCCTCTCTATTCTCTTTGGACAGCTTTCCCTGTGCATTCAGGGTTGTCCTGTCCATATCAAGTGCAATACATTTCACCGCCATCTCGGTCATCACCTTTTTATCCGCAATTTCAGGTGATTTTATAGTATATAATTTATCGGTAAAAGTCAATCAGGCAAGCAATTCCTTCAGAAGATTCTCAAGCTCTTCCCTGTCATTTTCACTCTTAACAGATTCCTGCCTGCCTCTTTTTCCCTCCTCTTTCATAGATTCGGAAACATCCTGCATGGGCTCTTTTGCTTGTACCGTCGATACTTCACTTTCCTGTTCCAACCTCGGCATCAGATGGTTCTCCAGATAATCAGTCAGATCCGTCTTCAGAATCATCTTCTGTCCCTGAATATCCACAGCTCCCGACACCGAAAAATAGAGATACAGACCAAGTATACTGATCAGATAATAGGGAATAATCTGAAATAAGGTATCTCCGGAAGCAAGGCAAAGGCAGATCGTGATGCCTGTCACAAGCACGGACAGCATCATCAGCTGACCGGAAAGATGAGACATTCTGTTTAATGTCAGATGTCCGCACCGCATTTTTTGGATAAACCTGTCCACAAAAACAGCAGTGTTTACCATTCTGCCATTCAGCTTATAGCAGTTTGAATACTTCAGCTTGCACTGTCTCAGCAGCTTGTTTTCCGTGGCAGACATATTGTTTGCCTCCCGGATCAGATTCCGGAATATCACACCTGTGATGATCTGACATATAATACTAAGTAGCAAAAACAGAAATATCATCATCAGTAAAAATTTATGCTTCATAAGAATAACCGGCATAACCATCCTCCTTTTTCCTGCACGATACGGCTGAAAATTCTTTCTTTTATTATAGCCTTAAGCATTTTTCCGCTCAATATCGTGACCCTGATAAAGCATCCTTTAATTTCGACAAATTAGTGCTTACCACTTTAAAAAATCTGCCTTTTTTGGTATAGTAATTTATCAGAAAGGTGGTATGAATATGAGATATCAGACAAAAGGTGTCTGCTCCACTTCCATTGATATAGAAGTAGAAGACGGCGTGATCAAATTTGTAGAATTTTTCGGAGGATGCAACGGAAATCTGCAGGGAATATCCGCTTTGGTAGAGGGTATGAAAGTGGATGATGCCATTTCCAGCCTGAAAGGCATCCGCTGCGGTTTCAAAACCACTTCCTGCCCCGAACAGCTGGCCAGAGCACTGGAACAGATCAAAGAAGGAAAAGTGTAAAACAGGAGGCCTGATATGGGCAACACAAATTCAAATAAAAAAATTGTTTTAACAGGCGGAGGCACTGCAGGTCATGTCACTCCCAACATCGCACTTCTGCCCCGCTTAAAGGAACTTGGCTATGAGATTTCCTATATCGGCTCCTATGAAGGCATTGAAAAGAAGCTGATCACAGATTTCGATATTCCCTATTACGGAATCGCAACGGGAAAGTTTCGCCGTTACCTGGACATTAAAAATCTTACGGATCCGTTCCGAGTGATCAAGGGCTTTGGCGAAGCCAGAAAATATCTGAAAAAGATCAACCCGGATATCATTTTTTCCAAAGGAGGCTTTGTCAGTGTTCCCGTGATCCGCGCCGCTGCAACACTGCATATCCCCTGCATCATACATGAATCGGATATGACACCCGGTCTTGCCAATAAACTGTGCATTCCGGTGGCGGAAAAGGTCTGCTGTAATTTCCCGGAAACCATGTCTTATCTTCCAAAAGAAAAGGCTGTTCTCACCGGCTCCCCCATCCGTGAGGAACTGACAAAGGGTGATAAGGTGGCAGCTCTTGACATGTGCGGCTTTACGGCAAACAAGCCTGTCATTCTGGTCATCGGAGGAAGTCTTGGCGCCGCATCCATCAACCGGGCCGTGAGAGATGCTCTGCCAAAGCTTCTTACAGATTTCCAGGTCGTTCATATCTGCGGCAAGGAAAAAATTGACAATATGCTCCTTCACACCGAAGGTTACATTCAGTTTGAATATGTAAAAGCGGAGCTGAAAGACCTGTTTGCTCTGGCAGATGTGGTAATCTCCCGCGCCGGAGCCAACTCCATCTGCGAGCTTCTCGCTCTGAAAAAGCCCAATCTTCTGATTCCTCTTCCTGCCGGAAGCAGCAGAGGCGATCAGATTTTAAATGCAAAATCCTTTGAAGCGCAGGGCTACAGCATGGTCATAGACGATGATGATCTGTCTCCCGATCTGCTGACAGAAAAAGTCACAGAGCTTTATTTTACCAGACAGACCTTTATTGATGCCATGTCAAAAAGTCACCAGCTTGGATCCGTTACTACCATAACAAATCTGATAGAAGAAACATGCGCTGCAAAGCGCTCACAATAAAAAAGGGATCACCTGATCCCTTTTTTACTGCTCATCCCAGCTCAGGATTTTTTTCTCCATAATATCGATCGCCCTCTCATTTTCCTGCTGACAGTATTCCACCATCTTTTCTCTCTCTGCATCTGCTTCCGCAAGACCTGCCATATCCGCTCCAAGCTGCACATAACATACATAATTTTGTATGGTCTCGATTCTCGATGCAAAAACCTTGGCCTCGTTTATGGGCTGGTTCTCATAAATCTTGAGTAAAAGCTCCCGGTAATCATTCAGATATTTTTCCACATCCGGAATGGAATCCTCTTTTGCCTCTATCAGGATCATCATGTCGATTCCCGCCTCTGCCCGCTGATACTCTGCCATAAAGTTGTTATACATATTTTCGGAAATACCGATACGTTCTGCCAGTTCCTCTCCCGACAAAAGCGTATCCGGCCAGTAATTCTCACCGATCATATCTGCAACCGCTTCTTTCAGCTCCATCATGGGCGTTACAATTTTGTACTTACTGCCTGCCTGAAAAGTATTGACGGCATCATCCTCCTTGCTGCTGCTCTCATCCACGTAAGCCTTTCCGCTGCTGCCGGACTTATCCGCCGCGCTCCCGCTGCATCCCTGCAAAGCAAGCGCCGGCAACAACAATACCAGTACTGACAACCAAAATTTTTTCATTCTCTCCTCCATTTCGAAATACACGTTTAAGCTCTTTTTATCTATGATTCTTTCCATGTATTAGACAAATTATGCCTGTGCATGCTATACTATAGAGAAGATTTTCGCAGGATCAGAGGAACTGTTATGCTTTTTAATTCCTATATATTTATTTTCTTATTTCTCCCGTTGACATTGATGGGATGGTATTATCTGAACAGTAAAAAGGCGTACCGCACAGCCAAATATTTTCTGGCCGGTATGTCTTTATGGTTTTACGGTTATTTTAACATCTATTACCTTGCTGTCATCGTGGTCAGCATTCTGGGCAATTACCTTTTAAGCTTTCTCATGAAATTTTCAAAGACAAAGCTCTCCTCCCGGATTGGGCTTGCAGCCGGACTTTTGTTTAATCTCGGCGTTTTGTTTTATTTTAAGTATTATGATTTCTTCTTTGAAAATGTCAATGCCCTCTTCCACACGAATTTTACCTTAAAACATATTCTGCTGCCCCTTGGAATCAGCTTTTTTACCTTCCAACAGATCTCCTTTATCGTTGACAGATGTCTTGGAAAGGCTGAACATTATTCTTTTGACAATTACATTACCTTTGTCACCTTTTTCCCCCAGCTGATCGCAGGCCCCATTGTGCTGTACAAGGAAATGATGCCTCAGTTCGCGGATATCTCAAACCGCAGATTTATCCCGGACAATTTTGCAAAGGGAATTACCCTGTTCACCATCGGACTTGCCAAAAAGGTACTTCTTGCCGACGTGCTGGCATTACCGGTAAACTTCGGCTTCGACCGGACCGCTTTTTTGGACACGCCCTCCACGTTACTTGTGATCCTTGCCTACACTTTTGAGATCTATTTTGATTTCAGCGGTTACAGTGATATGGCTATAGGCCTCGGCAAAATGTTCAATATTGAGCTTCCCGTCAACTTTAATTCTCCCTACAAGGCATGCTCCGTGAAGGAGCTCTGGCAGAGATGGCATATCACTCTCTCCCGCTTTTTTATCCAGTATGTCTACATTCCACTGGGTGGAAGCCGCAAAGGAAAAGCAAGAACTTTGCTGAATATTTTTATTGTATTCTTTTTAAGCGGACTGTGGCACGGTGCCAATTGGACCTATGTGGCATGGGGAACCATGCAGGGACTTCTTGTTGTGTGGGATAACCTGGGCATTGTAGGTGTAAAGGGAAGCAATGACAAGATTCCTGCCCGGTTTACTATTCCAAGATGGCTGGGCTGGATCCTTACCTTTGGATTTTTCAATCTGTCACTGTTCTTTTTCAGAAGTGACAGCATGGCGAACGCCTTCCAGATGTTCCGAAATATTTTTGCACTGAAGGAAACCGGTTATTTGTATAAAATTGCCGCCACTTTGGATATTCCGGAGTTCTATCTCATCAAGCAGGCTGTCAACATGGTCAATCCTTCCATGCTGAATACCGCCTACCTGATACTGTTTATTCTGCTGCTTGCCGTAAGTGCTTTTGTCATCAGCCGGAAAAACGCATTACAGATTGTAAATGAGCATCCCCTTGATTCCAAATTGTGCTGCGCTGTTACCGTCCTGTTCGTATGGTGTATCATCTCCTTCTCACAGGTCAGCACTTTCATTTATTTTAATTTTTAATATGTCAAATATTCAGGACCTTTGTCCTGCTATGAGGAAACAATATGGCAAAGAAATTTATCAGAAATTTTTTGATAGGAAGCGGTATACTACTCACTCTCTGTATCCTGCTGGTGGTAGCGTTTGATCCCTTTTTCCAGTATCATAAGCCCCTGCCGGGCTTAAAAGCAGTACTCACCGACAAGGAATATCAGTGTGTGGGCTCTTTAAAAAACTTCGATTATGACAGTGTGATCGCAGGTTCCTCCGTGTCAGAAAATTACAATAACAGATGGTTTGACGAAGGCTTTGGCTGTACTTCCATCAAAGCGATCCGCTCTTACGGAGCTACTGCAGACCTCTGTTATCTTCTGGATATTGCTTTTAAAGACCACACCCTCAAATATGTGTTTTATAATCTGGATCCTTCGGCCCTTTCCGCGGATCCTGTAACCACCTTTGAGAGCACCGGCTGCCCCATGTACCTTTATGACGATAATTATCTGAACGATATAGAATACCTGCTGAACAAAGATGTTATTTTTGAAAAAATTCCCTATCTCATCGCCCAGTCCCTGATGGGAGACTATGATGAGGGGAATTCCTATAACTGGTCACAGTGGAAACAGTTTAACTCCGACATGATCCTCGGTCTTTACATCAGAAAACTGTCCATTGAAGAGATGAAGGAAGATACTTACTATGAAGAACAGCTTTCCGGCAATCTCTCTATTTTGTGTGCGGAGATAGAAGCGCATCCCGAGACCACCTTCAAAATTTCTGTTCCGCCCTACTCCATGCTCTGGTGGGACAATGTCTATCGGAACGGTGACACCGAAAGCTATCTTTATAACCTGGAAACCGCCATGGAAAAGCTGCTCACCTATGATAACGTGGAGTTGTACTACTTTTTAAATGACAGGGAAGTGGTGACCAATCTGGAAAACTATATGGACATTCTCCATTTTTCGCCGGAGATCAACCGTTATATGTGCGACAGCATGATAGAGGACAGCCACCGGGTCACCGCTGATAATTATAAGGATATCATCAATGATTCCCGGAATTTTGCCTACGAAGTGGTAAATGAACTGATTAAGCCCTATGAGGATAGGATTAAGGTGGATATTTATGAGTAACAGCTTTCCCTCATATACTCCACAATCGCCATAGTATATTTTTCCGGCAATTTCATGGAAAAGGTTTACTTTGCGGCGAAAATATACTACCTGACTTTCAGAATTAAACATTAAAACATGGTGCTAAGCCAAAGATTAAAAC
>CAMEIH010000073.1 GCA_945917985.1 uncultured Clostridium sp. | reverse complement strand
GCCATGCGCAAGGATGTGCTTGCCAAGTGTTATGGCGGTGATATTACCCGTAAGAAGAAGCTTTTGGAAAAGCAGAAGGAAGGAAAGAAGCGTATGCGCCAGATCGGCAACGTGGAAATTCCCCAGAAAGCATTTATGAGTGTGTTAAAGCTGGATGAAAACTGAGAAAAGACCTTTAAGTATCTATGTGCATATTCCCTTTTGCACAAGGAAGTGCCTGTATTGCGATTTCCTTTCAGCCCCCGCTGACGAGCAGACAAAGGAGAAATATGTGAGATGCCTGACGGAAGAGATCAGGCAAAACAGCACCGCATTCGGAGCGTATGAGGTGCAGACCGTTTTTTTCGGAGGTGGTACGCCATCTGTCCTTCCGGCAGAAAATATCGGAGATATCCTTAAGGAGATCAGGCAGGACTTTGCTTTGAATCCGGAGGCGGAGATCACCATCGAGGTAAATCCGGGCTCAGCCGATCTCAAGAAGCTGAGGACCTATAGAGATATGGGCATAAACAGGCTCAGCATCGGTCTGCAGTCCGCCATAGACCAAGAACTGAAAGCACTTGGCAGAATCCACAGTGCGGAAGATTTCTTTGAGACCTATAACAATGCTGTTAAATCAGGATTTAACAATATAAACGTTGACTTGATGTCGGCAATTCCGGGACAGACGATAGAAAGTTACAGGGAAACGCTGAAAAAGGTTCTTTCCTTAAATCCACCACCGAAGCATATTTCGGCATACAGTCTCATCATTGAGGAGGGGACTCCTTTCTATGAGAATACACCGCCTCTTCCGGACGAGGATACCGATCGGGAATTATATAAAATAACAAATGATATACTTAAAGAATCGGGCTATCATCGATATGAAATCTCGAATTATGCCATGGAAGGGTATGAGTGCAGGCATAATAAGGTTTACTGGAAACGGGGAGAATATCTGGGATTTGGAATCGGAGCAGCCTCCCTCATAAAAAATGTGAGATTTTCCAATATCCGTGATATCAGTGAATATATGGAAACCCGGGATTTTTCAAAGGTCAGAACAGACAGACAGGAGCTCTCTGTGGAAGAGCAGATGGAAGAGTTTATGTTCCTTGGGCTGCGTCTTATTCGCGGCATCCTTTTCCGGGAATTCGAGGAAAACTTCGGAAAATCTGTGGAGGAGGTATATCCCGGAGTAATCGGAAAACTGAATGAACAGGGGCTGTTGACAGAGATATGTGATGAGCAGGGCAATCGGACAGGAATCTGCCTGACACAGCTCGGGCTTGACGTCAGCAACCGGGTAATGGCGGAATTCCTGCTTACTTAAAAGGAGGAAAGACCGGAAACGGTTGCAGAGAATACATTAAATTTGTATAATTAGTTTTGTGGAAAGGCACTTGATGCCCTCCCGGGTCATAGAATATTAAAAATGACTTTGGGGGCGCGCTTTTGAAAACTTTCAGTCAACCGCTGTCGGCTTTGGAAGAAGCCTACTATCTGCAGCTGCTAAAGGAAGGAAACAGCGAGGAAGCAAGACAGGCAAAGAATATTCTGATAGAGCGGAACTTGCGCCTGGTGGCCCACATTGCCAAAAAATATCAGAACGTGGACGAAGATATGGAGGATCTGATCTCTATCGGAACCATCGGTCTTATCAAGGCCATATCTTCTTTTGATGCAGTTCGCGGAAAGCTGAGTACGTATGCTTCCCGGTGCATTGATAATGAATTGCTCATGTTGTTACGTTCCCGAAAGAAAAATGCAAGAGAAGTATCTCTGTATGAACCGATCGGAACAGACAAAGAGGGAAATGAGATCAATCTGCTTGATATTATAGAACAGGAACAGGCAGATGTGGTGGAGCAGCTTGACCTCAAAGAAAATACAAAGAAGCTGCAAAATCTGTTAAATGAAGTTTTAAATGACAGGGAGAGGGAGATTATTTTCCTGCGTTATGGACTTTTGACAGGAAAAGAAGTGACCCAGAGAGAAATCGGGGAAGCACTTCACATTTCCAGAAGTTACGTGTCACGAATAGAAAAACGAGCGTTATTAAAATTGCGGGAAGGGTTTGAAAATGGCAACAATTAGAGAAATGCTTGCAACAGCAAAAGATGCCGGCGCATCGGACTTACATATCACGGTTGGTGTGCCGCCTAAGATGAGAGTGAACGGACAGCTCCTTACCATGGATTATCCGAGAATGCTTCCTCCCGATACGGAGAAGCTTCTTGATGAGATCATGGATGAAAAACAAAGGGCACGCTTCGAGGAAAAAGGAGAGCATGATATGTCATTTTCCATCCCGGAGCTTGGAAGATATCGTGTGAATGCTTATAAGCAGAGAGGTTCTGTGGCGATTGCACTGCGACTTGTGGGCACAGAGGTGCCTTCACCCGAAAAGCTGGGAGTGCCCTCGTCGGTAATCGACCTTTATCAGAGAAAGAGGGGGCTGGTGCTGGTAACAGGACCTACCGGAAGCGGTAAGTCCACCACACTGGCTGCCATCATCGATAAGATCAACAATAACAGGGAATGTCACGTGATCACGCTGGAAGACCCTATCGAGTATCTTCACAGACACAAAATGTCCATGGTAAATCAAAGGGAGATCGGTCTGGATTCCCAAAGCTATGCCAATGCATTGAGGGCAGCCCTTCGTGAAGATCCTGATGTCATTCTGGTAGGAGAGATGCGTGACTTTGAAACCATCAGCGTAGCCATTACAGCGGCAGAAACAGGACATCTTGTTCTTTCTACCCTGCATACCATTGGTGCTGCGAGTACAGTGGACCGTGTCATTGATGTCTTCCCCCCTCATCAGCAACAGCAGATCAGAGTACAGCTTGCAAATGTGCTTGAGGCTGTTATTTCCCAGCAGCTGATTCCAAGAGCGGACGGGCTTGGGCGTGTGGCAGCCTTTGAGGTACTTCACGCAAATCATGCGGTGAGAAATCTGATCCGTGAAGGAAAGTCCCATCAGCTTATGAGCGTTATGCAGACCAACAGAAAAGCGGGTATGATCGGCATGGATGAGGCAATCCAGCAGCTCTATTATGACGGAAAGATCGACAGGGAGATGGCAATTCAGTTTGCACAGGATCCGGACGGAATGGAAAACAAGCTTTTCTGATTTTTAATAAATTCTTTATAAAAATATTATTGATTTTATCATGTCAATCAGATACAGTGAAAATGATCCGTACAGTGATGATTTTTACTGTATCTTTTTTTAGAAATGCGAAGCATTTTCAATTTGGCGATGAACAGCCGTCACAAATGTTCAAATGTCTGAATATTATCCAACAATAATAACCAACAATGTTACAAAACGTAAAAGAGGAGGGATTATTTGTACAGTACAATTTTATCAGGGGCCATTTATGGCATGGAAAGCTATCTTGTACAGGTGGAGGTGGACATGGCGCCGGGACTGCCCTGCTTTTGCATGGTGGGAAGCCTGTCGGGAGAGGTGAAGGAATCGGGAGAGCGGGTCAGAGTGGCCTTAAAAAATATGGGCATTCATCTTCCGCCGATGCATATTGCAGTGAATCTCTCACCTGCAGATATAAGAAAGGAAGGAACAGCTTTTGATCTTCCCATTGCAGTGGGCGTGCTGGTATCTATGGAACAGCTGAAAAAGGAGGAGGCGGAAGGAATTCTTTTTGTCGGAGAACTGGGACTTAACGGGGAGATCAGACCGGTGAAGGGTGTTCTTCCCATAGTAAGGGCGGCCTGTGAGAACGGAATCAGAAAATGCCTGGTGCCAAAGGAAAATGAGCGGGAAGCCGGAATGATCAACAAAATAGAGGTGATGGCAGCTTCTCATTTACAGCAGGTCATTGCATATCTGAAAGCGGCACCGGACAAAAAGAACCGGGTTCTGTCACCCTATCAGAAGAAGGAAAGAGTAAAAGAGGAGGAATACAGTCCCGATTTTGCAGATATTATCGGTCAGGAAAGTGCAAAAAGAGCAGCGGTCATTGCCGCTTCCGGTTTTCACAATATGCTGATCATGGGACCACCCGGTTCGGGAAAGACCATGATCGCCAAGAGAATGCCATCTATTCTGCCTCCCCTGTCTGAGGAGGAAAGTCTTGAAGTAGCATCTGTTTACAGCATTGCAGGTATGCTGGATGAGAAAAATCCTGTCACAAGAAAACGTCCTTTTTTGAATCCCCATCACACCATATCACCGTTCGCTCTGACGGGAGGAGGCAAGATACCCGAGCCGGGTGGCATCAGCCTTTCCCACAGAGGTGTATTGTTTCTTGATGAACTGCCGGAGTTTAAGCGCCAGACTTTGGATATCCTGCGACAGCCCCTGGAGGATAAAAAAGTGCAGATTGCCCGTACATACGGCACTTTTTCCTATCCCGCCGATTTCATGCTGGTGGGGGCAATGAATCCCTGTCCCTGCGGGTATTATCCGGACAGAAACAAATGCCGCTGCACACCCTATGAGATCCATAACTATATTTCCCATCTGTCGGGTCCTATTCTTGACAGGATCGATATCTGTGTGGAAGCCCCCAAAATAGAGATCGGGAGGCTGCAGAGCGGTGAAAAAGGGGTAAGCAGCAGGAGCCTCAGGGAAAAAGTAATGGCGGCAAGAAGACGCCAGAAGGAACGGTATGAGGGAACCTCCTTCCGGTTCAATGCGGATCTCGGACCGGGCGACATGGAGAAATATTGTCCTCTTGGAACGGAAGAAAAGAAAATGATGGAGACCATGTTTCAGTCTCTTGATCTGAGCGCAAGGGCTTATCATAAAGTGATCAAGGTGGCAAGGACCATTGCGGATGTGGAGAACAGCCGGGAGATCAAAGAGGAGCATCTGGCAGAGGCGGTATGCTATTACCGTGCGGGAGAGAAGGTGTTTGACGGTGGAAGATAGGGAAAATGCATACAGATACTGGCTCCACAATGTGCCGGAGCTGGGAGAGAGGGCAGCCGCACGCCTGATGGAGGTGTACGGAAGTGCAAGAGCCATATATGAGACGCCGCAGAAGGAGATTGAAGAGATACTTTTAAAGAGCGGATGGCGTCAGAAGGTCGTGGAAAAGAAAATGCAGGCATATACAGGCTTTTACGGGAAATGGAAAGTAAAAGAAAACTATGACAAGATGCTGGACCGGGGGATTCAAATGATCGGAATCTGGGAGGAAGGGTATCCGAAGAGATTAAAGAAGCTTCACAGTCCTCCCATGATCTTGTATTATCTGGGCAGCCTTCCGGCAGAAACAGACTGTGCCGTTGCACTGATCGGCGCCAGGGAATGCTCTGAGTATGGTGTGTATATGGCAAAAGCTTTCGGAGAGCGGCTGGGAAGAGAGGGAATCAGTATTATCAGCGGGATGGCAAGAGGAATTGACGGAATCGGACAGATGGCAGCCTGCCGGTCCGGCGGACATACGTATGCTGTTCTCGGCTGTGGTGTTGACATCTGTTATCCGGCTTCCAACAGAGAGCTTTATGAGGCTGCCCGGGAAAGAGGAGGGATTCTTTCTCCCTTTCCGCCGGGAACGGAGCCAAAGAAGCAGTTGTTCCCTTACAGGAACAGTATCGTGGCAGGCTTATCGGACGCTGTGCTTGTGGTGGAAGCAAGGCAGAAAAGCGGTACCTGGATCACGGTGGACATGGCACTGGAACAGGGAAAAGACGTGTATGCGGTGCCGGGACGACTTACAGACCGGCTCAGCGACGGTTGTAATCTGCTGATCAGACAGGGCGCGGGAATTGCGTTGACTCCCGAGGATATTGCAGCGGAGCTGTTTATGCTGAAAAACAGGCAGGGGGAGACGGGAGTGCAAAAAGAAAAGGAGCCTTCTAAGGAAAAAAATGAAAAAGCTGTTGTGGGAGAAAAGGAAGGAAAAAACGAAGGATTATCCAAATTCCTTGATTTGACACCAAGGTCGGCGGATGAGATTCTCGAAAGAATAAGAGACAGCGGCATGGAGATGACACTACCGCAGCTTTTGTTTGAATTGGTCCGGATGTGCATGGAGGGAAAGGCAGTGCAGACAGGAGGGAATTATTTCTCGAGGAAGATGAGTTGAGAAGTTTGTATTTGCTTCCACAATATATAAGGATCAATCAATGGCTCATGTGCACTATGCGCTTCAATGAGCCTCTAAAGATAAAAACGTGTTCAGCAAAGGCTTCCACGTTTTTATGAGTCTCATTTACGCAGTGCCCAAAATCGCCATGAATTGATCCTTAAATATTGCGAGAGAAAAAATGATTAAAGAACTGTCGATATGATGCTATTTTCTCGAGATTATCAAAATAACGTTTTAAAATAGAAAAAATATAGATGGAAAAAGAAGAAAAAAGGTGATAAGATATAACAAAAAGTATACTTTGTAAAAACTGATATTGGGGGAGGGAAAATCCTATGGAAGTACAGGAAAATATGTCGACAACAGAAAGATTGCTTATTAAGAAAACAGAGAATAGGTTGAAAAGATTAGAAAACAGGATGGCCATAATAGAAAAAATTGGACAAGATATATTCTGGAGACTGGATAGGCTTGAAGAGAACTATCTGTCAATGGTAGATGAAAAGGTAATCGCTCCTGCAAAGATGGAAGCTATGAAAGAGGATATTTCTATTATGAAAAGTATGATTATCAGTCATTTTAATTAATTTATCCATAATTTGCGAGCGATTCAAAGTGGATTTGCTTATATACTGCTATCTTTTGCCGCCTAATTATTTTGTGATTATACATTTTCTGAACTGAATTTTTGAGTGATAGTATTTGCATATTTTGTCGAAAAATAGTAAAATTAATAATCAGATATATTATTGCAGAAAAAGCAGATTTCAGAGGACATAAATATGGCGTTATTTGGAAGAAGAGTACGAATCGGTGACCTTTTGGTATCACAGGGACTGATTACGGAAAAGCAGCTGGAGACGGCGCTGGAGGAACAGAAGATAAGGAAGACCAAGCTGGGCGAAACACTGATGGCACTTGGCTATATTTCCCAGCAGGATTTTGCCGATGTGCTCAGCAAGCAGCTTGGAATTGAATCGGTAGATTTACATACGGTGGGATTACAGGATGCGGCAATTGCATTAGTTCCGGAAGACATTATGAAAAAATACGAGCTGGTGCCGTTTGCCATCGATGAGCACAATTCCAATATTCTGCTTGTAGCCATGGCAGATCCTATGTACCTTCCCGCTATCGACGATGTGAGTCTGATCACTAACATGGAGGTCAGACCTTATTTTGCACCGGCTGCACAGATTGCTGTCCAGCTGGACAGAATGTTTGGTAAAAAGCAGGCGATGGAGGCGGCAGCCCAATATCAGAAGGAGCACGCCGAGGAATTCCTGACAGAGGAAGAGGAAGCAAATACAGATGTTGACAATGCACCCATTGTTAAGATCGTGCGTACCATGCTGGAACAGGCAGTGCGTCAGGGTGCCAGTGATATTCATATAGAGCCTTTGGAAAGAGTGCTCAGAGTACGCTATCGAATTGACGGTGCCTTAAGAGAAGTGATGGATTATAACACCACTCTTTTGCCTGCAATGGTAGCCAGAGTAAAGATCATGTCGGGACTTGATATCTCCGAAAAGAGAAAACCTCAGGATGGACGACTCACCCTAAATGTAGACAACAAAGAATATGATGTCCGTGTATCCATTTTGCCCACGGTATTCGGAGAAAAGACGGTTATGCGTCTCACGGCAAAGGACGGCCTTTCCAAGGACAAGAAGTATCTGGGACTGACACCAGAGGATGAAGAAAGACTTGACGGAATCCTTCAGAATCCCCATGGAATCATTCTTGTAACAGGACCTACCGGAAGTGGTAAGTCCACTACCTGTTATACCGTGTTAAGTGAGCTGAACAGGGAGGAAGTTAATATTATCACAGTAGAAGACCCTGTGGAAGCAAATGTCAACGGTGTTAACCAGGTACAGGTCAATGTGAAGGCGGATCTTACTTTCGCCAGTGCACTCCGTTCTATTTTGCGTCAGGACCCGGATATCATTATGATCGGAGAAATCCGTGACGGTGAGACGGCCGGTATTGCGGTAAAGGCGTCCATAACCGGTCACCTTGTTATTTCCACACTGCATACCAATTCCACGGCGGCATCCATCACCCGTCTGATCGATATGGGTGTGGAGCCTTACCTGATCGGTGACTCTGTGGTAGGTATCATTGCACAGCGTCTGGTGCGTAAGCTTTGTCCCGCATGCAAACGTGCAAGGACGGCAAACGATAAAGAAAAGAAGCTTCTCGGCATTTCCCCTTTCAATGAGCAGGTGATCTATGACCCGGTTGGCTGTGAAGCCTGCGGAGGTATCGGCTATAAGGGAAGAACCGCTATTTATGAGATTATGCCCATTACCAACAAGATCCGTGCCAATATCCACGACAGGGTAACGGCAGAGGAATTAAAGAATATTGCCGTTTCGGAAGGCATGAATACACTTCGTATGGCAGCAGCGCAGAAGGTAATGGAAGGTGTCACAAGCATCAGTGAAATGGTCAAGGTGGCATACGAAGCAGAGTAAAGCGTAAAAGCAGTAAATACAAAAAGAGGAATCAAAAATGGCAGAGTTTCATTACCGGGTCATCGGACCGGACGGAAAAGAAAAGAAGGGCAGCATGGAGGCTAAAACCGCAGATCAGGTTACCATGCAGCTCAAGGCACAGAAAAATATCATACTGAGTGTTGAGGAAGCGAACCTCATGAGCAGGGATATCAATCTCTCCTTCGGAAAGGCTGTGAAGGCCAGAGATTTCAGTATCTTCTGCAGGCAGTTTGTGAGTATCATAAGAGCCGGAGTAAGCGTTATCAATGCGCTGGAGATGATGCGGGATCAGACGGAGAACAAAACACTGAAAAATGCCCTCAAGGGTGTCCATGAAGATGTCTCCAAGGGTGAAGCCCTTGCCATGGCAATGAAAAAGAGAGCCAAGGTATTTCCGAGCATGCTCTGTAATATGGTGGAAGCCGGTGAGGCTTCCGGAAGTCTGGATGTGGCCTTTGACCGTATGGCAATCCAGTTTGAAAAGGAAGATAAACTGAAGCAGTCTGTGAAGAAAGCCATGATTTATCCTGTTGTTTTGGTTGTGGTTATGATCGGTGTACTGTTTCTTATGATGGTATGGGTTATCCCCAATTTTATGGGCATGTTTGCGGAGCTGGATGCGGAAATGCCTGCAACCACACAGCTGGTCATCAATATGAGTGACTTTGTGATTGCCAAGTGGTGGCTGATTCTTTTGGTGGTGGCAGCAGTATTTGTGGCGGTCAAGGTATATGCAGGTACGCCAAACGGAAAATTTGTGCTTGGCGGTCTGAAGCTGAAGATTCCCGTATTGGGTAAACTTCAGATGAAATCGGAATGTGCGAGACTGGGAAGAACGCTGTGTACACTGCTTAGCGCCGGCGTACCTATGATCGATGCTCTTGAGATCACCAGTCGTTCCATGGAGAATGTTCATTACAAGAAGGCACTGGCAGATGCCAAGGAGCAGGTAATGCGAGGTGTTCCTCTTTCAAGACCTTTAAAGACCTGCGGTTTGTTCCCTCCTATGGTCATTCATATGGTGGCAATCGGTGAGGAGACCGGTAATATTGAGAGCATGCTTGAAAACGTGGCAAACTATTACGAGGATGATGTACAGGTGGCAACGGAACAGATGATGGCACTGATGGAGCCTATGATCATTGTTGTCATGGCAGTTGTGGTAGGATTTATGATTATGGCAATCCTGCAGCCTATGTTCACTCTGTATGAATCCATCGGTTAATCGAAACAGAAAGGAATCATAATTGAAATAGAAAGGAACCGGCAGAATATGGAAACTTTTATGTATGAAGTGGTAAGTATTGACGGAGACTATGCAAATCTGAAGAGAACGGATATTGAAAGCGATGAGCTGAAGCTTGTGGCAAGAGCACTTCTTCCTCCCGAGATTTCTGAGGGGACAAAGCTCAAGTACGAGTGGTTGCAGTATGAGATTGTTCAATAGAGAGTCAAAGTAAGAGAAATAAATACAAACAAAAGAACAGCTTCGGCTGTTTTTTTGTTGCACAAATTAATTGGATACTGTGGTGAGGAATGCTGTGATGGAGAATGCTGTGATGTCTAAAATCAATTCGTGGCTCATGTGCACTGAACGCTTCCATGAGCCTCAGAGATTAAAAACGTGTTCAGCAAAGGCTTCCACGTTTTTATGAGCCCAATAAGACGATACGCAAAACGTATCGGCGTTTGGTATTGAACCAGTGCCCAAAATCGCCAGATATTGATTTTAGACATCACAGCATAAAGCATCTCAGTGTTCAACACTACTCATTAATTGTTTATAAAGAAAATAAAAAAATATTAAAAATCATAAATGCGCTTGCGTGTAGGTAAGACTTCTGTTACAGTGAGGTTATTCTTTCATGAAAAGAAAATGCATTATTTATATATTCTATGGCTGTCGGTAATGCATCCTGTTCCATGTTTTTGATGTGGAATGTCTTATTGCAGAAATGAAAGTATTGATTTCTGCCAAAGCTTTAGGCGTTTCGCCTGATGATTCACTGATCATTGTTAAAAGAAGAGTGCAGACAGGATAAGTGGAGACTTTACCTGTTTGCAAAAGTGCAAGGAGGTATTTGTATTGATGGGAAGGAAGAATTCTAAAGAAGGAAAGAAAAGTGGCATTCTATGCACCACGCCGCAGAACAACACAGGCAAAGTGATCTTTGAGGACAACAACCTTTGCTGCCAGTTTCTGAATGACTATGTGGATCTGCCGCATTTCAAGGATGTACGGCCGGAGGATATTGAGGATGTGTCTGAGGAGTTTGTGCCGCTGTTTTCCAATGAGAGGGAAGCAGACCGGATTAAGGAGATAAAAATTCGTGGAGAAAACAACATTACATCGTTTTTTCTTATCTCGCTTA
>CAMEIH010000072.1 GCA_945917985.1 uncultured Clostridium sp. | reverse complement strand
GATCACCATCAGTGCGGATGAGATGGAGGCCTGCGTGTGCGTGGTGGATCCTTCTGTACAATTGACAAGAAAGGATGTACTGCGAGATTTAAAAAACGAAGGAATTGTCTATGGCATCGATCAACGTGAGGTCGACAATCTGATTTCAGGAAGGACGATACAGGATACTATCGTGATCGCAAGAGGAAAGCCCGCTGTGCAGGGAGAGGATGGATATTATGAATTCTTTTTCCGGACCAATGTGGATTACAGTCCCAAGGTACAGGCTGACGGTTCCGTGGATTACCGGAATGTGGACTGGTTTGAACAGGTGAAAAGACAGCAGAAGATAGCATATTATCATGCTGCCGGTGCCGGAGAGGTAGGTTATACGGTAACCGGAAAAAGGATTGCTGCCAAGAGAGGAAGAGAACAGTCCAGATTGCGGGGCAAAGGCTTTTTGGTTCTGCCAGACCAGAAGACCTATGTGTCCATTATGGACGGGCGGATTGAACTTACAGACAACAACATTGAAATCTCCAAAATGGTGGAATTCCAGGAAGTTTCTCTTGCCACCGGGAATATCAGATTTGACGGCAATGTATATGTCAAGGGCAATGTAGGAGACGGCACAACGATAGCGGCAAGCGGAGATGTGGTGGTAGACGGTTTTGTGGAGGCTGCTACCATTGTGGCGGGCGGAAATGTGATTCTACGAAAAGGCATGAATGCGTCAGGAAGCGGAAGCATTACTGCCGGAGGAAATATCGAAGGAAAATTTTTCGAGGCAGTTGTTTTGAAAGCAGGGAATGACATTCATGCCAATTACTGTATGAACTGCGAGGCTCATGCGGACGGAGAAATGGTCATATTCGGAAGAAACGGTTCCGTAGTGGGCGGAGCTGTTTATGTGGTGAAGCAGCTTAGTGCGCAAAACATCGGAAACCGTGCCGGAATATTGACGAGAATTAACGTGGGTGTCAGTGAGAAGATGCGTAGGGAGCAGAGAGAGGTGGAGGACAAGCTCCGTGATAACAAGATGGAGCTTATGATTCTGCAAAATGCCCAGGCGGATTTTCAGGCAAAATATCCTGCTGAAATACGAAATACCATGGAAATGTATTTGAAGATCGACAATGCGATTTTTACAAAAAATAAAATTATTGATGATCTGATGATACGGAAGGAAGCAATTGAAAAAAACATAGCCAATACCATGACTTCCTGTATTGTCTGTTCGGGAGATCTGTTTGAAGGCGTATTGATTGATATCAACGGGCGGAAGCTGAAATCCAACTATGCCAAAAATGTTACAATTCGTGTTTCAGAAGGAAAGATTGTGTTATTCGCTAACTTATTCAATAAATAAACGTGTAAAGAGGAATACATTATGCGAAATCAGATTTTGATTATTGACAGCAACAAACCAAATCGGGAAATTCTCATGGAAATCATGGGTGAGAAGAATGTGTTTTTGGAGGCGGAGACGGCAGAGAAAGCCCTTGAAACAGCGGAGGCTCACCATGAGGTAATGCTGGCAATTCTACTGAATGTAACCATGGAAAAAGAAGACGGTACTGCAATTCTGGAGCAGCTCAGTACGAAAAGCTGGTTTCGGAGTGTTCCTGTCGCTGTTTTCAGCGATGAGGATTCCCTGCGTCTTGAAAAGAAGTGTTTCAGCCTTGGTGCAATGGAGTTCATCAGAAGACCGTTTGATCACTTTGTGGTAGAAAAGAGAATCAGAAATATGATTCACTGCTGTTCGGGAAGAGGCGAGCTTGAGGAAAAGATAAAGAAACAGACCGAGGTTGTAAGTAAGCAGTATACCCTTCTGTTAAAGCAGGCAGAAAAATTGAAGAAGAGCAATGCCAATATCATTGATATTCTTGGTACAGTGGTAGAGTGTCGAAATGCGGTTGACGGGGAACATATCAAAATGGTGAAATGCTACACGGAGATTCTGGCTAAACAGATGAGTCAGGATTACCCGGAATATCATCTGGATGAGCATGCTGTGAATGTCATTGCGTCGGCCAGCGCTTTACATGATATCGGAAAGATTTCCATCCCTGAGAGCATTCTGCTAAAGCCGGGAAAACTGACTTCCCAGGAGTATGAATATATGAAATCCCATACTCTTCGAGGTGGAGAAATCCTGAATTCCATAAAGGATGTATGGGACGAGGAATATGCAAAAATCGCATACGAAATTTGCAGATTTCATCACGAGCGATATGACGGAAGAGGATATCCGGACGGACTTAAAGGAGACGAAATCCCGGTTTGCGCACAGATCGTTTCACTGGCAGATGCCTATGATGTGCTTGTATCGGAACGGGTTTACAAGGCAGCATACTCCAAAGAGGAAGCTTTTCAGATGATCATCACAGGAGAGTGCGGTATGTTTTCACCCAAGCTTCTGGAGTGCTTCCGCAATTCACGACAGGAATTTGAGAAGGCAGCAGACTCAGAAGTTGACAAATAATGAATAAAAAGAATAAAATAGAATTAGAACAATTTTAAAATTGGCATTTCAGAGAGGAAAACGATGACCCAAAACGGCAAGTATATTTTAGAGATTATCAACGATTCCGAAGATCATCTGACAGCGGAACAGATATTCTTGCGTCTCAAGGAAAAGAATGAAAAGGCAGTGCTTGCTACAGTTTATAACAATCTGGCTTCCCTGTATGAGCAGGGGAGGATCAGAAAAGTTTCTGTCGAGGGACAACCTGACCGTTATGACAGAATCAAGCGGCATGATCATCTGGTGTGCAGAAAGTGTGGGAAACTGTCAGATATCACTTTGGAAGATTTATCCGAAAAACTGCAGGCACAGATTGATGTTCCGATTCTTTCCTATGATTTGAAAATTAATTATATTTGTCCGGAATGTCTGAAAAAAGAAAATGAAAATGGAGGTAACAACAGATGAAACATATGTCTTTGGATGTCAGAGTTCCTATTGAGGCTGACAATCCCAGCATTGTAAGAAATGAGGAAAAGTGTATCCAATGTGGAATGTGCAAAAATGTCTGTACGCAAGACATCGGTGTGCATGGTACCTACACACTTGAACAGACGGATGGAGAGGCGGTATGTATTCATTGCGGGCAATGTGCCAATGTCTGTCCGGTAAACAGTATCACCGAGAAATATGAGTATAAGGATATTGAAGCGGCAGTGAAGGATCCTGATAAAATTGTAATCGTGAGTACTTCACCTTCTGTTCGGGCGGCTCTTGGAGAAGCGTTTGGCATGCAGGACGGCACATTCGTAGAGGGAAAAATGGTTGCCCTTTTACGAAAATTGGGTGTCAATTATGTGCTTGATACCAATTTTGCGGCGGATCTTACGATCGTGGAAGAGGCCAGTGAGCTGATTGAGAGAATTACAAAAAAGACGGCTCCCCTTCCGCAGTTTACCAGCTGCTGCCCCGCGTGGGTAAAGTTTACCGAGATGTATTATCCCGAACTTCTGCCGAATCTCTCTACGGCTAAAAGCCCTATCGGAATGCAGGGACCCACGATCAAGACTTACTTTGCAAAAAAGATGGGCCTTGATCCTGAAAAGATTGTGAATGTAGCCCTGACTCCCTGCGCTGCCAAGAAATATGAGATCAGAAGAGCAGAGATGCACAGTGCTTCCGATTATTACGGCGGCCTGGATATAAAGGATATGGACTTTGTACTTACCACAAGGGAGCTTGCATTGTGGGCAAAGGAACAAGACATTGATTTTGTAGGACTACAGGATTCTTCCTATGACGATATCATGGGGCAGGCATCGGGAGCCGGTGTGATTTTTGGCAATACAGGCGGAGTGATGGAGGCGGCTTTAAGAACCGCATATGAGTATATTACCGGGGAAGAAGCGCCCCAGTTATTGTATCAGTTGGAACCGGTGCGTGGCTTTGAAGGAATCAGAGAGGCAACTTTAAAGATAAAGGATATGGAAGTGAACGTTGCCGTTGTTTACGGAACTGCCAATGCACGTAAGATGATCGAGCGCGTGAAACAGGGCGGTAAGCAGTATCATTTTATTGAAGTGATGACATGCCCCGGCGGTTGTATCGGTGGCGGCGGACAGCCCAAGGATATTATGAAGGATGCCGATCAGGTGCGCAAGGCGCGAATTGCCAGTCTGTATAAGAGAGACGAGGAGATGACACTTCGCAAGAGTCATGAAAATCCGTCGATCAAGCAGATTTATGAAGAGTTTTATGGTGAGCCTTTAAGCGAGATGGCTGAAAAAATGCTCCATACATATTATGATGATAAGAGCAATATTTTCAAGAGAAAAGGAGAGAAAAGAATGGCACAGTGGAAATGCAAAGTATGCGGATATATCTATGAGGGAGAGGAGCTTCCGGAGGATTACACCTGCCCGATATGTAAACAGCCGGCATCTGCTTTTGAGAAGATAGAGGAGAAACCGGTATCTTCCAGGAAATATGCGGGCACCCGGACGGAAAAGAATCTTGAGGCTGCATTTGCAGGAGAATCTCAGGCAAGGAATAAATATACTTATTTTGCATCTGTCGCAAAGAAGGAAGGCTATGAGCAGATCGCTGCTCTCTTCCTGAAAACCGCTGACAATGAAAAGGAACATGCAAAGATGTGGTTTAAAGAACTGAACGGTATCGGTGATACCGCGCAGAATCTGGAAGCTGCTGCCGACGGTGAGAATTATGAGTGGACGGATATGTATGAGGACTTTGCCAAAACTGCAGAAGAAGAGGGATTCCCTGAGTTGGCAGCCAGGTTCCGTATGGTAGGGGCAATTGAGAAGCATCATGAGGAAAGATACAGAGCACTTCTCAAAAATGTGGAGACTGCTGCTGTATTTGCAAAGAGTGAAGTGAAGATATGGGAATGCAGAAACTGCGGACATATTGTTGTCGGCACCAAGGCACCTGAGGTTTGTCCGGTATGTAATCATCCCAAGAGCTACTTTGAGGTCAATGCAGAAAATTACTAAATGAGCGGAGAAGCTTACAGCATAAAGAGAGGGTCTGTTTCGATGAGAAGCAGACCCTTTATATCTGTCAAAAAACAGAAATACTTTTCATAATTACTTCGTCTCTGGCGGCTGTGATATGTACCTTCAGTTTTTTGATCTTTGCGTCAGAACCGGAATCGGGCAGAACCTCCGGCTTTGCAAAAGGATCCTTCAACTGGCAGATTTTTTTGTGACCGATACAGGTTCCCTGGTAAATGGGATAGTTCAGGGAGCGTGCTTCGTCGTCTGTTTCGGCGGTGATGCGAAAGCTCTCCACGCGCTGTCCCTTTGAGATATCCTCCTTGAGAACGATATATTTGATGTCATCCCGGGGACTGTCTAAGGTGATTGTATAGACAGGCTGGGTAGGACCGTGTCCACTCTCTTTTTCAACGGTTGTTGGAATTTCATTTCCAAACTCACGATCGATCAGTGCGTGCAGCTCGCGCAGTCTTTTTACATCTCTTTCATCCAGAAGACCGTCTCTGTCAGGCGGGAGATTCAGGTTCAGACATGCGTTTGCCCCACAGCTTGTGAGGTAGGTATGAAAAAGCTGCTCCAGGGAATGAGGCTCTTCATCGGGATGCCAGAACCAGCCGGGCCGGATAGACATATCGATTTCAGAAGGAACATAGGTAAGGCCCTTGGAATACAGGATATTTGGCATACTTCCAAGTTCATTTTCCGTGTTGTACAGGTAGGACAGGCTGCCCTCCTTTGAAAGAGGGCCGGGACCAGTCTGCACAGGAGCGTGATAACACAGCTCGGACGGAACTACCGACCATTCTGCATGTCGCGCCGTACCTACCTCATTTCCGCACCACCGCACATCAGGGCCGAAATCATTGAAAATAACTGCGCCGGGCTGATACCTGTGGATGAGTTCAAAATAGCGGGGAAAATCATAGTCCTGCTTTTTGCCGTTTTTTCCCTCCCCGCAGGCGTTATCAAACCACACGTAAAAAATCTCACCGTATTGCGTGAGCAGCTCTGTCAATTGATTGCAGAAGTAATCGTTGTATTCCGGTGTGCCGTAACAGGAGCAGTTTCTGTCCCAGGGGGATAAGTAGAAGCCGAATTTAATGCCGCCGCGCCTGCAGGCATCTGCCGCTTCTTTTACCACATCCACAGAGCAGGGACTGTTTTTTACGGAATGCTCCGTATATTTGGAAGGCCACAGGCAGAAACCGTCATGGTGCTTGGCAGTCAGAACCATCCCCTTCATGCCGGCAGCTTTGATGGTTTCCACCCATTGATCGCAATTCAGCTTTACCGGGTTGAAAATCGCTTCATCCTCCGTTCCGTCACCCCATTCCCGTCCGGTAAAGGTATTGGGGCCGAAATGGATGAAGGCATAGAATTCCGTCTCAAACCAGTCCAACTGCCTTGAGGAAGGCTTTACATGGGCAGCTTCTTTTAAAAAATCTATCATTTTTGTCGCTCCTTTTTGTTCCGTCTTTCGGGTAAGAATTTATTATATACTGA
This sequence comes from uncultured Clostridium sp., assembly GCA_945917985.1. Taxonomy (GTDB): domain Bacteria; phylum Bacillota; class Clostridia; order Lachnospirales; family Lachnospiraceae; genus Suilimivivens. The sequence goes on along the minus strand of CAMEIH010000072.1, from coordinate 4,838 downwards.
GTGTTGTTAATGATAATATGGTAAAAGTTTATTGTCAAGAAATTCCTGTTATTCGTGCTATTGCAGAGCTTCCTGTGGAAAACAGGTAGCAGACATAGTATAATCTGATCAGATGAAGCTAGAAAATCGGAAACAGTAAAGAAATCGGGAGTGGAACAGACATGGGAACAACATTCATAAATTTACAGATAAAAGCAAGGCAGGAAGAGATACCTGAAGATAAACTTCCATCAGGTTATGTTGTGAGACAGACGGCGGAGGAATGGTCTTCTGTATTTGAGACAGGAGGCTGCTTCGAATGGGGAAAGCTGTGTAAGCTGGGAAGAAGTCTTTCAAGGGAGCTGAACCGACCGGTAATTGCTGTCAGTTATTTTGATGATGATGAATTTTCCATGAGCCTGCTCCTTCAGGGAAAGATGACGGCCTCTTATCAGGCAGGCGTATCAAGGAACTTTTGCAGCGGCAGCACAAAATGGATTTCAGGGCTTAATATGACGGCGGAGGAAGCATCAGCCTTTCGCTATCTTTTGAAAAAGGAAATGACAGCAGAGGAAAGTATCACTTTCTTTTCAAGACTCTTTGGTGCCAATATGTATACAGACCTTCGCATGTGGGAGGAGACGGATGTGTTATGGCGCAGAGATGCAGAAGGGGTAATCAGGGAGATCGCAGAAGAAAAAAAGAGAACAAAAATCAAAAACAGAACAAAGGCAGTGCTTCTTGAGGAGATTCCGGGGTTGTTTCAGGATTATGATGAGAGAACCGGAATTTTAAGGATGGTCTATCCGGACGAAAGGGGAAATTTTCAGTTTTCCCGGATTCATTGTCTGGACACGTCTGATGACGGATTTGAAGAAATTTACAGTTATCAATATCCGCCTGATATTTTCAGAGCAGATTCCAGGAATCTGCATATGGATTATGTGCGTAAATGTATCATGGTGATGGATGTGGAAGGCTATTATCGTGAATATGATCTGCCTGCCAATGAGAAACGGCTGACTTCGCTGATGGAGATTCCGAAAGAGAAGAGAAAGGAAATGGAGAGCCGGCCGCCGATCAGTGCGGTTTACACAAGGAGTGTGGTGGATCAGGGGCGGTATGAATATTTCGGAAGGTATGGTCACGGTAAGGATGAACTCAGAAAGGTTGATCTTGCTTCGTCAGGGAAAACCTTCGGAGAAAAAAAGATTGTCGCTGTTTATCCCTATGAAGAGCCTGACCGGGAAGACGCGTTCTGGAGCTGTGAGGAAAAAATCCCGGTGATTACGAAAAACGGAATTGTAGATCTCAGGGTTATTTGTGCTAAAAAATCCAAAGAAGAGATATGCTGTGTCTGTTTCTTTGACCGGGATCTCAAGCTCCTTCGCAGGGAAGAAATTACTCTGAATGAGGATGTTTTTGGGTTTAAGTACGCCTATTGTGAAGAGACGGACTGCATTTATTTCGGCAATAAGAAAATAGATCTGAAAACCCATGAAGTAAAAAGCGGTATGAAGGAGCTGAAAGAGGCTGACCGGCTTTTCGTTCACCGTGATGCAAAGGATCACTGCTTTCTCTATGCGATCAAGGGAAGCTATGTCTATGTGCTGGATATGGATTTGAATTTGCTTTCCTGTCATCGGCTGAAGGGCAGAGTCATGTATTTTTATACCGGAAAAGAGGGAAATATCCGGCTTATCACAACAGGCAATCATGTCTGGGAGGATGGAGAGCCCGATAAGAACTCGGCGGTCAGATTGTATGAAATAAAATAGACCGAATTCTTTAGATCGAGGGATGACAATTGACCAAAGGTCATTTGTATGGGAGCAGAGAGAAAGAAGAATTTAGAGGTGTGGGTATATGTACAGATGTAGAACAACCTATGATGAGTGGAAGTGTATTATTGCAAAAAACAGAGTTGGAAAAGTAGTAGATACTGCTGATTATTCAGGATATGTTGGTATATTAAATATACATGAAGTGTCTGAACCGCAGATTTGGAAGTATAACGGAGTAGATTTGATCGTATGTGATAATAATTATCAATGGCTAACTATAATGCCTAAAAATGATTATTATTGTCTTACCGTTATGATGAATGATAAATGTGAAATTCAAGTATGCTATATAGATATGATTGCAGAACAGGGTTATGATAAAGATGGGGTTCCATATTTTTATGATTTATACCTTGATTTAGTTGTTTATCCGGATGGAACTATTATAGAAGATGATATGGATGAACTTCAAAATGCATTAAAAAACAGTGATATTACCCAACAACAGTTTGACTTGGCTCTTAATACATGTGATAAGCTAAAAAATGGATTGTTAAGCGATAACATTGCATTTAAAAATTATATACAAAAAATGTATGATATGGTTAAGTGATAATACAAATACCAATTGATAGAGCTTCTTATAGAGAGGAATGTTTCTTGTACGAAGGGTAAGAAGTGTAAAAGACACAGGAATCTTTGAATTTGTGGAGGATATATGAAATTTTTTAGTAATGATGATTTTTGGAAAGCATTAGATTCATTAGTAGATAATTCAGAAATTATTATAGATAGACCAAAGGGAACTGCACATCCGAAATATCCCGATTTTATATATAAGGTTGATTATGGATATTTGAAAAATACTTCATCAATGGATGGGGCAGGTATAGATGTTTGGGTTGGTTCTGGAGATAAGCAAATAGATGCTATAATGTGTATTGTTGATTTGATGAAACGAGATTCAGAAATAAAAATATTGATAGGATGCACAGAAGAAGAAAAACAGAGTGTGTATAAAACACATAATGAAACACAATATATGAAAGGTATTTTGATTAGGCGATAAATCCCAATTAGCCGAGCTCCTTAGTGTAAGTGATTCTTGCTGAAGAAGGGTATGAGAAGGTGGAAACGCTTGCCTGTACCCTCGGAGGAAGTTTTTGAACAGTGATTTAAGTTGTATAATGGCAGACAGAGGGTATATGAGGCCGGAAATGTTTGCCTGTACCCTCGTGGGAAGCCTTTGAGTAGTAAATGTAAGCTGTGAAGCTGCGGAACGAGGGTATAGGGAGGCGGAAGCGCTTGCCTATACCCTCGGAGGAGGTTTTGAGCAGAAATATGAGCAGTGAAGCGGCAGACGGAGGGTATATGAAGGCGGAAATGCTTGTCTATACCCTTGAGGGAAATTTTTGAACAACTTTCCTAAAAAGAGTATGAATAAGAGGAAAACGGAAATATCAGAATCAGAAGGAGAGATGATCATGAGATCAATGCCAGAGAACTTGTCCGGCTTTATTTTAGCGGAAGGTGCAATTGTAAGGGGGAATGTGACCATCGGGGAGGACAGCAGCATTTTTTACAATGCCACTGTACGCGCAGAGCATGCCAAAATCTGTATCGGAAAACGGACCAACATCCAGGATAACTGTGTCCTCCATGTGGACAAAGGAGAAACTCTGGAAATCGGAGATGGCGTGACGATTGGTCACGGGGCCGTGGTCCACTGCCGTAAGATAGGGGATAACACCTTGATCGGAATGGGAGCCATCCTGCTCAATGGTGCTGTAATCGGAGAAAACTGCATTATCGGGGCAGGTGCGCTTGTCACAAAGAACACGGTGATTCCCGATTATTCTCTGGTAATGGGGAGCCCGGGTGTAAGGAAGCGTGATGTGACAGCAGAAGAAATTGAGGCAAATAAGCGGAATGCGACGCTTTATGTAGAAGAAGCAAAGGAGTTGTTCGGAAAGAAAAAGACAATGAAAAGAGATAGTGAATAAAAAAGTATATGATGTTGTTTCCAGTTACTTCCTGTATCTTTTTACAAAATGGTATGCTAGTATCTTTTTGTAACAAATATGTAACATATTTAATAAAAACGAAATAATTTGTGCGAGATTATTTCAAGACAGGAGGAAACATGAGAAAAACATCATTATATGCAATCGCTACAGCACTTACTGTAATGGCAGCGGCAGCGCCGCTTTCTGTAGAGGCTAGTGAAGGCAGTATCTATGTGAACAAGCTTCAAAAGGACGGCTGTACTGTGATCGTGGGAATCGTGGGAAACTGCATTCCTGAAATTAACATACCGGGTGGCAATACGCCACAGCTGCCGGAGACGGAAACTCCGGATGTGGAAATCCCCGAGATCCCGGGAGAGGGTAATCCCGATCTTCCGGAAGAGAGTATTCCGGAGATTCCGGATACAGAAACCCCTGATCTTCCGGAGGAAGAGAAGCCCGGTGTGCCCGGAGCGGATAATTCCGACGAAAGTGTACAGGAGAGTTTGGCTCATCAGGTGGTAAGGTTGGTCAATGAAGAGAGAGCAAAGGCAGGACTTCCCGCATTGACAATTGATGTCAATACAGAAGCAGCAGCTCTTGTACGGGCAAAGGAGATTAAGCAGTCCTTCTCCCATACCAGACCGAACGGTACGCAGTTTTCCACGGCCCTGAAGGAACAGGGAGTAAACTACAGGGGTGCCGGCGAAAATATCGCGTGGGGTCAGAAATCACCGGAGGCTGTCATGCAGGCATGGATGAACAGTGACGGACACAGAGCCAATATTTTAAATCCTAAGTTTACCAAGATTGGTGTAGGTCATTATCAGGACGCAAACGGAACGAACTATTGGACACAGTTGTTTATTTACTAATAATAAGCAGATGAAAAAACTGCAATCCTTGAATGATTGAGGATTGCAGTTTTTGAACGATTACGTGGATCTGCCGCATTTTAAGGATGTTAGACCTGAAGATATCGAGGATGTATCGGAAGAATTCGTGCCGCTGTTCTCCAATGAGAGGGAAGCAGACCGGATCAAAGAGATAAAAATTCGTGGAGAAAACA
>CAMEIH010000071.1 GCA_945917985.1 uncultured Clostridium sp. | reverse complement strand
GCGTTGGCCTTTTTGTGGGAGTGTTCCTCGGCATTGCAGCCCTCAAGTTTAAAGTGGAAGTGGACGAAAAGGAGGAGGCTGTCCTTGCAGCTCTTCCCGGCAACAACTGCGGCGGGTGCGGTTTCCCGGGCTGCAGCGGACTTGCGGCCGCTATTGCAAAGGGTGAGGCGGCAGTAAACACCTGCCCTGTAGGCGGCGAAGCAGTGGGAAAAAAGATTGCTGAGATTATGGGAGTGGAAGCTGGTGAATCACAGAGAATGGTGGCATTTGTGCAGTGCCAGGGTGACTGTGATAAAACGACGGTGGATTATGAGTACTATGGTATTGAAGACTGCCGTATGCTTTCCTTTGTACCAAACGGCGGTGCTAAAAGCTGTAATTACGGATGCCTCGGATACGGCAGCTGCGTGAAAGCCTGTCCTTTTGATGCGATTCATGTAGAGAACGGTGTGGCAAAGGTGGATAAAGAAGCGTGTAAGGCCTGCGGTAAATGTGTGGAGGTCTGTCCTAAGAATCTGATCACACTGATTCCCTATGATGCGAAATATGCAGTGGCATGCAGCTCACAGGAAAAAGGTCCGGTGGCCATGAAGGAATGTACGGCTGCCTGCATCGGCTGTCAGCTCTGTAAAAAGAACTGTCCTGCGGATGCCGTTACCGTTGAAAACTTCAACGCAACCATTGACTATGAAAAATGTGAAGGCTGCGGTGTGTGTATGGAGAAATGCCCGAGAAAGTCAATTGTTGCCCACAGCTGATAAAATGGCATAAAAATACGACAATAAATGAAATAATTTCGGAAGGAAAACAGATATGGATCAGGTACAGGTTAGACTGGGAAAAACAGAAATAGTGGTGAATAAAAACGGCTTCGGAGCCCTTCCCATTCAGAGGATCAGTGATGATGAGGCTGTCTATCTGCTTCGCAAGGCCTATGATGGAGGCATCCGATTCTTTGATACGGCGAGAGCGTACAGTGACAGTGAACACAAGCTTGGCCTCGCTTTTGGGGGTGGTATCAGGGAAAAACTCTATATTGCCACAAAAACCGGAGCGCAGACCGGAGAGGCCATGAGAGAAGATCTTAAGAAAAGCCTTGAAAATCTGAAGACTGATTATATTGATGTCTATCAGTTCCACAACCCGGCATTCTGCCCGAAACCGGGCGATGACAGCGGTCTTTATGATGCCGCACTGGAGGCGAAGAAGGAAGGAAAGATCCGCCATATCGGTATCACCAACCATCGTCTTCTGGTGGCAAAGGAAGCCATCGAAAGCAATCTTTATGAAACCCTTCAATTTCCGTTTTGTTATCTGGCAACGGAGAAAGAGGAGGAGCTTGTAGAGGGATGTAAGAAGGCAGATATGGGATTTATTGCCATGAAAGCGTTATCCGGCGGACTGATTACCAACTCCGCGGCTGCTTACGCCCATGCAGCGCAATATGATAATGTGCTTCCGATCTGGGGCGTGCAGAGAGAAAAGGAACTGGATGAATTTCTTTCTTATGTGGAACATCCGCCTGTCATGACAAATGAGCTTGCAGAATTGATTGAGAAGGATAAGGAAGAGCTTGCCGGTGATTTCTGCAGAGGCTGCGGTTATTGCATGCCATGTCCTGCCGGAATTGAGATCAATAACTGTGCCAGAATGTCTCTGCTTCTTAGGCGTTCTCCTTCCCGGGTTCAACTGACAGAGGAAGCACAGAAGAAGATGATGCAGATTGAAAATTGTCTTCACTGTAACAGCTGCAAGAGTAAATGTCCTTACGGACTGGATACGCCGGCACTCCTTCAGAAAAATCTGGAAGATTACAAAAACGTTCTTGCCGGTAAAGTATCGGTATCATAAAACAGTTCCATTTTTGTCAATAAAGACGGCCTCCACACCCTGGAGGCTGTCTGTTAATTTTTTCCCCTTTTCATATCCTAAAATGAAACATAAAGTCGACAGGGCGTCACCGTCGACAGAATGATCACTGATAATTGTGACGGAGGATAGTCCGCTGTCTGCCGGATACCCGTTTTCAGTGGACAGAATGTGGTGATAGAGCACATCATCTTTGATAAAGTAACGCTCATAATTTCCGGAAGACACCAGAGATTTGTCTTCGATAGAGAGCATCAGAGCGGCTGTGCCGCTGTCGGCAAAGGGCTTTTGCACGCCTACCTGAAAGGGAGTGCCGTCGGGACGTTTTCCGATGGTCAGGACATTGCCTCCAAGATTGATAATGGCACTCTCCACCTGACAGGAAACCAGATGTTCCTTCAGTCTGTCTGCAATATAGCCCTTGGCAATGAAACCAAGATCAAGCATGGCATCGGGATCTCTTAAGGTAACTTCATTTCCTTTCAGAATCACATTTCTGTAATCCACATGGGAAAGCGCTTCTTTAATTTCTGCATCTGATGGAACGATACCCTGATTGCTGTCACCAAAATTCCAAAGCGTTGTGAGAGTGCCGATGGTGGGATCTACCAGCCCCTCTGACTTTTCCGCATAAGACAGGGCAATGGATAGAAGCTCCGCTGTTTCCGGCTGTACCGTGACGGTGGCACCATCACTGTGGTTGATGTTCCAAATGTCGCTGTATTCCTTTGTTCTGCTGAGCATATTGTCATAGGAATCAAGCAGTTCCATACAGTGGTCAAACAGATCATCGGGATTTTTCTCGTAGAGAGTAATAGACACTACCGTATTTAAATAAAAGGCAGTTCTTGTTTCTTTTTGTGTTGCTTTCCCTGCACATCCGGTAAGGGCTGCGAGGGGAAACAAGCCTGTTATGGTGACCAGCAGACACAGAATGCCTGCAGTAATTGTTTTTTTCTTGTGCATACAATGTAATATCATGTCTTTTCTCCAAAGAAATTTTCTAAAGGTTGTAAAATACCCGTTAATTATAGTATACTTTCCTTACGAAAACCACCTGCTTTTACAGAGGAAGATCAAGGAAAGTGAAGTGACATCATCATGCGTTTACCGGACGAAGATAATGAGAGAGGAATCAGTACGCCGGTTATTTATACCATAGTTGCGGTATCTGCTCTGATTCTTATTATATTAGCCTTTGTATTTATCAGCAATAATCAAAATAACGCAAACCGCGGAACAGTTCATGCGAAAGCTACTCCGTCACCGGAAAAGTCATCGGAGGAGGAAATAGAATTTTCGGAAGGCCAGAAGGATATTGAAGCTCTCTATAAGGAACATAAGCTGAGATCGGAGGATCTTGATTTTTGGGACATGTATCAGGATAACGAACCGGAAATCCTGACAGAGGATTCGCAATCTCCGGAACCTTCAGCGGAAAGTACGCCGGAGCCCTCATCGGAACCCACGGATGAGGAAAAAGCGGCAGACGGGAAACATGTGCTTGTCTCTTACATGGACGGAACGCAGGAGTGGCTGGAAATCGATGAAGATCTGCCTGTGAATGAGTATGATTTCACGAAACTGAAGACGAAAAACGGTAAAATGACTTATTATGACGGAAACAAAAAGCTGTCAAGACTGGGAATAGAGCTTTCGGAGGACAACGGAAACGTAGATTTTGAAGCCTTAAAGGAAGATGGTATTGACTTTGTCATGCTGAAAGTGGGAGAGCGGGGCTACGGAACCGGGCTGATCTCCGCTGACATCAATTTTACTTCCAATATGGAGGCGGCTGCAAAAGCCGGGATGGATGTGGGTGCTTATTTCTGTTCACAGGCCGTGACGGTGGAAGAGGCCGTGGAGGAAGCAAAATTTGTGACGGATCAGCTGATTCCCTATGATGTCACATATCCGGTGGCATTGCGTATGGAAAGTATTTTGAGCGATACTGCGAGGACGGATATCCTTGACGCAAAACAGAGAACGGAAATTGCGGAAGCTTTTTTGAATGATGTGGAAAGCGCAGGATATGATCCCATACTGTATGGAGAGAGAAATTTCCTCCTGACGGAGATCCTTCCTTCGGAGCTCTTAAAGGAATGGGAAGTGTGGCTTACGGATCAGGATCCCATACCGGATTATCCCTATCAATTCAAAATGTGGGAGTATGCTGTGGGCACTACTGTTTCCGGCGTGGAGAAGGAAGTAAACATGACCATAAGCTTTGTAGACTATTCAAGGCGATAATTCGTTATTTTAGGTGAAATATGTATTTTGGTGTAGAGGTCGGCGTAAGCAGAAGGAGAGAGCCCATCCAGATAATTGGGGGTGAAATTCTTTGTTACGCCGGCTTTTTTTAAAATATCAATGGCTTTATTGTAAGCGATGGCAGCCTCCGTGTCAGTGGCATATGTGCCAATGGTGTAGTTACCGTTGATATGGATTCTGGAAACATACCGGATGCCTTTCTTTGTATTCTTTTTGATCACACCGTGGTAAGTATTGAAAATCTCAATGTTTTCATATCGAAAATCATAAGGATCCCCATTGACAAAACGATAATCTCTGCCCATGACGGCATAATTTTTAATCCCGTACCTGTTTGCGATGTTAACCTGCATGCCGTAATCGGCAACAAAAAAATGACGGCCCCTCAGCATGATTTTATGCTTGGAATAATAGAAAAGATCGTCAATATCAAATTTCAATATGAGATCGGGAGATAAAATATATTCAAAATATCTGGGATGCAGATAAATGGGCGTGGAGATATAGATTCCGTTATCTCTGTAATTGATCAGAGAAACCCATTTGGCAAAGGAAAGAATCCGATGATCCGAATAATCCTTTAAGGACAGTGCCTTATCAAGGATAAGGGAAGAAGCCTCAAGGTAAGCAGCAAAAGCCTTGGAAGAAGTATCATAACTGCCAAGACTGATATGTTTTTGCTTATGGGTAATGGAAGAACGGTAGTAAACAGTACCGTCCTTTTTTTGTGCCGAAAAGACACCGGGCAATTTCTTCTCCATAAAAATCTTTCCTTGATAATTTATAGTAATGATAAATAAAATCGATAGATATATTTTAACATAGAATCATACATTTTTGAAATAAATTACCCTTAAATACAAATTTTAGAAATATTTTCAGGGATGCCTGTATAAAATATTAAGGAACTATTACACAAATGTGACAAGATATGAAAAGGGGAATTTCAATGAAAATGTATAAAAAGTTTGTAACATGGATGTTTTTGTGTAACATGCTTTTTCTGACAAGCTGGTTCTGCGTAACGGGAATAAAAGTAAATACGCTTGCTTCCACGCAGGCATTTAAGATCAACACTTCTGAACACGCTAATGAACCAAAGGCGGACAGATTCATAGGCTTTCTGAAAGAGGTATCCTCCGGTCAGCGGATAGTGGACTATGAAGTGCTTAAAAGAGAGGACATCTATTGCCTTTCTAATGAGGATTATGAGGTTTTGCTTAAAATCGTACAGGCGGAAGCAGGAAATGAGGATGAAAAAGGGAAAATGCTGGTTGCAGGCGTTGTGATGAATCGGGTGGAGAACAGCAGATTCCCGGATACAGTAGAAGAAGTGGTCTTTCAGCACGAGGACGGTGTGTATCAGTTTTCGCCGGTCGCAAATGGTACGTACTATAACGTGAAAGTGACGGAGGAGACAAGAAAAGCGGTAGACCGTGTGCTTGCCGGAGAAGACATCACACAGGGAGCACTTTATTTTGCTGCGAGAAAGTATGCGGATGAAAGTAAGATGGAATGGTTTGACCGGAATCTTACCAGATTATTTGAATACGGCGGACATGAATTTTTTACATCCGGCTGACGAAAGCTCTTTAAAACGGCCTGTCTTGTCAATCCATGGAGTTTATGTTAAAATGTTATAAATTGAATTTTCTACAATACATGAATGAATGGAAGTAAAGAAAGGAACGGATTATGGAAATTTTATATAACAGTACCAGATCAAAGGGAAATCCGGTGAAGGCTTCACAGGCAATCTTAAAGGGACTTGCAGATGATGGAGGACTTTTTGTACCGGATCATATCCCGGCGCTTGATAAATCGTTGGAAGAACTTTCGCATATGTCTTACGGACAAGTTGCCTATGAAGTGATGAAACTGTATCTGACTGACTTTACAGAGGAAGAGTTAAAGAGCTGTATTGCGAAGGCCTATGATTCCAAATTTGATACTGAAGTGATTGCTCCGTTAGTGGAGGCGGACGGCGCTTATTATCTGGAACTTTTCCATGGCTCTACCATTGCATTTAAGGATATGGCATTGTCGATTCTGCCGCATCTTTTAACCACCTCCGCAAAGAAGAATCAGATCAGGAATGAAATTGTTATTTTAACCGCAACTTCAGGCGATACCGGAAAAGCAGCACTGGCAGGCTTCGCCGATGTGGAAGGTACAAGGATTGTTGTATTTTATCCCAAGAATGGTGTCAGTCCTATTCAGGAAAAGCAGATGGTGACCCAGAAGGGTGACAATACATATGTGGTCGGCATTCACGGTAATTTTGATGATGCCCAGACAGGAGTAAAACAGATTTTCGGTGACAAGGAACTTGCGTCTTACATGAATGAAAAGGGCTTTCAGTTCTCTTCTGCAAACTCCATTAATATCGGTCGTCTGGTACCTCAGATCGTATATTATGTGTATGCCTATGTAAAGCTGCTTGAGGAGGACAAGGTTCAGAGCGGAGAAAAGATCAATGTAGTTGTTCCCACAGGAAATTTTGGAAATATACTTGCAGCTTTTTATGCAAAGCAAATGGGTCTTCCTATTGATAAACTGATTTGTGCATCCAACGAAAATAAGGTGTTATTTGATTTCTTTACTTCTGGAACTTATGACAGAAACAGAGAGTTCGTGCTGACATCATCACCTTCGATGGATATTCTGATCTCCAGCAATCTGGAACGTCTGATTTACAGAATTGCAGGGAATGATCCCGTAAAGAACCAGGATATGATGAATGCGCTGAAAACGGCAGGAAAATACAGTATCACGGAAGAGATGAAGTCAGAGCTTTCTGATTTTTACGGAAATTATGCAAGCGAGGAGGAAACTGCGCAGACCATTCATGAGCTGTATGATAAGACAGGTTATGTGATTGATACCCATACAGCAGTTGCTTCCTGCGTATATAAGAAATACAAAAAAGACACAGGTGATGAAAGGACAGCAGTGATCGCTTCCACGGCGAGCCCCTACAAGTTTACCAGAAGTGTCATGAATGCCATTGACAGTAAATACGATCATATGGGAGATTTTGAACTGGTTGATAAGCTTTCTGAGATTTCGGGTACAGCGGTACCGAAAGCGATAGAAGAGATCAGGACAGCACCTGTTCTTCATGATCATGTTTGTGAGAAATCAGAGATGAAACAGACTGTTATGGATTTCCTTGGTATTTAAGAAAAATGAGGGGTATGTTGAAGGGGTGAGTCAATATTATGAAACGTATCTTGATGGTAGATGACGTTGCTACAAACCTTAGATGCGCGACAGAAATATTAAAAGACAACTATGAGATCACAGCGGTAAAATCCGGGAAAAAGGCTTTGGAGCTTCTTGAAAATATGATTCCCGATCTTCTGCTGCTGGATGTCAATATGCCGGAAATGAGTGGGTTTGAGTTGTTTGAACGAATCCGGAATATACCGGAACTTTCCCATATTCCCACTGTGTTTCTGACCGCAGAAACGGACAAAGACGTGGAGGAACACGGGAGACAAATGGGGGCGGCGGATTTTATTCGAAAGCCCTTTGAACCGGATGAATTGATTCGCAGGATCGATAAAGTATTTCAGGATAGCCTGAAGAAACCGGCAAAGGTTGTACAGAAAATAAGCACCGCTGCATCTCTGCTTGACAAGAATATGAAAAAGCTGGAAGCTTGGGCTGATTCAGGGGAGACAGAGGGATATCTTGTCTTGTTGAATCTGGAGGGATTTGACAGAATTGATACTGTTTTGGGATCCTTTGCCAGGGAAGAAGTGTTTCTGAAAATAGAGGATGTGTTAAGGGAAATACCGGAAAGCGATATGTGCTTTTGCTATGTAAGAGACAGTGTTTTCGGAACCTATTTTGACGGTAACTACAGCATGGATTTTATGAAGACTACTGTCAAAAGAATGATTGCCGAACTGGAATTTGAGATCAATGAAAGTCTTTCCGAGGACCTTGATATTAAAATAACGGTATCAGCAGGAATTGCATCAAAGCCGGAAGATGGAAGGGATTATGAAACCCTGTTCAGACATGCTGACAAAGCATTGTACTTTGTGAGGGAGATCGGCAAGAGGAGATTTCATTTCTACAGCATGAAGCCGGAGGAAACTCATGAGGGTATGGAAGACAGGGAAAGCATAAATCTATTGCAGTTGAAGCATCAACTTGAAAGCAGAAGCATGGATTGTGCCGATAGTCAGAAAAGCCTTCAGATGGCATATCATGTAATCTCCAAATATTGGGAAAGAGAAGGTGTGCCAATACAGATCGTTTTCTTTGGAATTGAAGGAGAAGGTGCCAGGGAGCAGACCATGGATATTTTGTCGGAAGTAATTTCGGAATTCCTGCGAAAAGGCGATGCCGCAGTGAAATGCGGAAAATATCAGTATATTGCCGTTCTCATAAATGCTTCGGCTGAAAATGGTGAAATGGTGGCACGAAGGATTAAAAAGAATTTTGAGCAAAAGACAGATTGTACAGAGAATACACTTGTCTTTGAGATGAAGAGTATGGAATAAGGAATATGAAAAGAGGAAAGCTTTGGCTTTCCTCTTTTAACGATCCTGAATATCGATATAAACTTTATCCTCACCAATCGGTTTATATGCCGGTCTGATGATCTTACCGTTATTGGCGAGCTCTTCCATGCGGTGGGCACTCCATCCTGAAATACGTGCCATGGCAAAGATTGGAGTATATAGTTCTAAGGGAAGGCCAAGCATATGATAGACAAAGCCCGAATAAAAATCCACATTGATGCTGACACCCTTGTACATCTGGCGTTCCTGTGCAATCACCTGGGGAGCAAGTTTCTCTACGAGGGAGTAGAGAGCAAACTCTTTCTGAAGCCCCTTTTCTACAGAAAGCTTTTCCACAAAGGATTTTAAAATGACGGCCCTCGGGTCGGATTTAGAGTAGATGGCATGCCCTACACCGTAGATCAGACCTGCATGATCAAAGGCCTCCTTGTGAAGAAGCTTCTTTAAATAAGAGGAAACCTCATCCTCGTCGCTCCAATCCTTTACCTCCTGTTTCATCTCCTCAAACATCTGGACAACTTTAATGTTGGCACCGCCGTGGCGGGGGCCTTTCAGAGAACCGATTGCAGCTGCAATAACGGAGTAGGTATCGGTGAGAGAGGAGGTAACAACATGGGTCGTGAAGGTGGAGTTATTACCGCCGCCATGCTCCATATGAAGTACGAGAGCAATATCAAGAAGCTTGGCTTCCAGTGGTGTATAAGAACTGTCGGGGCGAAGAATATGTAAAATGTTTTCCGCTGTGGAAAGAGAAGGGTCCGGCTGATGGATAAAGAGACTCTTGCCGTCGTGATAGTGACAGTAAGCCTGGTACCCATAGATGGACAAAAGCGGAAACAGACTGATCAACTGCAAGCACTGGCGCAGCACGTTGGGCAGGGAGACATCGTCCGCCCTGTCATCATAGGAATATAATGTGAGAACGCTTCTTGCCAGTGTATTCATCATGTCTTTACTCGGTGCTTTCATAATAATATCTCTCACAAAACTGGTGGGAAGAGAACGGTAACCGGCGAGGATCTTGCGGAAGGAAGAAAGTTCTTCCTCCGTGGGAAGCTTGGCAAAGAGGAGAAGATAAGTGATTTCCTCAAAGCCGAAGCGATTGTCTTTCGTAAATCCGGTTACCAGATCCTTGACATCATAACCTCTGTAAAACAGTCTGCCATGAGCAGGGACCTCCACTCCGTCTATGATTTCTTTGGCACGCACATCGGAAATGTTGGTGAGACCTGCAAGAACGCCCTTTCCGTTTAAATCGCGCAGACCTCTCTTAACGTCATATTTGGTAAAAAGCTCTGTATCAATAATATCTGCCTGCTGTGCCATACCGGCCAGGTGAACGATATCGGGAGTAACTTCAGAGTAAATATTGTGATCCATAGTGTAGTCTCCTTTCCTTGATGTGCAAAGTATTTATTAAGTAATATGATACGTAATCATTGGTATATTAATGTAGTGAGTGAATTTCGGACATGTTTCAGAATATGTCAGAAAAAAAGTAGTTATGCTCTATAATATCATGACAATTGTTTCAAAACAAGTAAAAAAATTGTTGTTCACAAATATTTAATATTTATAAAAATTTTTTCCGACAAAAATAAAATATGTGTAAATTTGAAAAAAATGGTCTGTTAAATGATTGACATTTATTTTGAGGTTTGAGATAATACAGTAGGCAAACGCCTGATGACAGAGACACTGCAGGGCAGTGCCTGTAACGTTAGGAAGCCGCTTAAGGCGGTAGACAATATACATAATAATATTAAGGAGGACGTATAATATGTCAACAAAAGCGTATTATCCCATTTCCGAAATCGGCAAAGGTAAAGTTGGTTTCTCCAAAACCCGTTCTATTATCGAAGCTGCTTTTTACGGAAACAACGTAGTTAAGGTAAACACATTAAAAGAAGCTTATGAATTAGCAAAAAATTCACCCGGAACCATTGTAACAGACATGCCTATTAAAGATGGCGAGACATTTGGCCTTGAAAAGGATGCAAAGGTTCTTCTGTTTAACGATGGTGCTGTTACAGGCCGTTATGCAGCTGCTCGTCGTATCAAAGGCGAACCCGGCGTAGATGAAGCAAAGCTTGATAAAGTTGTTATGGATGCTATCTATGAGACACGTTGGAAAACAATGTATCATGCAGAGTGTTTCGTAGGTCTCGATCCTGAATTTATGGTTAAGGCTCATCTCCTTATTCCTGAAGGAGAAGAGAACATTCTTTACAACTGGATGATCAACTTCCAGTATATGTCTGACGAGTATGTTAAGATGTACAAGAAATCCAAGCCTGTTGGAGATGGCAAGGAGCCCGATATTTACATCTTCTCAGATCCTCAGTGGGCACCTCATGATGCACCTGACGTTGATTACAGCTGCCTCAGCGATCCTCTTACACTTTGCTATTTTGATACCAATGAAAACTGCGCAGCAATTCTTGGTATGAGATATTTCGGAGAACACAAGAAAGGTACTCTGACCATGGCTTGGGCACTTGCTAACAGAAACGGTTATGCTTCCTGCCACGGCGGACAGAAGGAGTACTCTCTGGAAGGCGGCAAGAAGTTCGTTGCTTCCGTATATGGTCTGTCAGGATCCGGTAAGTCAACTCTGACACATGCAAAGCATGGCGGAAAGTATGACGCATTCGGCGGTATCAAGGTTCTTCATGATGATGCTTTCATCATCAACACAGATACTTGTGCATCCATCGCACTTGAGCCTACTTACTTCGATAAGACAGCAGACTATCCTACAGGATGTCCTGATAATGAATATCTGTTATCCGCTCAGAAC
>CAMEIH010000070.1 GCA_945917985.1 uncultured Clostridium sp. | reverse complement strand
TGTAGGCTGCCTTTTTCTCCGAAAGCAGTCTGGCAAACTCTTCATTCAAATCCTTTACTTTCGGAATCTTTCCATCCGGCAGATTGGAAAAAGCTTCCTTTGCCGCTTTGTGAAGGGTGATTTCTTCTCGATGTGCCTCAAAGAATTTCTTGCTGTATCCTGATTTTCGATAGGCTATATAGATATCCCTGGTCTTGGAATAGTTGATGATGTGCGTTTTCAAAACTTTGTTCTCTGCCATTTTGGTTTCTGCATCCTTGATGATTTTCACCAGTTCATGGTATCTGGAAGCACTTCCTTCTACCAACGCATCCAGAGTTTCTTTATCGTGAATATCGTGTTGCTGTAAAAACAAAATGGATTCGGCAAACTGTTTCACATTATATTTCTTCGCCCATCGTACATATCCGCCGTTCTTTCCCTGAGCCATCTTCTCCTGAATATCGACCACCAGATCAAACTTCCGCTTCTCCGGTTTTGGTTCTTTTCGGTCTGATACTTTCTCAATGTTTTCAGGAGATTCCTTCTCGCCGGCAATTACTTTTTTCAGATTTTCTTCTGTAAAATCTTCTCCAAGAGAGCGGAACCGAATAAACCGCTTTTGCTCTTTTCCACAGATTGCTGTGTGTTTCCCGCGCTTAATCTCATATCCTTCTGCCTGTAATAGTTTGAGTAGTTCTTCAAAATCAGCCGGCTTCTGATCCATACATTTCAGGATATCTTCCCGGATAATATCCCTCATGCTTACTCGTTCCGGGTACTTGGTACGTCTCTGTCTCTCACTCGGTTTTACCTTTGGAATGATGGATAAACCATGCTCCAGACAGATAATGTCGCTGAGTCTCTGCAAGGCAATTCCGGAAAACCAAAAGTCCCTGAACTTCCGGTCGCAATCCAGATTGGTGGAATTGAAAATGATATGATTGTGTATATGAGCCCGGTCCACATGTGTTGCCACAATAAACGCATGCTTCCCTTTGGTGAATCTCATACCGGTTTCATATCCAACTTCATTTGCTTCCTCCGGTGTAATCTCTCCGGGCTTAAAGGACTGGCGGATCTGATAAGCAATGACATCTCCCTTGGGCTGCCTCCATGTTTTTTTCAGATAATCTATTTTTGATTGTGCAAATTCCCAATCGACAAAATCCGGTTGGCACTTATAAGAAGAGATATATTTTCCGTCTTCTGTTTTTTCTCCATTCTTCGCATAATCTGTTCTGTCTTTCAGACACTGCATCACGGAACGTCCCTTGTTCTGATGCATTGCTATCAGTTTTGTTGCCGCCATTCTCTCACCTGCCTTACATAATTGCCGTCAGCTTATCAAGCATCTTTCGCATTTCCTGCAAGATCTCTTTCTGGTTGTTTTTCAGTTCCTCGATGTCTTCCCGGTAGATGCTTCCGGTTTCATTCGCTCTCTTTGCGTACTGATTCAAATTATTCCCGGATATCTGCAACAGTCTGAGAATTTCCTTTAGGTCAGAAAGATCCATCACGATCACAAAACCATTGAGCGCCATCCGTAACAGATATGCAGTCATACTCTTGATACCGGCTTCCTCCATCCGTTCCTTAATCCGGTCAACTTCCTCCGGTGTGACACGGATATGAATGTATTTGGATCTCTCTACCATCCGGTGATTTCCCTTTCGAAGCAGCATCCCTGTACTGTCTTTCTTTCCGGAACAGGTACCGGAGGCGTTACCTGTTTGCTCTGTTCCTTTAATTTATCCAAAACAGATTTCTTATCATCCGGGACAATTTCAAGAGTGCCGACTGCCGGCTCTACCTTCACATTGTTAATCACGCCGTCAAGATTGTTGTCATTCTGCTCCACCATATCCTCAATGCCTTTCATCGGATTTCTGCTGATGGACGGTCCGGCCTCGGCGACTTCCTCCGGACTGCCGCCGCCCATATCCTCTGATACTTCCACCTCGTACTCTCCATGGATTTCATCCCATTTCTTAATCTTTCTTGTTTTTGCTTTTTCCATTTTTGCCTTCTCCTTTCTCAAAACTTAGCTGGAACACTGCTCTTTTGTTCTCATCAACCGACATCACAATCGTGGTATCATAGGTCTTTCCGGTCTTCTGTGACTTGCATCCTTTCAGCTCCACCTTTCCATCATGCAAAAGTTTGGATGCTGTCTGCTTTGTCATTTTCTTTCCAAGTGCTTCAAAGAAACGGTTCTGTTTCCAGAGAACAAAACTGCATCCACGATCCTCACAAAAATATCCTTTCTGCTTTTCTATCACATGCCTGCCACAGCAGGGACATGTCCCGATTTCTTCTAAAGCCGGATGCATGAGCACTTCTGCATCTTCAATGATTTTGTAATTCTTCACAAGGTCGGTAATCATTTCCTCGATCTCGTCCATAAAAGATGAGTCTGCATAGATTCCCTTTTCCACATCAAGCAGCTTCTGTTCCCACTCTGCTGTCATGGATGGTGACTGGATCTGCTCCGGCATCACTGTGATCAGCGCTACTCCCTTATGGGTCGGAATCAGATACTTGGTCTTCTTATTTCCTTTTCTCTCCACAAAGCCGATACGCACAAGCTTCTCAATGGTAGCTGCTCTCGTTGCAGATGTTCCTATTCCCTTACGCTCCACTTGATCCGGCATCTCATCCACCCCGGCTCTCTCCATTGCCGAAAGCAGGCTGTCTTCTGTGAAATGCTTCTTTGGTGTCGTCTTGCCCTCTTCCAGTTTTGGATCCTGTAATGGATAAGATTTTCCTTTTGTCAGGGCAGCGATATATGCCAGTAAGTCAGCATTCCCACTTTGTTCCTCTTCGTCATTTTCGGAATCTGCACGCTCTGCATTACTGCCCATGATCCAGTCCTGGATATCTCTCCATCCTTTTTCCTTCAGAACTTTTGCTTTTGCCTTAAACACCGTATCCGCACAGGTAAATTCCAGCTCCGTCTCACTCCGGACTGCCGCATCTCCCAGGGCAGAAATGAATCTTGCCGTAATCAGACTTAAGATCTTCTGTTCCCCGGATGGCAGCTGCCCAAATTCGGCATCCGCCACATTCACGGTGGGAATAATTGCATGATGGTCACTGACCTTTTTATTGTCAATTACCTGTTTTGCATGGACAGGAACATGTCTGGTATATCCGAACTTCCATACCAGCTTGTCCACCAGATGGGGGAGCATTCCTTCCATGTCTTCCGTCAAAAACCTGCTGTCCGTTCTGGGATATGTCACCAGCTTTTTTTCATAAAGGCTCTGGGTGTAATCCAGAGTCTGCTGTGCCGTAAATCCCAAGAACCGGTTGGCATCTCTCTGCAATGCAGTCAGGCTATAAAGCTGTGGTGCCTTTTCCTGTTTGTCTGTTGTCTCCAGCTTCGTTACCAATGCCGTCTTTTCTTCTTTGAGACGATTAAGTATTTTCTCCGCATCCTGCCTGTTTTCAAACCGATCGGAAGTTGCCACAATGCCGGCACTCTTAACTGACAGTCTGTAAATCGGTTCCGGCTTAAATCCCTCAATTTCTGCTTCCCTCTCCACAATCATTGCAAGGGTTGGTGTCATTACCCGACCCACATTCAGGGTCTGACCGTACAGAGTGGAAAACAGTCTTGTGGCATTCATCCCCACAATCCAGTCTGCCCTCTCTCTGCAAAGCGCCGCAGTATAGAGATCATCGTATTCTCTCCCGTCTTTCAGATTAGAAAAGCCATCCGAGATTGCCTGGTCTTCCATAGAAGAAATCCATAGGCGCTCGAATGGCTTTTTGCATTTTGCCTGATGATATACCAGACGAAAGATTAATTCTCCCTCACGGCCGGCATCGGTTGCTTCCACCAGCCCTTTGACATCATCACGCTCCATTAACTTTTTTAGAATCCTAAACTGCTTTCTGGTAGCATCTGCAACCTGGTAATTCCAGTCCTTAGGCAGAATCGGAAGATCCTCATATCTCCACTTCTCATACCTTTCATCGTAGGACTCCGGGGAAGCAAGCTCCACTAGATGGCCAACACACCAACTGACCAGATATCCGTTTCCCGCCAGATATCCATCCTCTCTTTTCTCTGCTCCGATTACCTTCGCAATGGACTGTGCCACAGAAGGCTTCTCTGCAATCACTAATTTCAAGCCCTTTCCTCCTTCGTTTTTGATGTCCTGGTTTTCTTCGGTGTAGTTTCTGACTTTTCTGCTTTTTCCTTGATCCTGGACTTGACAGAAGTTTTCTTTTTCGCCTGCGTGCGCTTCTTGTCCAGATTTTCCAGCGCCTTATCCACCGCAACCTTAAGATCCGGGTTTGGCACTTCTTCCTGAGAATCCGGAACCACCGGAATAAAACCCTGCTCCCTGTCTGCCTGTAACACTTGAAGCTTCTGGTCAATCTGGTAAATGAAATCCGCTGCGGTCTGTCGGATTTTGTCGAGTGAACTCTTTAACTCAGGGGTCTCCTTTCCCTCGGACCAGCCAGCCACATAAGAAAAGGAATAGTCAGAAGTGTTGATACCGTAATGCTGACACACAACATATGCCACGCTCTCGGCCTCTACCTCTTTTCCATTCCTTGATACATGATCTGTAGCTGCCACTGCATCCTTATCATGAAGCTTCTGGTGCGCCATTTCGTGAAGCAGAGTCTTGATTGTCTGAACCTCACTCATTCCATCCTGAATGGCAATTCTCTTATCTTCCTGATGATAAAAACCCTTCGCTTCCCCATCGATCTGCTCAAAAGTAACAGGTACCGGACTGATTTCCTGTAAAGCCTGCAAAAGCTTCGGATATCCTTCAATACTTCCAACCAGTTCATCAGGTCCTATGGAGGGTAGTTCCTTCCCGTCTGTCTGTGATACGTCGAACGTCTTCACCACCTTAAAGGCACGGATGGTTACTTCCACCTTTTCCATTACCGGCTCCCCGTCTGCATCAAGCACCGGCTTTCCCTTATCATCCAGTCTGGTCTGTTCCCTCTCAATCTTGTATGGTGCAGGGGCAAGGATACTGATACCCTTCTCTCCCTTTTTTACATACCTTCCCATCTCTTTCCATCCGGTAAAACTCTGACAGAGACTTGCATCCGGTCTCTGCATCATGATCAGAATGGAATTGTTTACGGAATATCGGGGAAATTTCGCCATTGTGTCCAGAAACTGTTTGTATTTATCGCTTTGAAATACCTCCACAACGCCTTTCTCCAGCTGGTCAGTTACAGCCTTTAACTGGTCGGCCTGTTTCTCCCTGGACTCAATGAACTGAATTTTCTTCTGTACTCCCTCTGGGATCTCTCCCACAATTTCCGCTTCCGGATATGCATGGATCAGCTCCGCAATCAGTTTCTGTGCATCCCAGTTGTTTCTGATCTCAGGCACATAGGATAAAGCCTCCATGTCAAACCTTTTGCCGTTAAAAATATCAATCTCGCTAAACAGCTCCGGTGCCTCTTCATTTGCCACACGCACTCCAATCGCTGGTATGCCATTCATGCGCTCCGGAGGAATGCTTCCAAATATCTCCATAGCTTCCTTAACTGTCTTAACTCCGGTATGCTCTTCCCCCATGGAATGAAATTCGCTGCATTCCGCAACAGTAAGCGTTGCAGTCATCTTTGCTTCTTTTTGTACCGTATTTTCCGCCACTCTAAATCCCTCCAATTCAATATCATTCAATTCCTTCGTCAGTTTTAACGAGGACAGCGGCATTTGCTCCTTCTGATGAAAGGAATAGTAATCCTTTCCCGGTCCGACAATGACATGATCTAAAAACCTGACCCCAATCAGGTCACTTAACTGCTTTACCCTGTCCGTAAGAACAATGTCCTCAGAACTCGGCACCAGTCTCCCTGACGGATGGTTATGAACCAGCATTATGGAAGCTGCATTTGACAGGATCGTGCTCTTAAAGATTTCCCTCGGATGCGCGACTGACTGGTCCAGTGCTCCCATGCTTACCACATTCATGTTGATTGGCCGCCCGTCTGACTGTAGATTTACAATTGCCACAACCTCTCTATCATAGTCCTTCAGCATATCTGCCATGACCTTAACAGCTGCTTCCGGTCCATCCATCGGAGTATCACTTAAAAGAGGTGGCATATCCACCAAACGGATAGCCACCTGATTCAGTTTGTACACCTTCTCTTTTTCAGGTTCCTGTGCTATGACAGAATCATAAAAGCCCTGCCTTGGACGGATCCCGCTAATGTTCATTCGGGTTTCCTTCTGCAACAGGGATGGTCATGGAAAAGTCCTTATCCCTTAACTTTTTCAGCCTAGTCAGCACGGATTCCTTTGTGGAAGTCCTTTTTTTCTTATTCCCGATCTTCAGGACTCCCTTTGCATATCCAACATATCTACTCTTCCTCGCCATCGTCTTCCTCCTCTGAATGGATTTCTTCTTCCGGCTCCTCATCCAGTACATCCAGATAATCCTCGTCGTCATCGTCCAGATAATCCATATCCGGATCCGGTGCATCCTGCTTTTTCTTTGCCTTTCCGGACTTAAAGTACATAAATCCTCCAATACCGCCTAATGCCAGAATAAGGATTACTCCCATGATTCCTGTCACATTTGGGCTTTTCTTTTGGGTTTCCGGTTCCGTTTCCTCTTCCTTCGGCTCTTCCTTTACTTCCTCTACGGTTGTTTCCGGTTCCGATGGCTGTTCCTCAGTCCCGGTCATACCCTGGGATGCCATATATGCTTCCACTTCCTCATCTTCCATTAACGCCAGAAGATCTGATTCATCCACCAGATTTAAGAAATGAACAGTCTCGGTTCCCTTATCATCACGATCAATGATGATGTAAAAGAAGTTGCCGGATTTCGTAGTCACCGTAATGAACTGCTTGCCGCCGGCTTCAAAAGAACCATAGTCATCTACCAGATTCATATTGCCATCGGGGGTAAGTGGACCATAGATTTCCTCTTCCGGCTCCTTTTCTGCTTCTTTCCCTTCACAGTAATGGTAATCATAGATACAGACTTCACAGTCCTCATTGATGCAGTCCTCCGTGCATTTTTCCTCACAGATACACTCCGCTTCTTTCCCCTGTGCGAATACAGGAAGTGGAGCAAATCCCACTAATGCAGTCATGCCAACAAGCACTCCTGATACACATTTCTTCATCATCTTAGTTATCTTCATCCTGATCATCCTCCTCATTCTCATCAAACAGGTTTTCCTCATCCTCTGCCGGCTTGTCTCCGGCATTTTTCATGGTTACAGGTTCAGGCATTTTCACCTGACCGTTTAACAATTCCTGCAATTTTCCGCTGCCTGCCAGCTGTAAGAACTGCGCCAGCTGTTCAGGAGATAAATTGTAGGATGCAACATCACTCACAATCTGCTGGTTTTCCTCTTCCTTGAGCTTCGCCTGCAGCTGCTTCACCTTTTTCTCCGCTTCATCTCTCTTTGCGATTGCCTTTTGCAGATCTTCGCGGAGCTTGTCTAATCTTGCGTACATTTCCTTTCCTCCATTCAAAAAGCGCCCCCGGAAGGAGCGCTGAAATTATTGTTACTGAATCCTGCCATAGCAGTACGCGTGTGCCCTCCAGTATGCCGTGTCATAGGATGCATACTGAATAGGGTTTCCACAATGAACCATAATCTTATTTACCGGATCTACCACGATTCCCACATGGGATGCACCGGATGTGTTGTAGGTTCCCTGAAAGAATATCAGGTCACCCGGCTTCACATCGGAAGCAGCCACCCTGGCTGTCGCATTCTTCCATCCGTTGGCCGTAAGTCTTCCATAATTCCATCCGTTTCCACAGTTGTTTATTACGTAGCTTACAAATCCGGAACAGTCAAAGCTTGTGCTTGGAGAGGAACCTCCCCATACATACGGATAACCGAGATACTTTTCTGCTTCGTTAAGTATCCTGGCAAACTGCTGGTCTGTCAGATATTCTCCCGGTACAGCATAATTCTCATACTCCTCAGATACTCCCGGATTGGCATACACATTATCCCCAAAGATGTCAGGCTTATTTCCTCTTGTTTCAAGAAGAATCATATACCGCTGCATCTGGTCTTCTGTAAGGTTTAGGGCATTTACTGCCGCAGAAATACCATGATTGGTTAGCGTGGTATTGAGAATGTAATAGTCATATTCCACCTCAACCTGATAGGATTCATAAACCTGATAAGGCACCGAAACCGTATAGGTATAAGACTCCAGTCTTCCGTTTACCATCCGGTACCCGGTTCTTTCTTCATCCCGGTAGTATGTCACATAATGCCACCTTGTCTCCGTTCTCGTTCTGGTCTCTACCACTTCCGTCATGGTCAGCGTATACTGATAATCAAAAATGGTCTGCAACATGGACTGCACCTGGGAAGGGGTGTAATTCTCATAAAGCACCGTAAGCAATGCCGCCAGTTCAAACGGATTGTGGGAGATCTCCGCAAGGGAATAATTGTACTCATCATACCCCGGATGGTCTGTTTCGATATTGTCTATGGTTTCCTGCAGATCCGCTTCCAGCTCCACATAATCTGCCTCCACCTGCAGAATGTCCGCATCCTCCGCCGTAAAGGAAGTTGCAATTGTGGTAGTGTTCACTCCGCCTGCCATCATGGAACAGGATGATAATGCTCCGGAGATTACCAGAACCACAATCAGAACTACCACAGCAATCACCAGCAGCATAGGATGGTCCTGTAAAAATTCCCTGATCCATTCTGCCAGTCTTCCCATCAGGTCTTCCGCCTTGTCCGTGAATCGCTTGCCGATACTTCCGATACCGTTTGCCGCCTCTGCAGCCTGTTTCTTTGCGGCGGCTTCCGCAAATTCTCTCTGCATCAGCTTTTTTCTTGTTGCCTTGACCGTAGCAGACATGGTGCTTTCGCCTGCCTCGCCTGCTTCTTTTGCTCCCTTGGCACCCTGTACCGCATCCAGATGTTCATTTCTGGCATGAAGCTTTTTACCATAATTGCTTTTCCTGATATCCCGGGAATAATTCCTTGCCTCTGCACTTCCGGCTATTGCCAGACCGATTGCCTGATCCAAGGCTTCTGTTCCCACGTTTTCATCCTCATTCTGGATCCCGGCTTTCCGGATGGATTCTGCCGCAGCCGTCTCCTTGTAGATTCTCTTCCGCCCCTGTTTTTTTGTCTTGCGAAGCTTCTTTTCCTCTTCCGGAGTAAGTCTGGTATCCTTTTTCCCATAACGGAGCTTCTTGCGATAGCTCTCACCCGCTGAGGTCTCATTTTTCAGCTTATCTGCATGCTTTTTCTGTGTCGTCTTATTCTCCGGCTCCACTCGCTTGTTTTTGGCGGACTTCTCCCTGGTATATTTTTCTTCATTCATGCATGTCTAACCTTTCCGAAGAAACAGCCGCTTACGCTGACTGCTCCTTCTTTGCTTCTGTTACCTCGGACAATCTGGTTGTCATGATACGGTAAAGTTCCGTATTTGCAGGGAAGCGGTCCACAAATGGCAGAATAACATTGCCATAGAATAAAAGCCCTTCTCCTTCTCCCGAATGTGTTACATACGAAAGCTGGTGAGGGCTGATATTTAACTGTCTGGCAAGAATCTGCCTGTCACCTACTGCCTGGTTCAGCATATAGATAAAGTCAGAGTTCTCGAAAATGTTCTCTACTTCCTTGGATGCCAGCAAATCCTTGACATTCTGGGTAATACCGGTGGGAATTCCTCCCCACTTTCTGAAACGCTTCCAGATCTCCACCGTATAGGCTGCCGTCTGTTCCTCACGGAGCAGAAGGTGCATCTCATCCATGTAATATCTGGTGGATCTGCCCTGGCTCCGGTTTTCGGTTACCCTTCCCCATACCTGGTCCTGAACCACAAGCATGCCAATCTTCTTAAGCTGCTTACCTAAATCCTTGATGTCATAACATACCAGGCGGTTTGTAAGCTCCACATTGGTTCTGTGGTTAAAGACATTTAAGGAACCGGATACATAGATTTCAAGGGCTGTTGCCACGTGCTTTGCTTCCGGCTCATCCTGGTTTAAGAGTGCCTGATACAGATCTCCAAGTATTGGCATATTCTCCGGTCACGGACTCTCAAAATACTTCTGGTAAATCTGACGGATGCATCTGTCGATGACCGTTTTCTCAACCGGCCTAAGTCCTTCCTTATTTCCTACGATCAGCTCACACAAAGACAGAATGAAGTCTGCCTTAAGGGCAATCGGGTTATCATCATCCGAGTAGTTCATGTTGATATCCATTGGATTGATATACTGGTCAGAAGTCGGGCTGATCTTAATCACCTGTCCTCCAAACCTTGCCACCAGAGGAGAATACTCTGACTCCGGATCGGATATGATGATGTCATCATCCGTAACAAGGAACGCATTGGCAATTTCCCTCTTTGCACTGAAGGACTTACCTGAACCCGGTGTACCAAGAATCAGGGCATTGGGGTTTTTTAGCTTCTTTCTGTCTACCATGATCATGTTGTTGGAAAGTGCATTCAGACCATAATACAAAGCCTCTTTTCCATTCTGGAATAACTCCTGGGTAGTGAATGGAACAAAAATCGCTGTACTGGATGTGGTCATCCCCCTCTGGATCTCAATCAAATTGCTGGCAAGTGGCAATGTACTCATAAGCCCCTGCTCCTGCTGGTAATCCAGTCTGACCAGATTGCAGTTATGTTTCTGTGCGATGGAAACCGCCTGAAATACATTGTTTTCAAGCTCCTGCTTTGTCCTTCCGGTATTCATCACAAGAAATGTCAGAAGAAACATTCTCTCATTCTGTGACTGCAGCTCCTTTAACAGAGCCTTGGCATCCTTGCCATAGGTTGCAAGGTCGGACGGAATGATATCCATATCATAACCGGCCCTGACTGCCTTTTTCTGCTCCTCGATCTTGCTTCGGTCAAGCTCCGTAATGGTATGCTTGATGGTCTTGATTGCCTCATTCTAGTCTACCGACTTGATATGCATGGTCACAATCTGGCTGGATTCCATGGAAAGGAAATCTGCAAGCAGCCTGTCGCTGATATCCGATGCATCGATGGATAAGAAACTCATGCATCCATACATGTCTCCCATCTGAAAATATCTTCCGGTTGGAAAAGCAAAGCTGCTCGGTGCAATGAAATCCTTTACGGAAAGTCCGGATCCCGCCAGATACTTCCAGTCAAAATGGAATTTTGCATCATCTCCCATATGAAACTGTCTGTGCATCAGTTCCAGTCTTTCACTTCCGTTTAAGGTCTTTGCCCTTACTCCCAGCCTTTTGAAGTTATTGAGAATATCCGTCTCAATATGAATGAGCCTCGGCTTTGCAGTTTTCATGGATTCAGCATGAATTCCGAAGGTTAAGTATTTTGTCTTGGTAAGACCATTATTGCCAGCCTCCATCTGATGCAGGAGCACTTCTGAATACTCATCCCGGACATCATCAAATCCATCTTTCTTATGTGCAATGGCAATGCTCTTCTCAAAATCAGAAACATCCGTTGCCATGTTATTGAAGGATAACTGAAAGTTGATGGAACTGTCGAAAAAGTTTAAGAAAGAACACCATTCCTCAAAGATCTCCGTCTTGTCCTCCTGCTGTGCCAGCTGATAGTTGATATCCTGAAACTGGATGGTCTTTGTATAATAATCAAGTCCAACCCTGCAAATACCATCCGGAAACATTCTGTCAAACGGTATGCTCTGCTGTGCAGTTCTTGGCGTGCCATCATTTTTCCTGGCCTTTTTTATGGCTTCCTTTACCGCTTTCTGCTCGTCCCTGGTCAGCCCTTCCGGCATTGTGAACTTTCTGTTTTCCTGATTTTTCTTTTTGCGAAAATCGAACAATGTTTTCTACCTCCTTTTCTGCTTTTGCCTGGCGCAAAAGCGCATCATAATAATTGTCCGTCATATACGGACGTATCTTCGGCCTCTTAAAGATTGCCTGTATCATGTGACTCAAAATGACCTCCAGCGGCTGACCGTTCTTCTCATACATGGCAAGGAAAAAGAATGGCATCATAATCACCATCATCCCCATAACTGCCGTATTGACTTTCACTACTGTTTTGAGCAAAAAGAAGGACGGTACTCCAATGAGAGCCGCCAGACCAAAACAGATCAGCTGTCTTTTTGTCAGATTGAACATCACCTTGCTTTTTACTTTTGTCAGGTCCCTCGGGACACTGATATAAGATGCTGCCATAATCTTCCTCCTTAATGAGCATGAAGTATGCTCTTTGCTACTGCTCCCGTCTTAAACAGGGTAAAGGCTAACAAAACGGTGAAGCCCATAACCCTCCATAGCGAGCCAATGATATCTGCGTTAAATGCTACCGACTGAATCAGGACTGCGTAGATTCCCACACATACCATGATCAGAAATCCCTGGAATCCAAGTGCAAACAGGCTTCTTACATAATTCTGTCCCATCATGCTCTGCTCCCTGTTTCCAAAGGTCGCAAACGGAATCGGTGCAAGGCTGACCATAAGATAAATCTCCACCATTCGTCCGTTGATGATGACGAAAATGATTGCTGCCAGTATATACATAAGGAACTGCACAACAAACGACTGTAAGAATATCCCAAGCAGTGGTCCCAAATCCATTGCTTCCAGTGTGGTCTGCATTGTCGCAAGGGTGCTTGCATCAATTGCCGTGCTTCCCTGAATAATGCCTCCGGCCCGGCTTACCACGCTCTGCGATACATCAAATACCGCCATCGTGATATCAAAGGTGTGTGTGATCAGCTCTACTGCCACAAAAGTCTTAAAGATCCACTTAAAGATAAACCATGTCTCAAAGCTTGCCAGATTGTTATAACTGATTATCAGCTGTATCAGCTCATAGCAGGCTATAAAGGTCAAAAGGATTCCCGCAATCGGCATGATTACCGTTTCTGACAGGTTCCTGACCATATTGAATACCGCCGGCAGAAAACTGCTGGGAGTCTGTCCTACCTCTGTTCCAATCTGCCCCACCTGGTCATTCACAGAGGAAAATGTGTTGGTGAGATTATTCATGATACCTGATACAAGCAGTCCTTTCAGCCAGTCAGTAATCTGCTGAATTATGCTGTTCAATTATTTCCTCCTTTCCTCCGGGACAGGGTTTCTCCCTGCCCCAAAACCAGAATCTGATTTAGAACAAACCGGAAAGCAAAGGTACAAGAGTGGTACCGATAAGGGCAACACCGCCACCGGCCATAAGCTGCTTCATTCCCTGGGACTTTGCTGATGTGCGATAAAGAAGTAATAGAAGTGTAAAAAATTTTG
>CAMEIH010000069.1 GCA_945917985.1 uncultured Clostridium sp. | reverse complement strand
AAAATTCACGCTTGGATACCGTGCATGGAGGGTATATGAAGTCCGAAACGCTTGCTTATACCCTCCCAGCAAGCTTTTCAGCTAAAACTCACGCAGTGAAACCGCACACGGAGGGTATATGAAGTCCGAAACGCTTGCTTATACCCTCCCAGCAAGCTTTTGAACTAAAATTTACGCTGTGAAACCACACACGGAGGGTATATGATGGCTGAAAAGCTTGCTTATACCCTCCAATATACTTTTGAACTCCAAAGCGCTTGTTTATACCCTCGCAGCAAACATAAGTCGTATCAAATCATAGCGAAAGGGCAGCCGCGTCAGTCAAGTGACAGCGATTTTGGGCACTGCGAAGGCAAGACTCATAAAAACGTGGAAGCCTATGCTGAACACGTTTTTAGTCTCTGAGGCTTGCCGGAGCGCACAGTGCACATGAGCTGGCGGTTGACTGACGCAACTGCCGCATTTTATTTCGCATTATATTCCTCATCTCATTCCGCCTCCAAAGCAATGCATATTAATTCGCATTTTATGCATAATATTCATTACTTTTTAAATTTTATGCAATTTATTCATATTTTTCTTTTAAATATGCAAAAATAAGTATTGCATTCTCCGCTCTTTTGTAGTATATTGTGATTTGTCAGTAAACGAAACAACCAAACGGTTAAAATAAAATACATATGGAGGCATTATATTATGAAAGAAAAAGTAATCTTAGCGTATTCAGGCGGTCTTGACACCACAGCCATCATCCCCTGGTTAAAGGAAAACTTCAATTACGAAGTTGTCTGCGTCTGCATCGACTGCGGTCAGGAAGAAGAACTGGACGGTCTGGAAGAAAGAGCAAAATTCTGCGGCGCTGAAAAATTATACATTCTCGATGTCATCGATGAATTCTGTGACGAATACATCGTTCCCTGCGTACAGGCACATGCTGTTTATGAAAACAAGTACTTACTCGGTACTTCCATGGCAAGACCTTTAATTGCAAAGAAGCTGGTTGAGATCGCACGTAAGGAAGGCGCTGTTGCTATCTGCCACGGTGCAACCGGCAAGGGAAATGACCAGATCCGTTTCGAGCTCGGTATCAAGGCTCTTGCTCCCGATCTGAAGATCATTGCAGCATGGAGAAATGATAAGTGGACACTTGACTCCCGTGAATCCGAAATTGAGTACTGTAAGGCACACGGAATCGACCTTCCTTTCTCTGCCGACTCCAGCTACAGCCGTGACCGTAACATCTGGCACATCAGCCACGAAGGTCTGGAACTGGAAGATCCTGCCAACGAGCCTAATTTTGAGCATCTGCTTGTTCTCGGCGTTACTCCCGAAAAAGCTCCCGAGGAGGGCGAGTATGTGACCATGACCTTTGAAAAAGGGGTCCCTACCTCCGTTAACGGCAAGAAGATGAAGGTTTCCGATATTATCCGCGAGCTGAATAAACTGGGCGGCAAGCATGGTATCGGTATTGTGGATATCGTGGAGAACCGTGTGGTTGGTATGAAGTCCCGTGGCGTATACGAGACCCCCGGCGGAACCATTCTTTACGAGGCACATCAGCAGCTTGAAGAGCTGAGCCTTGACCGTGATGCTTATGCTGTCAAGAAAGACATGGGTAACAAATTTGCTCAGATCGTTTACGAAGGAAAATGGTTCTCTCCTCTTCGTGAAGCAGTTCAGGCCTTTATCGAATCCACACAGAAATATGTGACAGGCGAGGTTAAGTTCAAGCTTTACAAGGGCAACATCATCAAAGCCGGCACCACATCACCTTATTCTCTGTACAATGAAAGCATTGCTTCCTTTACAACAGGTGATCTGTATGACCATCATGATGCGGAAGGCTTCATCAATCTGTTTGGTCTTTCCACCAAGGTACGTGCCATGAAGATGCAGGAGCGCGGAGAGCTTTAATTGTAAAACCAGAGGTTAAACATGAATGTAATCACTTTACTTTTGGGATATTTTATTATCATGAACCTCATCGGGTTTTCCCTGATGGGAATCGACAAATACAGAGCGAAAAAAAGGAGCTTCCGGATTCCGGAAGCTACCCTTTTTATCGTTGCGATCATCGGCGGAAGCATAGGTTCCATTATCGGAATGTATGCTTTTCGTCATAAAACAAGGCATTGGTATTTTGTGTACGGAATGCCTTTTATCCTGCTTTTGCAGATCATACTTTTTATCTTTCTTTTAAATGCACCATTTGAAATTTCAATTTTGTAAACGATCAGTTTGCGGAGGGATTTATGCATATTGCGATTTGCGATGATAATGTTGCTGACAGAAAACAGCTTGAACGTCTGTTAAAAAGAGAATCCGATAAACGTGCCGGCACCACCGGTTCTTTCTATACGGACTCTTTTGGCAATTGTGAAATACTTGCGAAAAATAATATGTTGTATGACCTTTTCTTTATTGACATGGTAAATGAAGCTCCTGACGGGCTTACCTTTGCCCTTGCTCTCGTAAAATCAGGTGTACATGTTCCCATTGTTCTCTGCTCTTCCAAGATTGATTATCCTGCAAAAGCTTCTTCTTTGCCGGATTGTCCCGATAATTTGATCTATCTGGAAAAGCCTATTAAAACTGCGGAGCTTTCCAGCGTTCTGGACCGTGCTGTCATATTGCTGGCAGAAAAGATTCCAACTATTGAACTTCGCTCTGAAACTGACACTTATTATGTGGCGGAAGATGATATCGTCTACGGCATCACCATGGGCAGGTATGTTCACGTTTTCTTAAAAGACGGCACCGAAGTTCCCATTCTGACAACCATGTTCAACTTTTTCGATGAAATTTCCATGTTTACCCATATGGTACTTCTGAATGAGCGCACCATGTTCAACATCTCCCATATGGAACATTTCTCTCCTTTCAAGGTAACCTTAAAAAATGGTGTAACCCTGAAATCTTCTCCTTTTGCGTCCCAAAATATAAAAAGCGCTCTGCAGGCTTATCATGCAGAAACGCTTTAAATAATTTATTTCATCTATTCATTCTTACAATGTGACAATGACACCGCCGTCATTGGCATACATGCTGCTGACCCCTCTTGTATCCATGATCAGCACATCCTTACATTTGATCTTGGCAAGAATCATGTTCTTTACGCTTTCTGCTCTTTCCTTGCAGTTACAGTGGGTGATCATCAGCATTTTCTTTTCCGAATCCACTGCTTCTTTTGCTACCGTGTCTGCCATTTTGGCAAGTGCCTTTTTGATTCCGATCGCCTGACTGAGCTGAATGATTTCTCCCTTATGGGAACCCATAACAGGCTTAATGCTTAAGGTAGATGCCACAAGGGCCTTTACCCCTGTCAATCTTCCGTTCTTCCGAAGAGTTTCCAGATTGTCAAGCACAAAATATGTTTTCATATGATCCCGGTAATCCGTAAGTTTCCGGCAGATTTCCTCAAAGGGAAGTCCTTCTTCAGACAGCCTTGCTGCAAGAAGCGCCTGCTGGCTTTCTCCACAGCTTGCTGACTCGGAATCACAGATAAAGATATTTTTCTTTCCGTATTTTTCCTCGTAAAGCTTTTTCCCAACCTCTGCACTGTTGTAGCTTCCGCTCAGTTTCGCAGATAAGGTAAAAACAAATATATTTTCTGCCTCTGTCCTGTATGCTTCCATAAATTTTTCCGGAGAAGGGCAGAAAGATTTGGGACATTTGGAAGATTCCGCTACTTTCTTCAAAAATGAGGCCTGATCAAAACTCTCATCATCCATGATCAATTCATCCTCTACCTCCAAGCCAAGAGGCACAATTTCATAGTGCTCATCCTGATGATACTGCGCGGGCAATTCACAGCAGCTGTCTACAACTATCTTATAGCTCATAGGGACCTCCAAAACCATTTCATTTATTATTTCATAACTTTTAATGTAGTTTTCATTACTACATATGATAGCACATAACATTATACATGTAAATAGCTTTTACTACTTAATATCCCTTATTATGCCGTTTTTTTCTTTTTTCATTTCATTTTCATTTCGTAAACTGTGCTTGCATGGCTGATGCAATTATTATAAAATGATACTGTATGTAAATAATTTGAGTCTTTGCAGACTGAAAAAATATACAAGATCAAGGAGATTATCTTATGACAACAAATGAAAAAGCGCTTTTACTTCATAAAGAGTGGAACGGCAAACTGGAAGTCGTAGCCAAATCACCGGTAAAATCGAGAGAAGATCTCTCTCTTGCCTATACCCCCGGCGTAGCGGAGCCCTGCAAAGTGATTGCGGAAGATAGGGAAGCCGCTTATACCTATACCATGAAAGCCAATACAGTAGCTGTTGTCTCTGACGGCAGTGCTGTTCTGGGACTCGGAAATATCGGTCCTTATGCCGCTATGCCCGTTATGGAAGGAAAAGCTGTTCTCTTCAAGGAATTTGGAGGAGTCAATGCAGTGCCCATCTGTCTGGATACTCAGGACACGGAAGAGATCATCAAGGCAGTCACCTACCTTGCTCCCGGTTTCGGCGGCATTAATCTGGAGGACATCAGTGCTCCCAGATGCTTTGAAATAGAAGAACGTCTGAATGAAATCCTGGATATTCCCGTATTTCATGATGACCAGCACGGAACAGCCATCGTAGTTCTGGCGGGCATCATCAACGGTCTTAAAGTAGTTGGCAAGAAAAAGGAGGACTGCAAGGTTGTTGTAAACGGAGCCGGAAGTGCAGGCGTTGCCATCACCAAGCTTCTTCTTACCTACGGCTTTTCCAATATCATTATGTGCGATAAGGTAGGTATTGTTTCAAAGAGTACGGAAGGGCTCAACTGGATGCAGCAGAAAATGGCTGAACTGACCAATCCGAACAATGAAACCGGAACCCTTGCTGATGCCTTAAAGGGAGCCGATATCTTTGTGGGTGTTTCTGCCCCCGGCATCGTATCGCAGGAAATGGTCGCTTCCATGAACAAGGATTCCATCCTCTTCGCCATGGCCAATCCCGTACCCGAAATCATGCCCGATCTTGCAAAGGCTGCCGGCGCAAGAGTTGTGGGAACAGGACGAAGTGATTTCCCGAACCAGGTTAACAATGTAGTGGCTTTTCCCGGCATTTTTAAAGGAGCACTGGAAGGACGGGCTACCCGGATCACAGAGGAAATGAAACTGGCCGCTGCAAATGCCATCGCTTCTCTGGTGCCTGATGATGAGTTAAATGAAGACAACATCATGCCGGAAGCCTTTGACCCTAAGGTGGCTGAAGTGGTGGCACAGGCTGTCAAATCCCATATTGTTCGGTCATGAGTTCCAATTATCAGGAGGCGATAAACAAGTGGCATGGAAAACCTTACTACTCCCTGGACGCCTACCTGCAGGATACCTATCATGAAAAAATATATAAAATTGCACTGAATGCGGGGCTTACCTGTCCAAACAGGGACGGAACCCTTGATACCAGAGGATGCATTTTTTGCAGCAGAGGAGGAAGCGGGGATTTTGCGGTACCGCTTTCTTCTCCGCTTCATTTTCAAAAGAGCTTTGAAGAGGGAAAGGCAAGGCTGAAACAAAAGCATACCGGTTCCCGGTTTATTGCTTATTTTCAGGCTTATATCAATACCTATGGACCGGTTTCCTATCTTGCGCAGATATACAAAACCGCCCTTGCAGACCGGGAAACAGTAGGCATTTCCATTGCTACAAGACCTGACTGTCTTCCGGCGGAAGTCCTTACTCTCCTTTCCTCCCTCAAAAAAGAATTTCCGGAGAAATTCATCTGGATTGAACTTGGACTACAGACTGTCCATGAAAGCACTGCCGTGTTCATTCGCAGAGGTTATCCTCTTTCCTGTTTTGAGCAGGCTCTTGATGACTTGCATACACTCGGCATCCCGGTAATCGTTCACCTGATTCTGGGGCTTCCCGGTGAAACAACGAAAGATATGCTCGCTTCTGTCACTTATCTCAACGAAAAGCCTGTATGGGGTATCAAGCTGCAGCTTCTTCATATTCTGAAAGGAACAGATTTAGCTGATTTATTTAAAAAAGAAAGCATCTGCTGTTTTGAAAACAGAGACGCTTATCTTTCTACTGTTATTGATTGTCTTACACACATTCGTCCCGATATGGTCATTCACCGGGTGACAGGAGATGCTCCAAAATCTCTTCTCATTTCTCCCTTGTGGAGTGGGAATAAACGGGATGTACTAAATGCTCTGCATAAGCAGATGAAAGCATCCGGTGCCTTTCAGGGCAGTTTATACAAAAAGGAGTAAACGATATGTCAGATCCATTAACTCTTTACAAACTGATTATCTTATATATGCTTAATCGGGTGGATTTTCCACTTACCAAAGCACAGATCGGCGATTTCATTCTTGAGCGGGAATATACCAATTTTCTTACCCTGCAGCAGGCAATCGGTGAACTTATCGATGCCGGTTTCGTCACTGCCAAATCCATTCGAAACAGAACTCATCTGATCCTGACCGAAGACGGTAAGCAGACGCTTTCTTTTTTCGGCAATCAGATCAGCGATTCCATCAAGAAAGACATTGATGAATATTTCAGAAACCATGAGCTTGAAATGCGCAATGAGGTTTCCATTCTGGCCGACTATTACAAATCCACCTCCGGTGAATATGAGGCTCATCTGATCGCCAAAGATAAAGGAATCAATTTGATTGATCTTACCATGTCGGTCCCTCTTGAGGAAACTGCTATCTCCATCTGCGATAACTGGCAGAAAAAGAATCAGGAAATTTATCAGTATCTGATTGAACAGCTGTTTTAGTATATTTCGCTCCAGCTCGAAATTCCTATGATACTTTTTGCAAAATCCGTATACTCTGCATGGCTTGGCGTATCAATATATTTAAATACATTGTAAATCTGCTTGTGCGCGCCATTTGAATGATTCAGTCCAAAAGCAAGTCCCTGGGCAACCTCTTCCGGCGCATCTGTCTGTCTGTTTAAAAGGAACGCATCAATGTAAGGGTTGTGTTCCGTCTTGTAATAGGCATATGCGAAAGCGGCTGCCTGCACAGCTTCTCCCGCAGTCGAAGTATATCCCTGTTCACTTAAAATAATACTTCTAACCTCCCCGTTACTGTCAAGGCACTGTTCCTGTTGCATATAATTGGTGAGCACTTCTATGTTTGCCATAGTGATCATGGACGTACCGGCACTGTGGGTCACCAGCTTATTTGATTTCCATATTCTGCCCTCTGTCAGAGGAACGTTGTAAGGATGCTGGGCAAGTCCCCAGTCAATATCACCCTTTTCTTTTATATTCCTGTTAAATTCATCCAGAATATCACGCCCATCATAATTGGGATTATTTTTCAGATTTCTGTCCCACTGCTGGTCAATAGGCATATAGACCTTTGCACTGCTGCTGACGCTCTTGATGGCAGTATAGAAAACCCGGAATGCCTTGGCATACTCCTCCACATAAGTGGCCGTATCTGTCTTTTCCATATAATTCCATTCTTTTCTGGCATTGATCTCATTGGCAATCACCCAGTTTGAAATCCTGCCATGGCTGCTTCCAGAATAACGTTCTGCCAAAAACGTGGCAATTGCCGCCATATACTCCACACCTGATTCCTCAGCACCGTTAAACATGTAATAGGGTGCCGATCCTCCGCTTCTCGCCTTCGGATGAATCAGCTGCTGATAGGAAGAAGAATAGTTATTTAATATGATCGCCGTGGTGGTAATCCCCTTCGCCATCAGTGTGCCAAAAACAATATCATATTCCGCCACAACCTGTCCGTTGAAGGCATAAGTTCTTCCATTGTAAGTATAGTGAATGGTAGGATAAGCACTATTGGAAGTAGGACCCAGCAGTCTTGCAACAGGAATGTTATAAGCTGCCTGCTTAACTCCCAGATCATCCAGTTCATTTCCCCGCAGTTTGTTAGGGTCTACAAGAAGTCCCTTCTTGGAGGCCGGCTGCTGGTAAACGGAAGAATATTTGGCAATTGCTTCCGGATTGG
Organism: uncultured Clostridium sp.; assembly: GCA_945917985.1. GTDB lineage: Bacteria > Bacillota > Clostridia > Lachnospirales > Lachnospiraceae > Suilimivivens. The sequence continues at coordinate 6,954 of CAMEIH010000069.1, read as the reverse complement.
TAATATAATGAGGAGTGCTGACAAGAATATATTTTCCGTCTTTTTTTACCGCCAGGGCAAACTTCTTAAAAAGCCTGCTGTTTCCACGGTTATAATTCAGGGCAGCCTCCATTACGGTAGTTGTATCCTTATATTCTCTGGTTATATATTCATTATCCTCTGTAATATCCGTATCATAAGTATTCAGAGCAAAAAGATAATAGTACTTGTCATCACTTGCAGGAATCCCGTCACTGCTGGCAGTTACCACTACTTTTCCCGAACTGCTGTCGATCAGACAGGATTCTATTTGGGCGAAATCAGCCCTGTTGCTTTCCGTCAGTTCATGGGTCTGGGGTCTGCTCTTATAAGCTTCATCTACCGCATTTTCCGCCGTAACAATATGATCAATGATTCCGGCTCCGATGTCACCTAATGGTTCTTCCTCCCGGATATCTTCGATCAGCTCTGCTGCAAGTTCTTCCATTTCTCCGCCCGGCTCTTCTACCTGTTCCCTGATTACAAGAAAATAAATCAATGAACCGGCAATGAGCACTGCCGCTATTACCGCTGCCGCAAGCTTCAGGACAAGTCCTTTCTTTCCCTCTTTCTTTTTTCTGACCTTTCGTATCTTTCTGTTCCTTTTCTTGCCGGTATGCTCGTTTCTGTTTCCGGTATCTGAATTCATACTAACTTTCCTTCGCTTCTCTCTTAATTCGGCTCATATGCTCTTTTATTTTCACTTCATAGCCGTTTCCGGACGGATGATAAAATTCCTTTCCGGTCAGTTCATAAGGCAGATACTGCTGCTCCACATAATGATTGGGATAATCGTGGGCATATTTATACCCTGTTCCGTGTGAAAGCTTTGCTGCTCCCTTATAGTGAGCATCCTGAAGATGGGTAGGTATGGCTAAATTTCCTGTCTGTTCCACTTCACTCATGGCTTCTCCTATTGCCTGCACACAGGCATTACTTTTCGGGGCACAGGCTACATACATGGCGGCCTCCGACAAAATGATCTGTGCCTCCGGCATTCCCACTCTTTCCACTGCAAGTGAAGCATTTACCGCCACCTGAAGTGCCTGGGGATCTGCCATTCCTACATCCTCGGCTGCACAGATCATAATACGTCTTGCAATAAAAGTAACACTTTCTCCCGCATACAGCATCCTGGCAAGATAATAAACCGCGGCATCCGGATCCGATCCTCTCATACTCTTGATAAATGCTGATATGGTATCGTAATGATTGTCACCATTCTTATCATAGCGCACTGCACGCTTCTGAATGCACTCCTGTGCCACATCAAGCGTAATATGTATCTTGCCATCCTCTGAGCGTTCCGTGGTCATGATTCCAAGCTCCACGGCGTTTAAGGCATGCCTTGCATCTCCTCCTGCCACATCGGCAAGGAATGTAAGTGCTTCCTCATCGATGACTGCATCATAAGCGCCCATCCCCTTTTCCTTATCGTAAACAGCCCTCCTGATCAGTGTCTTGACATCCTCCATACTTAAGGGTTTCAGTTCAAAGATAATGGATCTTGAAATCAGTGCGCTATTTACCTCAAAATAAGGATTCTCCGTGGTTGCGCCAATGAGAATCAGTGTTCCATCCTCCACAAAGGGGAGAAGATAATCCTGTTGTCCTTTATTGAAACGGTGAATTTCGTCGATAAAAAGTATGGTCTTTTTCCCATACATTCCAAGCCTGTCCTTGGCGGCCTTCACCACCTCTTCCATATCTTTTTTCCCGGCCACCGTAGCATTGATCTGCGTAAATTCCGCACTGGTCGTGTTGGCGATCACTTTTGCCAACGTGGTCTTTCCGGTGCCCGGAGGTCCGTAAAAGATAATGGAGCTCAATTTATCCGCTTTGATCGCCCGATACAAAAGCTTGTCCTTGCCGATAATATGCTGCTGACCGACTACCTCGTCCAGCGTAGCCGGACGAAGTCTTGCCGCCAGAGGAGATTCCTTTTCCATGCTGGTGGCTCTCATATATTCAAATAGATCCATCTTTGTTCCTCGGTACATTTTATTCTATATGAATTATACCTTATCAAGCGCCTGCCGCCAAGGGATTTTTATTATGGAAGCACAAAAGTCCCATCCTTTTCACAATAATAAAACGTCTTGTCACAAAACCATTCTTCGTATTCCGTATTTGGTTCAGAGAACAACAGTTTATGAACATAGCTACCATCCTCATCCTGATGGCAGGACACATAAGTCAAGAGTTTCCACTCCCCCGAGGGTTCTCTTCCTACGTAAAAAACATCAGGGAGTTCAACTCCTGCAAGGCGATCATAATTACTCTTGATTTCCTCTGAAGAATATTCCTTAATAGGAAAGCAAATGGCAGTACCCGGCAAAAAGAATTCTTCCACTGCCGCAGTCAATACTTCCGTCGGATCACTTTTAACTTTCATAGGCAACTTGTGAATCTCATAATCATAATAGCCGCCTCCGTCAATGTCAGCTGCATAATTCCAATAGTCCGGCTCGGGAAATGTCTGTCCGTTGCTCTCCGCTCCCTTTTGCTCCAGTTCTTTCCATGCAGATTCAAACTGTTCGCTGATTCTGATATTTCTCTCATCTGAACGGTTGGAATCGTCTGCGATCAGAAGCATCTCAACCGGCTGATCCCATTCTCCCATAACCGCATATTTCTTCTCGGTATCCTGCACATAATCATAGGCAAACCAGTCATAGCCGCTATTGTTGCCTATCCATTCATTCATGGTATAGCAAAAAGCCAGCTGTATCATTCCATTTTTGTACTCATAAATAACGGTGTCTGCCCATCTGAAGAAACTGCCTCCGTAATTTTGCACTATCAGATGATTTCCGCTCAAACTGATCCCCTGATAAGGATCGCCATAAACACCTCCCATATCAGGGTTCAAAGTATCCACTACTGCCAGGAGCTCATAGTCTTCTTCCCCTGTTCCCATAAAAATATAGACTCTTCTTGTTCCCCATTCTTCTGTATACCCGTCTTCATCTTTCTTCTCTCCGAAATATCCGGTAATTGCTACATCCCTGATCCCATCGCGATTTAAATCACCGTATGCAATATCCTGGGCTTCAATTCCCTGTTCAGAAGGACTTCTGTTCAACAGATTCTGTGCCTTTCTCAGTTCTTCTTCCGAGATCCGTCCGGTTCCCCTATTTCCCAAAAGGAGATAGGGTATGGAATACAGATCTCCGATGTCCTGGGATGGATTTCCCATAACATCCAGATAAAACAGATTTTTTATTTCTGCAAGAGCGTTATAGTCTTCAATTTCATTGCCCTCCAATCCAAGCCACTGCAGTTTTCTCATATTGCTCAAAGCGCCGATATTTTTCACATGATTACTCCCTATGGATAAATTAACCATATCAGTCATTCCTTCCAACGGAGAGATATCTGTAATACAGTTGAAAGAAAGGCCCAGTATAGTCATCTTTGTTTTTCCTCTAAGCGGTGAAAGATCCGAAATCCTATTATCGGTAAGGTTCAAAGTGACAAGCTTTTCCATATCTCCCAATGCACCAATATCATCGATCTGATTGCTGAAAAGTGCCAATGATTCAAGCTGTGTCAAATCTTTTAAGGATGAGATATCGGAAATATTGTTGCATCCTAATGACAGTCTTGTCAGTTTCTTATAATTTTCAACGAAAGAGATGTCAGTAATTCCGCAATCATACAAAATTAACTCTGTCAATTCAGGCAGAGCATAATTTTTCATCTCTCCAATGGCATTTACCTGCCCATCACCCCAGATAATGAGTGATGTAAGCTTTGTAAGGTTTGCAAGGTCTGCCAGGGTTTTGATATCCTTCCCGTTTTCAATTTCCAGTTCTTTCAGATTGCGAATTTCTTCTCTTGAGAGCAAAGCATCCTGTTCTTCTTTGAGGCTCTCGTAAACCGCTTTCTTTACCGTGTCATCCTTCCACACGATTCCTGTACTCTTTATTTTCCCGGAACAGATTTCCTCCTCTGCCATGGAGAGCAGAGCTTCCTTCTCGTCTTCTGTTCCTGATGCTCCCTGAGCAATCCGGTAAAGGCAATCCCCTGAGACATAAAAAAAGCCTTGATCCGTGTTCGTTTGATAGGAAGTAAAGATCTCCGTACTTTCGGAAGGCACCTCATTCTGTAAAAGGAAATAGGTAGTATGTCCAAAAGAGTCTGCGTCTTTCTCTGCAAGGATCTCACCTTCCCTACACCAGAGTTTTTCCATATCATCAGTTTCTGTTCCCTGGTATTTGCTGACCAGAAGTTCTTTCCCCTTATAAGCAATCGTCAGGCAGAACTCTGCTCCTTCTTCCTTTGATGCCCGAAAATCAAAATCTCTGATGTCTCCTTTTTCCCGGCTCAGCATCGAAAAAATCATATTTTTTACTGTTTCATCCTGCAACGCCTGTCTGCGCAATTCATTTTCCTCTGCTTTTGCAAGACTTTTTTCCTGATAAGCCGGCTTTCCGGACTTCCACAAAGCAAGGATATCTCTGTCAAGATATTTTTGAAGCTGAAGCCTCTGATCCATAGAAAGCTCTGTCACCTGCCCTTTATCAGATGTACAAAACCCGGAGTCTCTCAGGGTATAACAGTTTTTCTCTCCCTGATTAGCAATGGCATAACTCACATTTTCTCCGTTAAGAGGACAGAAAGACAGATTAAAACAGTTCTCCACATTGCCATAATTTTGCACACAGATACCGGCGCTTTCACACTTTTCTCCGGAATGCTTTTCATCAAGCCTGAACTCACCCATAAAGCCACATCCTGCGATAGTGCCGCTGTTTATCACGCAGATTCCCGCCATTTCCTCCGGGATCTGACAGACATTTACCACATTTGTAATTTTCCCATAAAATTTGCAATTACTGATCAATGCCTGCCGGCCTTCATTGTGATAACAGATTCCTCCTCCATAAATTCCACCGCAGATTACCGAATCTCTTATTGTCAGATTTCTGATGATCCCTTCATTTGTTCTGACAATCCCGTACCCATTTTCAGAGTAAATGCCGTAAATAGTGTGTCCGTTTCCGTCAAAAACACCCGAAAAATTCAGTACTGATGAGGAAGAATATCCGTAAAACCCTTTCTCCCACTCCTGCCAGCCTGATGTGTCATTCAGCCTGATGTCACACATCAGCCTTCCCTTAACAGAGCTGTTCTTATAGCCTGCCTCATCCCAGAAAATCCGATAATCCTCTGCGCTTCTTATTTCGTAAAATCCATCCTCCGACATGGGAATGCTCCCAATTCCGTAAGATTTCTGTGCCTTCTCTTTCATTGGCAGCAAGGCTATCATCTTTCCTGCCAAAATCCATGTGACAGGTAAGATTCCAAAAAGAATCACTATCATCGCCGACAATATCGCTGTAACTTTCATCCACTTTTTCATCTGTTTTTCTCCGTATCATGATCTCATCTTTACCACTATCTTATAAAAGGCATGCATCAGATTTGCATCATTTTTGCATCAAAGTTGCATAATTTCTGTTACACAATACATAATTTCTATTACAGAATTATTAAGTTGACAAACAATCTTACTGTTGCTATTATTACTTTATTGCAAGATAAATGTCGACACGCTTTGCGAGTCGTCTTATTGAACACAAAAGCGCTCACAAATAAGAGCGCTTTTTTTGTAAGGAAAACAAAAATGGAGGTACTATATCATGGAACAAAGACTATTGGATGAAGCTTTCGCCTTAAAAGATCAGATTATCAACGATCGTCGTTATCTGCACACTCATGCAGAGACAGGCTTTGACTTAAAAGAAACAACCGCTTATGTAAAGGAACAGCTGGTCAAAATGGGATATGAGCCGAAACCCTGCGGTAAGTCAGGGCTCACCGTGCTTGCCGGTGGCAAACAACCGGGCAAAGTGTTTATGCTGAGAGCCGATATGGATGCGCTTCCCATTCAGGAGGAAGCTGATGTCGACTTTCAATCGCCCACCGGTAAAATGCATGCCTGTGGACATGATATGCATACCGCCATGCTGCTTGGCGCAGCACGTCTCTTAAAACAGCATGAGGATGAGATTGAGGGAACCATCAAGCTTGATTTTCAGCCTGCAGAAGAAATTTTTAAAGGTTCACACGACATGATCGATGCAGGTCTTTTGAAAAATCCTGACGTGGACGCCGCACTGATGATTCATGTTATGACCAATATGCCCATGACCCCGGGTACTGTTATCGTCTGTGACGGCGGCGTCAGTGCACCGGCCTGCGATTTCTTTACCATCAAGATTCAGGGAAAAGGCTGCCACGGTTCCATGCCCAATACCGGTATCGATCCTGTCAACATCGCTGCCCATACTATCATTGCCCTTCAGGAGCTCAATGCAAGGGAACTTGCCATTATGGATGAGGCAGTCCTTACAGTGGGAACCATTCACGCAGGCAACGCTGCCAATGTCATTCCCGATACGGTAGAACTGACCGGTTCTATCCGTACTTACGATGAAGAAATCAGAGACTATATCAAAACAAGAATGACGGAGATTGCAAAAGGTGTTGCAGAAACCTTCCGTGGAAGTGCAGAAGTCTCTTTCGGCAACGGTTGCCCTACCCTTCTTAATGACAGCGCTCTGTCAGCAGATGCTGCCAAATACGTAAAGGAACTTCTCGGACCTGAAAAGGCATTTACCGCCGGCCAGCTTAACGCTCTGTCAGGAAGCGGAAAGCCTGCAAAGACATCAGGATCAGAAGATTTTGCCTATGTCTCCCAGGAAGTACCTTCTATTATGCTGGCACTGGCTTCAGGACAGCCGGAACAAGGTTACTGTTACCCTCAACATCATCCCAAAGCAAAATTTGACGAGAGTGTTCTTTCCTCAGGAAGCGCTGTTTATGCCTATACCGCTATGCGCTGGCTGCAGGAACACAAATAGATCTTTTCTCATAATCGAGTAGGAGGCGGCGACTAACCGCCGTCCTCTCACAGCACCGGACATA